>NZ_JBVJCT010000047.1:0-57330 GCF_055588305.1 Streptomyces sp. NPDC042002 | reverse complement strand
TGTTCCCCGCCTCCTCCCCCCCCCCCCCCCCCCCCACCCCTCCCCACCCCCCCTCCCCCCCCCCCCACCCCCCCCCCCCCCCCCTCCCCACCCCCCCCCCCACCCCCCCCCCCCCCCCCCCCCCCCCCCCCCCCTTCGCCGTGTCGTGGGACCGACGTCAGTGGACGTCGCCCATGAGCGCCTTGACCTTCTTGCGGTACATCCACACCGCGACACCGGCGATCACGGCGAGCGTGGCCTCCAGCGCGACGATGCCCGTCTTGTTGAGGTCGACGTCGGCGATGGAGAGCAGACCGGTCGTGGCGTCACCGGCGGTGACGGCCAGGAACCAGACACCCATCATCTGGGAGGCGTACTTCGCCGGAGCCATCTTCGTGGTGACCGAGAGGCCGACCGGGGAGAGCGTCAGCTCGCCGACGGTCTGCACGAAGTAGATCGCCACCAGCCACATCGCGGCCGCCTTGTGACCGCCCTCTGCGATCGTCAGCGGGGCCAGGAAGAGGAAGAACGACGCGCCGATCAGGATCAGACCCGAGGCGAACTTCGTCGCCGTGCTCGGCTCCTTGCCGCGCTTGTTCAGCCACAGCCACGCCCAGGCGAAGACCGGCGCGAGCGCCATGATCATGACCGGGTTGACGGACTGGTACCAGGAGACCGGGAACTCCCAGCCGAAGATCGTGTTCTTCGCGGACTCGTCGGCGAAGATCGACATCGTCGAGCCGCCCTGGTCGTAGATCATCCAGAAGACGGCCGCGGCGACGAAGAACCAGATGTACGCGGACATCTTCGACTGGTCGGCACGGCCCAGGGACTTGTCGCGCTTGATGCGCCCGATGACCATGACCGGGATGACCAGGCCGGCGATGATGATCGGGACCAGCAGCCAGTTCAGCGTGTAGTGGCCCGAGAAGCCGACGATCGCGTAGAAGACGACCGCGACAGCGGCCCACAGGGCGGACTTGCGCAGCGTCGCGGACTTCTCCTGGGCCGTCAGAGGCGTGGGGACCTCGTGCGAGCGGGCGCTGAGGTGACGGCCGCCGAGCAGGTACTGGGCGAGGCCCAGCGCCATGCCGACCGCGGCGAGGGCGAAGCCCAGGTGCCAGTTCACGTTCTCACCGACGGTGCCGATGATCAGCGGAGCGGCGAAGGCGCCGAGGTTGATGCCGACGTAGAACAGCGTGAAGCCACCGTCACGGCGCGCGTCGTCCGGGCCCTCGTAGAGGTGGCCCACCATCGTGGAGATGTTGGCCTTCAGCAGACCGGAACCGATCGCCACGAGGCCGAGGCCGCCGTAGAAGGTGCCCGAGGAGGGCAGAGCCAGCGTGAGGTGACCCAGCATGATGATCACACCCGCGACGGCGACCGTCTTGCGGGGGCCGAGGACACGGTCGGCGAACCAGCCGCCAGGCAGGGCGAGCAGGTACACGAGGGAGAGGTACACCGAGTAGATCGCGGTCGCGGTGGCCGCGCTGAGGTGCAGACCGCCCGGTGCCACCAGGTACAGCGGGAGCAGTGCCTTCATGCCGTAGTAGGAGAATCGCTCCCACATCTCGGTCATGAAGAGGGTGGCCAGTCCGCGGGGGTGGCCGAAGAAGGTCTTCTCGGAACCGGGGATCCCCGGAGTCACCGAGTCCTTCGTCAGGCTGGACGCCATGGTCGTTCCTTGCTGGTCTGGGACGCGCTGTTGGGGGTCCCCCGCGCTCGAGTGCAACCGAGAGCCCGGGAGAGTTACGCGCCCATGAGGGGCGGCCGGCACCGGCGGGAGTCCGGCGTCCGTCCCCACGCCCACGGGGAGTCCGCTCCGGAGTGCGAAGCGGCGGACGGCGACCACCGGGATCCACGCCCGTCACGCATGAGTGCGTTTGGGCCCGGCCACAGGTCTTCCTTCAAGGCTGGCTGACACCAGCCCGCACACAGAAGAGACCTTCAGCATCAAGTGCGCGCCAAAGGTCCTGATGTAGTGCTTGAGGCGTCTGGTCACCATACGACATGGCAATGCGGCATATGGAAGGACTTGAGACATGGATCACAGGCAACCATGGAACCGCAGACGATCATTCGAAGGTGTAATCCAGGATCGCATCCCAAACCCACAGGTAAGAAACACCCGGACAGAGGGTGTGAATCACGGAGGCGGATCACTGCCCGGGCGTCGTCCGCGGCGGACTACCATCACCCCATGACCCGTGTACTGCTCGCCGAGGACGACGCGTCCATCTCGGAGCCGCTGGCCCGTGCCCTGCGCCGGGAGGGTTACGAGGTCGAAGTCCGTGAGGACGGACCCACCGCGCTCGACGCCGGAATGCAGGGCGGTGTCGACCTGGTCGTCCTGGACCTCGGACTGCCCGGCATGGACGGCCTGGAAGTCGCCCGCCGGCTCCGCGCCGAGGGCCACACCGTGCCCATCCTCATCCTGACCGCGCGCGCCGACGAGGTGGACACCGTCGTGGGCCTCGACGCGGGCGCCGACGACTACGTCACCAAGCCGTTCCGGCTCGCCGAACTCCTCGCCCGGGTGCGGGCGCTGCTCCGGCGCGGCGCCGCCGAGCCCCAGCAGCCGCCCGCCACCCACGGCGTGCGCATCGACGTCGAGTCGCACCGCGCCTGGATGGGCGACGAGGAACTCCAGCTCACGGCCAAGGAGTTCGACCTCCTGCGGGTCCTGGTCCGGGACGCCGGCCGGGTGGTCACCCGCGACCAGCTCATGCGCGAGGTCTGGGACACCACGTGGTGGTCCTCCACCAAGACCCTCGACATGCACATCTCCTGGCTGCGCAAGAAGCTCGGCGACGACGCGGCGAACCCCCGCTACATCGCGACGGTACGAGGGGTCGGCTTCCGCTTCGAGAAGAGCTGAGGCCTCGCCCGGCCGGGCACCCCGGCCGGGCACCCCGGCCGTCCTGGGGTCCTGCGCACGGGACCCGACCGTCCCGGGGTCCTGTACGCCGGACATCCGGCGGCCGGCGACGGAAACCCGCGTCGCCGGACCGGCGCCCCGCTCGGGCCGGAGCGGCGAACGTGCACACTGGTCCCGGTACAGCCATCTGCCCGGAGGGCCCCGTGCGTCGCCGTCTGATCCAGTCCACCCTCGCCGTCGTGCTCGTGGTGATCGCCGTCTTCGGCGTCTCCCTCGTCATCGTCGAGACCCGCACGATCGGCAACAGCGCCCAGGAGCGCGTGGACTCCGAGGCGCTGCGGCTGGCCAGCATCGTGGACAGCCGCGTCCTCGGCGACGAGAAGATCACCGACGAGACGTTCAGGAACCAGGTCACCGACCGGCGCTACGCCGTGATCAGGATTCCGGGCCGCGACCCCATCGAGGTCGGCAGCGAGCCCACCGGCGACGTCATCCAGTACACCGCCAAGGGCGAGTCGGGCGAGACGGTCACCGTCCAGGAGCCCCGCTCCGCGGTGACCAAGGAAGTCGGCCGTACGCTCCTGGTCATCGGCGCCG
Organism: Streptomyces sp. NPDC042002; assembly: GCF_055588305.1. NCBI lineage: Bacteria > Bacillati > Actinomycetota > Actinomycetes > Kitasatosporales > Streptomycetaceae > Streptomyces > Streptomyces sp. NPDC042002. Next base: position 53,876 of record NZ_JBVJCT010000047.1, on the reverse strand, counting down.
TCGCGCTGCTCGCGATCATCGCCGCCGTCCTCCTCGCCGTACGCCAGGCCAACCGTCTCGCCTCCCCGCTCACCGACCTCGCCGAGACGGCGGAACGGCTGGGCTCGGGCGACCCGCGGCCGCGCCACAAGCGGTACGGCGTCCCCGAGCTGGACCGGGTCGCCGACGTCCTGGACGGCAGCGCCGAGCGCATCGCCCGGATGCTCACCGCCGAGCGGCGCCTCGCCGCAGACGCCTCCCACCAGCTGCGGACGCCCCTGACGGCGCTCTCCATGCGCCTGGAGGAGATCACCCTCACCGACGACCCCGACACGGTGAAGGAGGAGGCGACGATCGCCCTGACGCAGGTGGAACGCCTCACGGACGTGGTCGAGCGCCTGCTCACCAACGCCCGCGACCCGCGGACCGGCTCCGCCGTCTCCTTCGACCTCGACGAGGTCATCAAGCAGCAGCTGGAGGAGTGGCGCCCGGCCTACCGCAGCGCGGGCCGCGCGATCGTCAGCTCCGGCAAACGCCATCTGCAGGCGGTGGGCACCCCGGGCGCGGTCGCCCAGGTGCTCGCGGCACTGATCGAGAACTCCCTCATGCACGGCGGCGGCACGGTCGCGCTGCGTACCCGCGTCACCGGCAACCAGGCCGTCATCGAGGTCACCGACGAAGGACCCGGCGTCCCCACCGACCTCGGCGCCCGCATCTTCGAGCGCACCATCAGCGGCCGCAACTCCACCGGCATCGGTCTCGCCGTCGCCCGCGACCTCGCGGAGGCCGACGGCGGCCGTCTGGAGATGCTCCAGGCCCAGCCCCCGGTCTTCGGCCTGTTCCTGTCCCGGACCCCGCTGAAGCGGTCGCCACGGCTCCCGGAGGACGACGAGGAGCGGACGGTCAGGTGACCGACCGGGTGACCGGCGCGGGGCGCCGGACCAGGCGGCCGACCAGGGATGGAAGCGCAGGTGGGAGGCGGGAGGTCCCGCCCCCGACCGATCAGTTCGCGCGGGCCCGCGGGCGGCGCGCCTCGGGCTCGGGGTCCTCGTCCAGGAACGATTCGGCACTGGCCACCGCTTCCCGGGCCGGAAGCGTCCGGAAGACCCAGGTGCGGTACGACCAGAAGCGGAAGAGGGTCGCGACGCCGATGCCGACGAACTTGAAGACGTTGCTCTGCAGCGGGCTGTCCCAGCCGAAGCCGTACGTCGCCGCGTAGAGGACACCGTTCTCGATGAACAGTCCCACCACGCTGAACAGCAGGAAGAGCGTCAGCTCCTTGGTGCGGCCACCCCTGTCGCGGTCCCGGTAGGTGAAGTAGCGGAACCCGACGTAGTTGAAGACGATCGAGACGACCGTGGCGATGACACTGGCCCGCACGACCTGCAGGCCCGTGAGGTGGCGTACGAGGTTGAACACGATCAGGTTGACGAGAAGCCCCGCACCGCCCACCGCGCCGAATTTGGCGACCTCGCGGAAGAGGAGGTCGAAGCGGCGCCGAACCGCGCTGCGATGCCCCGCTTGAGGCCCCGATGAAGCACTGCCCATGATGTCGCCAGCCCCCGTCGGTGGGTTATGTCGTCTGCTGCGTCGGTGGAAGTCGGCGCGTTACGCCAACCAGCCCATGCTAACCAGCGCCCCCGCACGGTGGTTGTGCATGTGCTCACAGGTAAGAAAAGACGCGGTCACCGACAGGGAAAATCGGGCGTATCGCCGCGGAAACCGGCCACTGTGGCGCGGCCGATACTCTTGGAGCGTGACGTTCCCGGTAGTCGGCATGGTCGGCGGGGGTCAGCTCGCTCGTATGACACACGAGGCGGGCATCCCGCTCGGCATCAAGTTCAAGCTCCTCAGTGACACTCCTCAGGAGTCCGCGGCGCAGGTCGTCGGCGATGTCGTCGTCGGCGACTACCGCGACCTCGACACGCTGCGCGACTTCGCGCGGGGCTGTGACGTGATCACCTTCGATCACGAGCACGTCCCGACCGAGCACCTGCGGGCCCTGGAGGCGGACGGCACCCCCGTCCGGCCGGGCCCCGACGCGCTCGTGCACGCCCAGGACAAGGGCGTGATGCGCGCGAAGCTCGACGAGATCGGTGTGCCGTGCCCACGGCACCGCATCGTGACCGGCGTCGAGGACGTCGCCGCGTTCGCGGCGGAAGGCCTCGCCGAAGGGGCCGACGGCGACGGCTTCCCGATCATCCTGAAGACCGTCCGCGGCGGCTACGACGGCAAGGGCGTCTGGTTCGTGCGCTCCCTGGAGGAGGCCGCCGACCCGTTCCGCGCGGGCGTCCCCGTCCTCGCCGAGGAGAAGGTCGACTTCGCGCGCGAGCTCGCGGCGAACGTCGTCCGCTCCCCGCACGGCCAGGCGGTCGCGTACCCCGTCGTCGAGTCCCAGCAGGTCGGCGGTGTCTGCGACACCGTCATCGCCCCGGCGCCCGGCATCGCCGAGGAGCTGGCCCTGGAGGCACAGGAACTGGCGCTGCGCATCGCCAAGGAACTCGGCGTCGTCGGCCACCTGGCCGTCGAGCTGTTCGAGACCCGCGACGGACGCATCCTCGTCAACGAACTGGCCATGCGCCCGCACAACTCGGGCCACTGGACCCAGGACGGCGCGATCACCTCCCAGTTCGCCAACCACGTCCGCGCGGTCCTCGACCTCCCGCTCGGCGACCCGCGCCCGCGCGCCAGGTGGACGGTCATGGCGAACGTCCTCGGCGGCGACTACCCCGACATGTACTCCGCGTACCTGCACTGCATGGCCCGCGACCCGCAACTGAAGATCCACATGTACGGCAAGGACGTGAAGCCCGGTCGTAAGGTCGGCCACGTCAACACCTACGGCGACGACCTGGACGACGTCCTCGATCGCGCCCGGCACGCAGCCGGCTACCTGAGAGGCACGATCACCGAATGAGCCCCGTTGTAGGCATCGTCATGGGTTCGGACTCCGACTGGCCGGTCATGGAGGCCGCCGCCCAGGCGCTGGACGAGTTCGAGATCCCCTACGAGGTGGATGTCGTCTCCGCGCACCGCATGCCGCGCGAGATGATCGCGTACGGCGAGCAGGCCGCGGAGCGCGGGCTCAAGGCGATCATCGCGGGAGCCGGCGGCGCCGCCCACCTCCCGGGGATGCTGGCGTCCGTCACCCCGCTGCCCGTCATCGGTGTGCCCGTCCCGCTCAAGTACCTCGACGGCATGGACTCGCTGCTCTCCATCGTGCAGATGCCGGCCGGCGTGCCCGTCGCGACCGTCTCCGTCGGCGGCGCCCGCAACGCCGGTCTGCTGGCCGCCCGGATCCTCGCCACCCACGACGAGGAACTCCTCGGCCGGATGAGGGAGTTCCAGCAGGAGCTGAACGACCAGGCCACCGAGAAGGGCAAGCGACTGCGCGCCAAGGTCGAGGGCGCCGCCGGCGGCTTCGGCTTCGGGAAGTGACGCGGATGTCCTACTCCTCCCAGGCCCCCGAGTCCTCCCTGCCCTCGCTCGACCGTGCCCGCGCCCTGCTCGACGAGTTCCCCGTCGTCGACGGGCACAACGACCTGCCCTACGCCCTGCGCGAGCAGGTCCGCTACGACCTCGACGCCCGTGACATCGCCGTCGACCAGAGCGCCCACCTGCACACGGACCTGGCCCGGCTGCGCGCCGGCGGCGTCGGCGCCCAGTACTGGTCGGTGTACGTCCGCTCGGACCTGCCCGGAGCGCTCACCGCGACGCTCGAACAGATCGACTGCGTACGGCAGTTGATCGACCGGCACCCGGCTGACCTGCGGGCCGCGCTGACCGCCGCCGACATGGAGGCGGCGCGCTCCGAGGGCCGTATCGCCTCCCTCATGGGCGCGGAGGGCGGTCACTCGATCGACAACTCCCTCGCCGCCCTGCGCGGGCTGTACGCGCTCGGCGTCCGCTACATGACCCTCACCCACAACGACAACATCGCGTGGGCGGACTCGGCCACGGACGTTCCCGTGGTGGGCGGCCTGTCGTCCTTCGGCCGTGAGGTCGTACGGGAGATGAACCGCGAGGGCATGCTCGTGGACCTCTCGCACGTGGCCGCGACGACCATGCGGGACGCGCTCGACACCTCCGTCGCGCCGGTGATCTTCTCCCACTCCTCGGCGCGCGCGGTGTGCGACCACCCGCGCAACATCCCGGACGACGTGCTGGAGCGGCTGCCCGCCAACGGGGGAGTGGCGATGGTGACGTTCGTGCCGAAGTTCGTCCTCCAGGCGGCGGTCGACTGGACGGCCTCGGCCGACGAGAACATGCGCGCCAACGGCTTCCACCACCTCGACACCACCGCCGAGGGCATGAAGGTCCACCGTGCCTTCGAGGAGGACAACCCGCGCCCCGTCGCGACGGTGTCGACGGTCGCCGACCACCTCGACCACATGCGCGAGGTCGCCGGCATCGACCACCTCGGCATCGGCGGCGACTACGACGGCACGGCGTTCACCCCGGACGGTCTTGACGACGTCTCCGGCTATCCGAACCTGATCGCCGAGCTCCTCGACCGCGGCTGGTCGTCCACGGACGTGGCCAAGCTGACCTGGCAGAACTCCGTGCGCGTGCTGGGCGCCGCGGAGGACGTGGCCCGCGACCTCCAGTCCCGTCGGGCACCGTCGAACGCGACGCTGGAACAGCTGGACTGCTGACCGCCGGCCCCCTGGAGCGGGCTCCAGGACGTGCCCCCGCCCGGGTGGGCTCAGCAGGCGCAGAGGCAGAACGGGTGCCCCGCCGGGTCGGCGTACACCCGGAACGTACGCGACCTGTCCTCGGTGTCCAGAGGGGTCGCGCCGAGCGCCAGCACCCCCTTCTCCGCCACGTCCAGGTCCTCGACCTTCAGGTCCAGATGGAACTGCTGCGAGGCGTCGGGCGAGGGCCAGCGCGGCGGTACGTACCCGGGCGCGGCCTGGAACGCCAGCTGCTGGCCGCCGGGCACCTCCAGGTCGATCCAGTCGGTCTGGTCCGTGATGGTGCCGCCGAGCACCCCGGCGTAGAACTCGGCCAGCGCGCGCGGGTCGGGACAGTCCAGGACGACGACGTCGAGCTTGGCGAGAGCCATGGCTTCCTCCGTGGGATCTCCGGCAACACCTGTGAATGAAGAGTGAATGACGGGTTACCTGTAAACCGCTCCAAGGAGTAACGGTTACTGCATGGTCCCGCATTGGAGGTAACGTCGCAAGCATGAATGACCGAGCGCCCGCACCCGGCGGTCTGGCCCTGGTCCAGGCCCTGGTGAACACCCTGGACATCGAGTCGGGCGCCGACTCCCTGGACACGCCCGAGGGGCTGGCGCGCTTCGGCCTGGCGGCGGCCGAGGCGGAAGGGGCGCGCGAGCTGCGCGAGTCGCTGCGAGCGGTGTGCCTGGCGCACGCGGGGCATCCGGCGCACCGGAAGGTGACCCCCCTCGGGGAACTCCTCGCCCGTGCGCCCCTGCGGGTGACGGTCGACGAGGACGGCGGCGCCGCGCGCCTGGTCCCCGCCACCGAGGCGACCTCCCCGGCCTTCCCGGCTCCCGCGGCCTCCTCGACCCCCCTGGCCTTCCGGATCGCCGCGGCGATCGCCGAGTCGCTGGTCGAGGACACCTGGCCGCGGCTGAAGGCCTGCGAGGCCCCGACCTGCCACTGGGCGTACTACGACCGCTCACCGGCGGGCCGCGGCCGTTGGTGCTCGATGTCGGTGTGCGGGGCGCGCGCCAAGATGCGCCGCTACCGCGCGAAGTAGGACCCGTCCGCGAAGACCTGGCGGGACGCCGGAGGAAGACCTGGCGCCCCGACGGAGGGAAACCCGGCGGCACGACGGACCAGGAGCCGAAGCGGGAGCCGTGCCGGGAGCGGGCCGGGAGTCGGACGAAGTCCGGAGGTCTCCGGTCACCGCACAGCGAAGTGGTGCAGAATGCAACCGACGCCGGTCCGGCCGACTGAGCCTCGGCCGGACCGGTGTCGTCCGCGACAGACATCGGCCGGCGCCCCGACGGGCGCCGGCCGATGGCGTGGATCAGGCGGTGGGCCGCCCCATCGCCCGGTACGTCCAGCCGGCCCGGCGCCACGTCTCCGGGTCCAGCGCGTTCCGCCCGTCCAGCAGTACGCGAGACGTGGCCGCCTCGCCCAGCACCGCCGGGTCCAGCTCACGGAACTCGCGCCACTCCGTCAGATGCAGGACGACATGGGCGCCCCGCACGGCCTCCACGGCGGAGTCGGCGTACCCGAGCGTCGGGAAGAGCCGCTTGGCGTTCGCCATGCCCTTCGGGTCGTAGACGGTGACCTGGCCGCCCTGGAGGTGGATCTGCCCGGCGACGTTCAGGGCCGGGGAGTCGCGTACGTCGTCCGAGTCGGGCTTGAAGGTCGCGCCGAGCACGGCGACCCGCTTGCCGAGGAACGAACCGCCGCCGAGCGCCTCACGGGCCATCTCCACCATCTGGCCACGGCGCCGCATGTTGATGGTGTCGACCTCGCGCAGGAAGGTCAGCGCCTGGTCCGCGCCCAGCTCACCGGCGCGTGCCATGAAGGCGCGGATGTCCTTGGGCAGGCAGCCGCCGCCGAAGCCGATCCCGGCCCGCAGGAACTTCTTCCCGATCCGCTCGTCGTGCCCTATGGCCTCGGCCAGCTTGGCGACGTCACCGTCGGCGGCCTCGCAGACCTCGGCCATCGCGTTGATGAAGGAGATCTTGGTGGCGAGGAAGGAGTTCGCGGACGTCTTCACCAGCTCGGCGGTCGGGAAGTCGGTCACCACGAAGGGCGAGCCGTCGGCGACCGGCGTCACGTAGACCTCGCGCAGCAGCTTCTCGGCACGCTCGCTGCGCACGCCCACCACGATCCGGTCCGGGTGGAGCGTGTCGTTCACGGCGAAGCCCTCACGCAGGAACTCGGGGTTCCAGGCCAGCTCCGCGTCCTCGCCCGCGGGGGCGAGCTCGACGAGCCGGGCGGCCAGCCGCTCCGCCGAGCCGACCGGCACGGTGGACTTGCCGACGACGAGGGCGGGACCGCGCAGATGCGGCGCCAGCGACTCGAAGGCCGCGTCGACGTACGACATGTCGCAGGCGTACTCGCCGTGCTTCTGGGGCGTGTTCACACAGACGAAGTGGACGTCGCCGAAGGCCCCGACCTCGGCCCAGTCCATGGTGAAGCGGAGCCGGCCCGTGGAGCCCTCGATCCCGGCCACGTGCTTGCGCAGCAGCTCCTCGAGACCGGGCTCGAACATCGGGACCTCGCCCCGCTGGAGCATCTCGATCTTCTCCGGCACCACATCGAGCCCGAGAACCTCGAAGCCGAGCTCGGCCATGGCCGCGGCGTGGGTGGCGCCGAGGTAGCCGGTGCCGATCACGGTGATCTTGAGGGCCATGGGTGCTCCTGAGGTGTGCGGCGTCGGTGCGCGCCTGAGCATAGTCGGGGCGTGGGGGAGCGCTTTCACGGGCGGTTTTCCCCCTGTCGCCAAGCTCACGTATCCGTCTGGCGGGCAGGCCCTTAAAATTTGTGTTACTTAACGGTAGTTAGCGCAGCCAGCACAGCATCACTTGGAGCGTGAGAGACCTTGGCCGGATCGGCTGATTTCGACCTGTACCGCCCGTCCGAGGAGCACGACATGCTCCGGGACGCGATCCGTTCGCTGGCCGAGGCGAAGATCGCGCCGTACGCGGCGGCGGTTGACGAGGAGGCCCGCTTCCCACAGGAGGCGCTGGACGCCCTGGTCGCCAACGACCTGCACGCGGTGCACGTCCCCGAGGAGTACGGCGGCGCGGGCGCCGACGCCCTCGCGACGGTCATCGTGATCGAGGAGGTGGCCCGCGTCTGCGTGTCCTCCTCCCTGATCCCGGCGGTGAACAAGCTGGGCTCGCTGCCGGTGATCCTCTCCGGTTCCGAGGACCTGAAGAAGAAGTACCTGGGCCCGCTCGCCAAGGGCGACGGAATGTTCTCGTACTGCCTCTCCGAGCCGGACGCCGGTTCGGACGCGGCCGGCATGAAGACGAAGGCCGTGCGCGACGGCGACTTCTGGGTCCTGAACGGCGTCAAGCGCTGGATCACCAACGCGGGCGTCTCCGAGTACTACACGGTCATGGCGGTGACCGACCCGACGAAGCGCTCCAAGGGCATCAGCGCCTTCGTCGTCGAGAAGTCCGACGAGGGTGTCTCCTTCGGCGCCCCGGAGCGCAAGCTCGGCATCAAGGGCAGCCCGACCCGCGAGGTCTACCTCGACAACGTCCGTATCCCCGCCGACCGCATGATCGGCGAGGAGGGCACCGGCTTCGCGACCGCCATGAAGACGCTGGACCACACCCGCGTCACCATCGCGGCCCAGGCCCTCGGTGTCGCCCAGGGCGCCCTCGACTACGCCAAGGGCTACGTCCAGGAGCGCAAGCAGTTCGGCAAGCCGATCGCCGACTTCCAGGGCATCCAGTTCATGCTCGCCGACATGGCCATGAAGATCGAGGCCGCCCGCCAGCTCACGTACGCGGCCGCCGCCAAGTCGGAGCGCGTCGCCGCCGGAGGTGGAGAAAGAGGCCTCACGTTCCAGGGCGCCGCCGCCAAGTGCTTCGCCTCGGACGTCGCCATGGAGGTCACCACGGACGCCGTCCAGCTCCTCGGCGGCTACGGCTACACCCGCGACTACCCGGTCGAGCGCATGATGCGGGACGCGAAGATCACTCAAATTTATGAGGGCACGAACCAAGTGCAGCGGATCGTGATGGCGCGCAACCTGCCGTAGTACACCATCTGGTGGCACTAAATCGCCGGCGGATCGGCAGCGGAGGTGAGAGGCACCCGGTGGGTGCCTCTCACCTTTTGTTTTCCCTCCCCGACCCCTCGATCCGACCCGACCTGACCCGCCGCGCCCCGCGCACGGCGTCGGCGCGGGTCAGTCCTTCCTCATCCGTACCCACGAGAGGCCGAAACCGTAGGCGCTGTCCACCTGTTCCTGGACCGAGTGCCGCAGGGTGCCGGTGAACCAGCGGACCTCGCGGCTGACGGTGAGACCGTCCTCCGTCGGGGTGGCCAGCGCGATGGCGCAGCCCGTGGCCCCCTCGGGGGAGTTGTCGAGGGCGATGCGGAAACCGCCGGACGGGGCCGTCACGGTGGCCGTGGCGCCGAGGCTGCGGAAATCCACGGCGCCGCTGTACACGTAGACGTGGAAGAGCAGTTGCCGGAAGAGTTCGCGCCGCTCCAGGTCCACCCGGACCGTCTCCCCGTCCGAGGCATCCCCGGTGCGGTCGTCCTGGTCGAGTTCCATGTACGGCCACCGTGCCAGTGAGCCGAAGTTGTTCCCCAGCGGCTGTACGGCCGCGCGGGTGCCGTCCGTGAACGCGGCCATGCAGCCGAGGTCGAGGTCGGCCCCGGTCCCCGGCGGCCGGTTCAGGTTGACCTGAAGGACGCCGCGCCCCGTGATGCGGGCGTGCGGCGCCGATCTGGTCAGCACCGTGTCGGCGCGCCCGGCGGGAAGTCGCCGCACTTCAGGGGGAGTCGGTGCCGCGCGCTGCGGGCCGGTCCGGGGCTGGGTGCCGGGCGCGGGCCGCAGGCGGATGGTCGCTCGTGGACGTTCGTCGTTGCTCAACTGTTCCCCCTCGCGCCGCCGTTGGGGAGAGCGGCGGGTGTCGCGAGTTTATGCGCGGAGCGTGTCGGCTGGAGTACTCTCTGTGCCCTCGGTCACGCGTCTGGTGCGTGTGAACCGGCGGGGGTACGGGGGCGCGCGACACGGGTGGGGATCCATGGTTGCCGTCAACGCACCCCCGCGTCCGTCGTGTTGTGGGGGTGGGCATGCCGTCAGGCGCCCTGATGGACCGTCATGTGATCGCGCAGAGCATCAAGGATCTCGCGGAGCGGCCGGCGCTCGGAACCCGGAAGGAGGAGCTGACCGCGCTCGCGGCGGCGCTCCGGGACCAGGACGTCACCGCGCTGGACCCCTGGTCCGAACTCGACCTCCTCGCCGCCTACGCCCGCCCCGAGAGCCTCCGGGCGGCCGGCGACCAGGGCGCGGAGCACACGCTCTGGTCCTACGCCGAAGGGGTGCTGGGCGCGCTGGTCTTCGTACCGCTGATGCTCACCTGGTACGGACTGACCCGGGCGTCGAGCGCGTACGGAGCGCTGACCGGCGCGGATCCGAAGGCCGCCTCCCGGCCCTTCCTCCAGCTGTGGCAGTCCGGATTCGAGGGCCACCTCACCGGCGCTTTCACCTTCGGCCATGTGGCGATGAGCGCCACCGTCGCCATCACGGTGCTCTTCGCCCTGGTGCTCGTGCACGGCCTGCGGCGGTCCGCCGTCGCCCGCCGGGAGGAGGATGCCGACCGGGGCTCCGGGGAGCTGATGGCGGCGCTCGTCCCGGCGCTGACCCGTGCCCAACTCGTGCTGAACCAGCGGCGGTCGAGCTCCCCGCAGCGTTTCGCGGCCGAGCTCACCGGAGCCGCCGCGACCCTCGGCCGGCTCGGCGACAAGGCTGTCCGGGTCCAGAAGGACCTGACGTCGGCCGCCTCGGCCGTCGGCGAAGCGGTGGAGGCCGCCGAACGCAGGCTGGCCGGGGTCGACACCTCCATCAAACCCCTGGAGGTCGCGGTGGGCCGGGTCGAGGCCGCCGTCAACGACGGCGGGGCGCAGGTCCGCAAGGCGCTCGACGGCGTCCGCGACGCGAGCGGTGAGGTCCGGCTCGCCGTACAGGGCGCCGGTGACCGCGTCGAGGACGCCGTCACCGTGCTGGCCGCGTCCCAGCGCGCCTACGCCACCGGCATCGAGGTCACCTCGGACATCTCCGCCCAACTCCTCGGCAGGTTCGGCGAGGTGGCGGACGGTACGGCCCGCGCGGTCGAGGAATCCCAGCAAGCGGTGCGCGAACTGAACGCCCAGAGCGGTGCGTTGCGGGCTGCCGCCGATGAGTTCGCCCGACTTGTGGACGAGTTGAGAGCGGACCGCCAGACACGCGCCAACCTGACGGACCGAGCGGACCCGACGGACCGAGCAGACCTGACGGATCGGATGGGCCGAGCGGACCGGGCCGAAAGGGCGGACAGCCCTGACTGGCAAGGCCGTTCCACCTCCGGGACCGACGCCCCCGCCGACCGGTTCGGTGCGCCCGGTGAGGTGGCCGATGCTCCCGCCGACCGGTTCGGTGCGCCCGGCGACGTGACCGATGCTCCCGCCGACCGGATTGGTGCGCCGGTCGAAGTGGCCGGCGCTCCTGTCGACCGGTTCGCTGCGTCCGGTGATGAGCCGGGCCGGCCCGGTCCCCGTCGGCCCGACCCCCGTCGTGAGCCCCCGCACCTGCCTCCCGCGTCCCTGACCGAGGCCCGATGAGACGCGGTGGAAGGTTCCAGCCGCTGCACATGGCGGGCTGGCTGTTCGCGGACATGCTGCTCGTCCTCGCCCTGGTCGCCATGGGGGACCAGGGCGACCCGCAGGCCGCCGAGAAGCGCCCCGCCTCTTCGTCCGCCGCCTCGGCCGCCGGGAAGAAGTCCCGGCACACCGGGCCGCGGGCGGTGGTCCGCACACCGGTCAAGGTGGCCGTCGACGCGCCCGCCGGCGACGACGAAGGCATCGTGCGGGCCCTGCGCGGCGCGACCGCGCGCTACCAGGGCCGGCGCGCCGCCTTCGTGCTGACCTTCGGACGCCACACCGACCCGGGCGCCGGGGGCCGTTACGCCCACGAGGTCAACGCCCTGCTGGAGAAGGCCCGTCCGGACATGTTCCGCGCCGCCACCACCCGCGACTTCTGGAAGGGCGGAGCCTCCCCGGGCCACGCCGACATCGAGATCTACTTCTACACGTACTGACCCGGAGGTACGAGACCTTGCAGATCCTGCCCTTCTACCTGCTCTGCGACGAGTCCGGGTCGATGATCGGCGAGCCGATCGACGCCATCAACGGCGCGCTCCCGGACCTGCACCACGAGATCAGCACCAACCCGACCGTCGCCGACAAGACGCGCTTCTGTCTCATCGGCTTCTCCGACACCGCCACCGTCCTGCAACCGCTCGTCGACCTCAGCGACATCGACTCGGTCCCGGCGCTCGCCGCGGGCGGGCTCACCTCGTACGGCGACGCGTTCCGCACTCTCCTGCGCTGCGTCGAGGCCGATGTGGCGGCGCTGAAGGCGGAGGGCCACGAGGTGTACCGCCCCGTCGTCTTCTTCCTGTCCGACGGCATTCCCACCGACCCGGACTGGGACCAGGCGTACAAGGAGATCACCCAGTCACGGTTCTGCCCGAAGATCATCGCCTTCGGCATCGGCGAGGCCCAGGAAGCGACGATCGCGCGGGTCGCCAACTTCCGCGCCTTCATGCAGAAGGACTCCTCGGTGTCACCGGCCCAGGCGCTGCGCGAATTCGCCTCCAGCCTCACGCGGTCCATCGTCCGGTCCGCCGGGAGCATCGGCGCGGACGGCGGCAACGGATTCACGCTGGCCGTGGACGACACCGTGCCCGGCTTCTCCATCGTCTCGCTCGACAAGCTGTGAGGTCGCACCGATGGGGAACGACATGAACGCCGCCCGACCGTCCCGGACCAGTCCACGGCAGCCCGATACGCGCGAGCCGGACGCGCGAATGCCCGATCCGCAACGGCCCGACGCGCGGGAGCCGGACGGGAACCGGCCCTACCCGGGTCAGGCGCACCCGGGCCGGCCCGATCTGCCGGAACCCGATCCGCGGCAACCGGCCGCGCGACAGCCGGAGTTCCGCTGGCCGGACGCGCGACAGCCCGACCCGCTGGACGCGACCTGGCAGAGCGTCGACCAGTTCTTCAGCGATCCACCGGAGCCCGGCACGGCCGCCACCGTGCCCGAGGCATCCGCGGCACCCCCCTTGCCGTACGGGCCCACCCGGCCGTCGCCACCGTCCTCGTCGTACGACCCGACGCCGCCGCATGCGGACCGGCCCGCGTACGAGCCGACGCCGACGCCGCCGTATCCCCAGCCCGGCTTCGCGCAGCAGTCGTCGCCGCACCGTCCCGTACAGCCGTCGCTCCCGCGCGTGCACATGCCGCCCGAGCCCGAACCCGGATCCTCAGCCACACCCGTACCCCCACCCCCACCTCCACCCGTACCCGCATCCGCATCCGCATCCGCATCCGAGGAGTCCGCCACGCGGGTCGGGCCCGTTCCGACGCTCGGCGCGCCGCCGTACTCCGGCCCCAAGCCCCCGCTGTACGCGCCGGAGCCCCTGGAGCTTCCCTCGGTCCGGCAGGACCCGAGCGCGGCGTTGACGCCCGACATGGTGGTTGACGGCGCCGGGTACGGCGCTCTGACCGTGCGGGCGGCGTCCGTGCGCGGCGACTCGCACCGCTATCAGGGCGAGCCGCGCCAGGACTCCCTGGCCGTGGTGCGCCTCGGGGCGTCCGGCGCGGACGGGCTGCTGCTGCTCGCGGTGGCGGACGGCGTGGGATCGGCGGCCCGTTCGCACGTCGGCTCCCAGGAGGCCTGCCGGCTCGCCGCGCTGGAGCTGGACAGCGTGTCCGCGGAACTCTCCGAGACCCTGCGCGCGGGCGACGAGACCGGGTTCGCCGTACTGGTGGACACCGCGGTGGGCCGGGTCGCGACCCTGCTCGCGCACCGCGCCCGCGAGCACGGCGACGAGCCCGCCGCGTACGCCACCACTCTGCGCGCCCTGCTCGTCCCGCTCGACCCCCGAGTGCGCACTCGGGGCTTTCTGGCCGTCGGCGACGGCGGTACGGCGCTGTTGCGCGCCGGGGAGTGGAACCTGTCCCTCACGGACCCCGAGCACGACGGCGACGGGATGATCGACACCCGTACCGCCGCCCTGCCGCACGCGCACCGCGCCCGCGCCTGTCTGCTCGCCCCGGCCTTGCCCGGCGACGTCCTCGTGCTGTGCACGGACGGCCTGTCCACGCCGCTCGCGGGGGACGCCGGGATGCGGGACTTCCTGGGGTCCGGGTGGGGGAAGGGAGCCGTGCCGGGACCGGCCGACTTCCTGTGGCAGTTGCAGTACCGGGTGAAGTCGTACGACGACGACCGCACCGCCGTCGTCCTGTGGGAGGCCGTGCCGTGAGCGCCGACGACGGCGCCGACGTGTCCCTCGGCCCGCTCACCCTCGGAGCGCGCGTCGGCGACGGCGGCCAGGGCGAGGTGTACGACGTCACCGGTCCCGGCACGCTGTTGTACAAGAGCTACCGTGAGCCGGGGAAGGCCGACGGCCGGGAACTCGCGGCACTCGTCGCGCTGCGTCAGGGGCTCGACCCGGGTGACCGCGACCGGCTGGACCGGGAGACGGCGTGGCCGCTGTGCCGGGTCATGGACGGCGGCAGGGCGACCGGCTTCCTGATGCGCCGCGCGCCGGACTCCATGACCTGGCGGACCTCGCGCGGCGAGGCCCGGCTGACCGACCTGTCCTATCTGCTCCGGCCACCGAGAGCGGCCTGGCAGGCCGTCGCGCAGCCGTCGCCGGCCGAGCGGTACGCGCTGGTGGTCGCCGTCCTCGGACTCCTCCGGTGGCTGCACACCCTGGGGCTGGTCGTCGGCGACGTGTCCCACGCGAACGTGCTGTGGACCGTCCGGCCCGGACCCGCCCCGTATCTCCTGGACTGCGACGGCGTACGCATGGCCGGCCGGCCCCCGGTCCTGGAACAGGCGGACACCCCCGACTGGCACGACCCGCTGGCGGCCGCCGGCACCGCCACGGTGGACAGCGACCGCTACAAGGCGGCCCTGCTGGTGGGCCGTGTCCTCAGCCAGGAGCCGTACGTGGCCCCCGGCAAGCCCCTGCGGCCACTGTCCGGCGTACTCGACGACCGGCGGGCCGACGCGGTCCGGGACCTGTGGGAGGAGGCGTCGGGACCCCGTGGCACCCGCCCCCACCTGGCCCAGTGGTGCACCGCCCTGGCGGGCCGCGACACCATCCGGCTCATGGCCGCGGAACCGGCCCCGAAACCCGTGGTCGACCGCTCCAAATTCGACGGCCCCCGCACCCGGGGCCGCATCACCCTACGCAACTGACCCACCGACACCGGCAAGCGGCGGTATCGGTGGGTCAGTTGGCCGGCGACCGCATGGGGCAATGGGTCGGTTCGCCGGCAACGGCGCGTGGAGGCGGGTCAGTTGCCCGACACCGTGACCGTCTCGTCGTTCTTGAGCTCGTTCACCAGCGTCTTCATCTTCGCCTTGTCCCAGACGAGGTTGCCGCCGACGGAACCGGAGATCGGCATGTTCATGGACTTGCCGTCGCCGCCGGTGACACCCTTCATGGCCCAGAACATGTCGGCCAGGTCCCACAGGCTCATGTCCTTGTCGACGACCAGCGAGTCGAGGCCCGCGCCCATCGTCGGGTAGAGCTTGAAGGGGTTCAGGACCGTCGAGGGGGTCGCGACCTGGTGGGCCAGGGCGGACAGGAACTTCTGCTGGTTCTTGGTGCGCTGCAGGTCCGAGGCGGCGAAGGCGTGCCGGGTACGGACGAAGGCGAGGGCCTGCTCGCCGTTCAGCGTCTGCTTGCCCGCCTTGAAGTCGGCGCCGGAGTACTTGTCCTTGAAGCCCTGGTCGAGGGTCATGTCGACACCGCCGACCGCGTCGACGATGCCCGCGAACCCGGCGAAGCCGATCTCCACGTAGTGGTCGATGTGCAGGCCGGTGTTGTACTCGACGGTCCTGACCAGGAGTTGGGGGCCGTCGAACGCGTAGGCGGCGTTCAGCTTGTTCTGGCCGAGCGGACCCTTGATCTTGCCGGACTCGGAGCCGCGGAACGTCGGGATCGTGACGTTGGAGTCACGCGGCAGCGAGAGGAGCGTCGAGCCGTTGCTCCCGGTGTGCAGGATCATCATCGAGTCGGTGCGCTTGCCCTCGGCGGAGCCGGTGTGCAGCTTCTTCTTGTCCGCGGCGGTCAGGCCGGCGCGGCTGTCCGAACCGACGATCAGATAGTTCGTCCCCTGGCCGCTCTCCGGCCGGTCTATGACCTTGGAGAGATCCACGTCGCGGTGGAGCTTGGAGTCGGCCCAGAAGTACGTGCCGACGGAGACCACGACCAGCGCGGTGACCAGCGTGATCGCGGTCCACTTGATCCGGCGCCGCCAGTTCGGCGCGGGGCGCCGCGGGTACGCGCCGCCGTCGCCGGGGCCCTGCGGACCGCCGGGCCCGTTGGGGTTCCCGTACACATGGCCGCTGTTGTAGCCGGAGTCGTACCCGTTGTCGTAGCCCTGGCCGTTGTCGTAACCCTGGCCGTCGACGTACGAGGGCTGCTGGGGAACCCCGCCGCCGTACGGCGGCGCGCCCTGGCCCGGAGCGGGTGCGGCCGGCCCACGGCGGACCTGTCGCATGACGCGGGCGCTCTCAGGCTGTGCGCCTGCGCTGCCGCGTCCGTAGCGGTTGCTGCGGTTGTCGTCGGACCGCCCGTCGGGCCAATCGTTCATGCCGACCAGTGTGCCGCTCTCCACTACGAGTCTTACAAGAGAGCCGGGAGATCTGGGTCACGCCTGTTGCAGAGCTGATGCAAAGCGACGGCCGTACGCCCCGGCATAAGGTGGAGGACATGACAGACCAGGCTCCCAACCCGGAATCCGACATCCCGGGCAAGCCGACCGCGGCGTCCCGGACCACCCTCAGCCACATCATGACCCACAACGACACGAACCTGCTGGGATCGGTGCACGGTGGAGTGATCATGAAGCTGGTCGACGACGCGGCGGGCGCGGTGGCCGGGCGGCACTCCGGCGGGCCCGCCGTCACCGCCTCGATGGACGAGATGGCCTTCCTGGAGCCCGTCCGCGTGGGCGACCTGGTCCATGTGAAGGCCCAGGTCAACTGGACCGGACGTACCTCGATGGAAGTCGGTGTCCGGGTCCTCGCCGAGCGCTGGAACGAGTCCACGCCGCCCCAGCAGGTCGGCTCGGCCTATCTCGTCTTCGCCGCCGTCGACGCCGACGGCAAGCCCCGCCGGGTCCCGCCGGTCATCGCCGAGACCGAGCGCGACGAGCGCCGCTACCAGGAGGCGCAGATCCGCCGCACCCACCGGCTGGCCCGCCGCCGCGCCATCATGGAACTCCGCGAGAAGCGCGCGGCGGAGGGCCTCGACGACTAGGCACCGACGAGGCGGCGGCGGGTCAGGGCCAGGCGGGCCCCGGTCGGGCGTCCTGGGTCACGGACAGACCACCTGGTCTCCCGTCACCACCCCGAACTCCCCCTGATCGGGATCGTCCGCCCGTACCCGCGTGACCTGCTTGAAGTCCGTACCGGCGATCACCTTCAGCAGCGGGCCCTGCCCGGGGACCACGCGCAGTTCGGAACCGGGCAGCGCGGCCGCGAGGGACTTCGCCGAGCGGTCCCAGCGGGGGTCGTACGTGACGACGGTGCGCCGGAGCGTGCGGTCCGGGGCCATGGCGGGCCGGCCCGTCGTCCTGAACCCGGTGGCGGCGAGCGCGCCGTCGACCCGCTTGCCGAGACCCGTCGTGGCGGTCCCGTTCTCGACCTGCACCCGGATCTGCTGCGGGGCCACCGCGACCCGGACGGCCTGGGGCCGCGGGGCCCGGGGCGACCGGGGCGCCGCGAGCGGCTTGTCGTCGCGCAGCGCCTCGAAGAGCTTCCTCGACTTCGGCTCGTCCCACTTCAGGGTCGAGCCGATGCCCTTGACGACATAGGCCATCTGCCCGATCGGCACGGTCGTGAACTCGGACGAGGAGGGGGAGAAGTTGCGCATCGCCCGGCCCAGATCCAGCAGCTCGTCCGTGCCGAAGCCCTTGTCGGCCCGCACCGAGCCCAGCACCGCCCGCGTCACGTCACGGAACCTCATCGGGTTCAGCAGCACCCCGGACGACGTGGCCTGTCCGACGAGCGCCGCCAGGAAACGCTGCTGGCGCTTCATCCGGCCGAGGTCGGAGGACCCGTCGGTGTGCCGGGACCGTACGTACTGAAGGGCCTGTCCGCCGCCCAGCAGATGCGTGCCCGCCGTCAGGTCGAGGCCGGTGTACCTGTCCTTCAGCGGCTGCGCGGTGCAGATACGGACCCCGCCGAGCACGTCCACCGTCTTCATGAAGCTGGTGAAGTCGACCTCCAGATAGTGGTCGATCTTCACGTGGGTCATGTTCTCGACGGTCCGCACGGTCAGGGTCGGGCCGCCCTCCGCGTACGCCGCGTTCAGCTTGAGGGGGTGGGGGCCGTGCCGTTCGCCGGTGACGGCGTCGGTGTGCGCGGGCGCCTCGGCGTAGGAGTCGCGCGGCAGGCTGACGATGCTGGCGCGCTCCCGGTCCTCCGAGATGTGCACGATCATGACCGTGTCGGTGCAGTGGCAGGGCGCGCCGCCCAGCCGGTACTTCCGCCGTTCCGCCTCGGTGATCTTCTCCCGGCCGTCGGTGCCGACCAGCAGCAGGTTCATACCGTGGCCGCCCTCGGGCCGGTTCTTCATGTCCTTGAACGGGTCGACCCGGGCGATGTCCGCGTCCAGGCTGCTCAGCACCGCGTGCCCGATGCCCGCCGAGGCGAGGACCACCACGGAGACGGTGGTCACCGCCCGCATGGCCCAGCGTGGCTTCTTGCGCCGTACGGGGCGTGCGGGGCGCATGGGACGTCCGTCGGAGCGCCGGGTGGGGCGCCGTCCGGGAGACGGCTGCGGGGGGCGCTGAGGGCGGACGGGGGAGCGGGGCGGCGTGGGCAAGGGGGACACCTCCGCGAGGCTGGACGGGGGAGGGCCGCGTTCCGCGGGGCCGGCCGGGGCCGCGGTCCGCGGGGCGTGGCGATCCGTGTGCACGGTAGGCCCATACGATCTGCGGCCCGGTCCTTACGCCGGGCGGCGCGCGACCGTGTCCCCCGTTCGCGGTAACGTGAGGACCGATGAGCGAGAAGTCTGACGTGCGGTCTCCCGCCGTTTCTGTGATCATGCCCGTCCTCAACGAGGAGCGGCATCTGCGTGGGGCCGTCCAAGCGATCCTGGCGCAGCGGTACGACGGCGAGATGGAGGTCGTGATCGCCCTCGGTCCCTCTGCGGACCGGACGGACGAGATCGCCGCCGAACTCGTCCGTGAGGACCCGCGGGTCCACACCGTGCCGAACCCGACCGGCCGGACGCCCGCGGCGCTGAACGCCGCGATCAAGGCGTCCCGGCACCCCGTCGTCGTGCGCGTCGACGGGCACGGCATCCTCTCCCCGAACTACATCGCCAACGCCGTACGGCTCCTGGAGGAGACCGGCGCGCAGAACGTCGGCGGCATCATGCACGCCGAGGGCGAGAACGACTGGGAGCACGCCGTCGCCGCCGCCATGACGTCGAAGATCGGCGTGGGCAACGCGGCCTTCCACACCGGTGGTGAGGCGGGCCCGGCCGAGACCGTGTATCTCGGGGTGTTCCGGCGCGAGGCGCTGGAACGGCAGGGCGGTTACAACGAGGAGTTCATCCGCGCCCAGGACTGGGAGCTGAACTTCCGGATCCGTGAGGCCGGCGGGCTGATCTGGTTCTCGCCCGAACTGAAGGTGTCGTACCGCCCGAGGCCGTCCGTCAGGGCGCTGGCCAAGCAGTACAAGGACTACGGCCGCTGGCGGCACGTCGTCGCCCGCTACCACGAGGGCTCCATCAACCTGCGCTACCTCGCCCCGCCGACCGCCGTGTGCGCGATAGCGGCGGGCGTGGTCGTCGGCGCGGCGCTGACGCCCTGGGGCTTCGTCGTCCCGGCCGGCTATCTCGCGGCCATAGCGCTCGGCTCGCTGCCCGCGGGCAAGGGGCTGCCGGCGAAGGCCCGGCTCCAGATACCCGTCGCCCTCGCCACGATGCACATGTCGTGGGGCTGGGGCTTCCTCACCAGCCCGAAGGCGCTGGCCAGGAAGGTCATCGCGTCCCGGCGTCCCGCGGTCCTCAGCAGCTCCAACTGAGCTTGTCGGGCTGCGGATGAGTCCGCTTCCGGCTCCAACAGGAGCCGTCCGCGCATGAGTTGGGCCCCTCTCGAAATCGAGAGGGGCCCAACTGCCTTTTGCCAACCGCCGTTTGCCGCTGGGGCTACGACCAGGTGTAGTTCGGGTCGACGTGCATGCACGTGCCGGTCTTCAGCTCATCGGAGGACGGCGTCGAGTCGTCCGCCGCGGGTGCCGTGTACGTCGTGCTGTCCCGCCAGTCGGCGCCGACGACCAGCGTGACCCCGGAGACGTCCGCGGACTTCTCCACCGCGCGCGACGGAATCCCGAGGGACTTGGCGACCCGCAGGGCGTCACCCTCCAGATCGGCGCTCGGGTAGCGGATCACCGTGGTCGCCGTGGCGGTCGCCGCCGACAGGTCGGCCCTCGACTGCGTGAAGCCCTTGCCGACGAGCAGTTCGGTCACCGCGCTCGCGCGTCCGGGCACCGGCGCCAGCACGCTGGTGCGCGTGCCGTTCCGCACCTGCACCGCGATCTTGTCGTCCGCCGCGGCCGGATCCGACGACGTCTTCTCGGCGGGGGTCTTCTTCTTGTCCTTGCCGTCGAGCGCGATGTCCTCGCGCAGCAGCCGCCAGACCTGGTCCGCGGCCGTCGGCTTGGGGAGCACCCGGTTGCCGTCGCTGGAGTACACCCACGGCATGGTCATCATGTTGATGCGCTTCGGCGGGACCTTCTTCAGCTCTTTGCTCAGGTCGTAGAGCTTGGTCACCGTGCCCAGGCTCTGGTCGACGGTCAGCGCGTTGGTGGCCGTCTCCGCGAGGCTCCGCAGCTTGCCGGGGTTGCTGAGGGTGGCGTTCTCGCGCAGCTGGGCCACCATCGAGTTCATGTACTGGTGCTGGGCCCTGGTCCGGCCTATGTCGCTGCCGTCCTCGAAGCCGTACCGCGTCCGCAGCCACTGGAGGGCCTGCTTGCCCTTGACGGACGTCGTGCCCGCCTTGAGCTTCAGCCCGGAGCCGTGACCGGAGGAGGTGTGCGAGTAGATGTTGGCGTCCACACAGACGGGGACGCCGCCGATCGCGTCGGCCATCGACACCACACCCGCGAAGTCGACCATGATGAAGTGGTCGATGTGGATGTCGGTCAGCTTCTCCCAGGTGGCGACCGTGCAGCCGGGGCCGCCGCGGCCCAGTGAGTCGTTCGTCATCGTGAGCGACGTGCTCGCGGCGTACGTCTTCCCGGTCTTCGGGTCGGTGCAGTTGGGTATCTGGAGCAGCGTGTCGCGCGGCATGCTCACGACCGACATATTGCTGCGGTCCGCCGACAGGTGCAGCAGCATCTGGACGTCCGCGCGGGCCGGTGTGTTGAACGTGTCCTTCGCGCCCCCGAGCTTCTGGTTCTCGGTGGAGTTCCGGGCGTCCGAACCGATCAGGAGGATGTTCAGCGGGGTCTGGCCCGCCGCGTTCGGTTTCGACTTGGCGGCGCGGTCCTTCGCGTCGCCGATGTTCAGGTCGTCCTTCTTGAGATTGCTGTTCAGGTGCTGGTAGTAGAGATAACCGGCACCGGCGGTGCCGAGTATCAGGACCGCCAGAACCATCGCCGACCAGCGCAGTATTCGACGTCTGCGACGCGGGCGGCCCTCGTTCCCGTGCCGCTTTCCGCCGTCGCCCCCGCCGTGCCGGCCCTGCCCCCGCGTACTGAGCGGCATGGTGTCGTCGGCCGGCCGAACGCTGTCGCCGCCACCGTCGCCGTCGGGTCGTGTGCCACTGCCGTCCGCCGTGCGAACGGGCTCGCCGCCCTGCTCGTACACGCTGTCGTCCCAGCCCAGTTCGCCGGCCTGCGGGACACGAGGTCGTGCTCCCTCCCCACGCACACTGCTTTGCGCCATCTCTCAGCCTCTCCCCACCCTGCGCCTGACAAACGGGTCCGTCGCACGCCCGGGCCGGGACGCTCTCACGTCCGGCCGGACGTTCCTCGCGTCCTGTAGGACGCTCGACGGACCCGTTAGGTCACTTCGCGCACACCGTTTTGTCCGCCGTGGACTTCTCCACGTCCGGCGCCTTCGCCGGAGCGCTCAAGGACACTCCGGCGCCCTTGAAGTCCTTGCCCAGGGTCAGCACGATCGCGGGCAGCCCCTGTGAGTTCTTCTCGCTCTTGCCGGGCTTCAGCGCCGCACCGGACAGCCCCATCAGATCCGCCAACTTGCGTGCCTGGTCGGCCTGGTCGGGAGAGTACTCCAGGGTCGTCCTGCTGAGGGTTTCCGGAGCGTTACCCAGCTGGCTGGACTTGAGCACGCCCTCAGTGTTCTGCAACCAGTTAAGAGTTTCCTGTGCGGAGCCGGCCTGGGCGCCGCCGTTGTAGATGTCGACGCGGATGTCGGACGCGGCGGACCGGGAGCCCTTGAGGCGGGCGGCCACCGCGGCCTTCTCCTTCTTCTCCTTCTGCTTCACCGCGCTGAAGGAGACGTCGTTCTTGATCGCGTCGAAGACCGGCTGGGCGGTTATGGGGTTGACCACGACCGTGGCGTGGACCTTCTCCGCGGGATTGTCGATCACCGGAACCGTGGTGAAGGTGATGTTCTTCGTCGGCACCTTCTTCAGCTCCAGGGCCATGTCCTTGAGCGTGCTGACGCTGCCGATGCCGGTGTCCACGGTGAGCGCCTTGGTGGCTGCCTCGGCCAGCTTGAACAGCTTGGTGGGGCTGGTGAGCGTGTTGCTCGAACTCATCTTGCGCATCAGGGAGCCGATGAACTGCTGCTGCACCTTGATGCGGTCGAGGTCGCCCGCGTTGCCGAAACTGTGCCGGGTGCGCACGAAGGCGAGGGCCTGCTCGCCCTCGATGACATGCTTGCCGGCGGAGAGCTTGAGGTGCGAGTTGGCGTCGTCGACGTTCTTGGCGAGACAGACCTCGACACCGCCGACCGCGCTGGTCAGCGTCTTCACCGCGTTGAAGTCGGCCATCATGAAGTGGTCGACCGTGATGCCGGTGACCGCCTTGACGGTGTCCATCGTGCAGCCCGGGTTCCGGTCGTCCTGGCCGAGGCTCGTGTTGAAGCGGACGTTGTCCGTGCCCGGGATGACCTTCTCCGTGCCGTCCGGCTGCTTCGTCCTGCACTCGGGGATGTTGACGATGAGGTCGCGCGGAATGCTCAGCGCGGTCGCGTTCGTCCGGTCCTTGGAGACGTGCAGCAGGATGTTCGTGTCGGCGTGCCCGACGCTGCCCTTGTCGCCGTATCCCGAGTTGCCCGCGCCGGTGCGCTTGTCGGTGCCGATGATGAGGAGGTTGAAGGCCTCGTCCTTGCTGAAGCCGCTCTTGCCCGAGGTGCCGACGTCCGTCGTCTGGACGTTGCCCTCAAGGTGCTTGAGGTAGACGTAGGCGGCGCCCGACACAACCACCAGGACCAGCGCCATGGCGCCGCCGGTCCAGAGCAGTATCTTCTTCGCCTTCGACTTCTTGGGCGGCTTGTTGCGTCCGCGCCGACGACCCGGCAGGGGTTCCGGCGGCTCGCCGCGCCGACGGCGCGGCCCCGGCACATCGGTGCCGGGCGCGTCACGTTCGCGTCCTGGTGCGTCACGGTCCCGGTCCGGTGCCGCGCGATCCCTGCCCGGAGCGCTTCGGGTGCGCGCCGCGGCGGAGGGGGTACCCCTCCGCGGTCGCGGCACTCCCGACTGCGCTCCGGAAGGGGTCAGTCGCAGTTCGTATTCACCGGTGTTCGGGTTGAGTACCCACTGGTCTGCGGGGTCGATGTTGTCCGCCCGCCCACGGCCTTGCGCGTCCACGGTTGTCTGAATCCTCCGTCGGGGCCACGCGGCGCCCTTTTCCCCCTCAAAAAGGCGCTCGGGTCTCGGTCAAGCAGTGCGCGACCTCCAGGAAGGACCTCGTGGCCGGGTGCACCGGGTCGCTCACACTATCCGCCCAGTTCGGCGTGGAGCGACGGCCGTGACAAATTCGACGTTCCTACAACCGGGCAATCCGGCCCATTCTCCGAGAGTTCTTAGCTCAGCTGTTCCCCACCTTGGCGCGCGCTTTACCCGCAAGCGTCCTGAGCCGCCGTGTTACCCCGGAAAGTCGGTACCGGTTCGGGTGTCGCGATGAGGCCGGTAACCCCTATTGCCATCGACATTCCGTCGTCGGGCGACTCCTCTTCGTAGTCACGGAAGGAGTTCCCGTACAGACTTACGGAATGCGGGGATTGGCCTTGGGCGAGCCGCTGGGGCGGTTCCTTCGCGACGGCCACCGGCCGGTCCGCGCGCAGCCGCGCGAAGAGCCGGGCCGCCTCCGGTTCCACGAGCTGATCACGGTTGGCGTTGAGGACGTAGGACGTCCGGGGCACCGTCAGGAACTGCATGTTCTCCGTGGGAATGTCGCGCACTCCGCGCACCAGGTCGTACAGGCCGCGCAGGCTCGCGAGCCCCGGGTCGGTGGTCAGTGACGAGGTGGCCGCGTCCAGCACCGGATACAGCTTCGCCGGGTTGAGCAGGACATCGTCGCTGCGCACCTTGTTGACCAGCGCGCCGAGGAACTTCTGCTGGCGGTCCATGCGGTCGGTGTCGCTGCCGTTGCCGATGCTCTTGCGGGCGCGGACATAGCCGAGCGCCTGCTCGCCGGTGAGCACGACCTTGCCCGCGGGCAGCCTCAGCTTCGCCGCCTTGTCGTTGATCGGCTTCCTCAGGCACACCTCGACGCCGTCCACCGCGTCGACCATGTCCTTGAAGCCATGGAAGTCCACCACCATGTGATGGTCGACACGGATGTTCGTGAGCTTCTCGACGGTACGGATCGTGCAGGCCGAACCGCCCACCTGGAAGGCGTAGTTGAACATCGCGAACATGGGCCGGGTCCGGGTGCCGTCCGGGCGCCGGCAGCCCGGCACGTCCACCATCAGGTCGCGGGGCAGCGACATGGCGGTCGCGCTGCGCCGGTTCGCCGAGAGGTGCAGCAGGATCGTGGTGTCGGACCGTTCCGTCCCGGAGTCGCGGCCGTACTTCTTGTTCCCGGCCCCCGCGCGCGAGTCCGACCCGATCAGCAGGATGTTCTGCGCGTCGCGCACCAGCGCGGTGGGCCGTTCCCTCTCGTACCGGGCGAGCTCGGCGGCCGCGTCGTTGTCGGCCTTGATGTTCCCGTTCAGCTTCTCGTACGCGGCCCAGCCGACCCCCACGGCGCCGAGGACCACGACGGCCACCCCGGTCGCCGTGTAGCGCAGCCAGCGCCGCCGCCGTCGTACGACCCCGGCCCCGGTGGGCGACGCTCCCGGCCCCGGCCCCTCCGGGCGTCCGGAGGGAGTGCCCGCGGTGTCGCTCACCTGCGAACCACCACCCCTCATGGCGTACGAGCGTGTCCTGCTGCTCCTACGACCATGTCCCGAAGCGGCTGGTGAGGGGGGCCGGTGATGGGCCGAACGGGGGACGCGCCCGGCACGGGCGGCGCCCCCTGGCGGGCCTCTGTCCGGGCGGCGCGCCCTGCCGGGGCCGTGCCGCCGCCCGCCGGGCGACGGTCTCTAACGAGCCGTCGCGGTCACCCGCTCGCTCTCGATCCGGCGGGCGAGCGAGTCGTCGCCCAGATCGTCGAGATTGCGGCACAGCACCACGGACCCGCCGGTGGCGAGCGGCGCGTACAGTCCCGCGGCCAGGCCCTCCCAGGTGTCGTACGAGAGCGCCGACAGGATGCGTGAACCGGGTCCCGTCAGATCCAGCCCGGGAGCGTCGGCGCGGGCCTGCTCCACGACCTCCGCGCCCGTGTACGCGGCCCCGGCGACGATCAGCGCCCGCTCCTCCGGATCGACCGGCGCGTACGGCGCGAACCGGTCGCCCTGGCTCGGCACCTCCACGGCGTAGTCGGCGTACCCCGCGGGCGGTGCCGGGAAGCGGCGGCCGAGCGGGGCGAGCGAGAGGGCGATCCGTTCACCGGAACAGGCGAGCCCGGCCTCGAAGCGTCCGGGGCCCGCGACGACGTGATCGGCGGCGGCCGGGTCGCCCCCGACATCCGCGACGACACCCACGGAGGAACAGGCGAGCAGCCACACCGCCGTCTGCCAGTGCGCGGGCAGCAGCAGCGCGACCCGCTCGCCGGGCTCGGCGGACAGCTCGCCCTGGAGCAGGTTGGCGGTCTTGGCCACCCAATTGGCGAAGGTGGCCACGGACAGTTCGACCCGTTCGCCCGTCGCGTCGTCGTAGAAGGTCACCAGAGGACGCGCCGGGTCCTCGGAGAGCGCGGATCGCAGCAGGTCGGCGGGGGTGCGGTCGGTGGCTTTCACGCGCGCAAGCGTACGCGGGGGCGCCGCGCGGCACGGACCGAGCGCGCCACCGGTTCGGCGGAGCGCGTCCCGACGGTCCGTCAATTCCGCGATGGACAGATATGTATGACTATGTCCAGGATCAGGAGCATGCGTGGATTCCTTGCTTCCTCGGTCGGCGTCACCTGCGCGGCCGCTCTCGCCCTTCCGCTCGCCCTGTCCGCCTCCCCGGCACAGGCCGGGCCGTCTGCGGTGACATCCGAGGCCGCCGCCCCCGGCAGTACCCAGTCCCTGCCCCTCGTCCCGCTCTCCGGTG
The DNA here is from genome assembly GCF_055588305.1 of Streptomyces sp. NPDC042002. Lineage (NCBI taxonomy): Bacteria > Bacillati > Actinomycetota > Actinomycetes > Kitasatosporales > Streptomycetaceae > Streptomyces > Streptomyces sp. NPDC042002. The sequence goes on along the minus strand of NZ_JBVJCT010000047.1, from coordinate 27,594 downwards.
ATCGGGCCCTCGGTCCGGCCGCACCGGAACAGGGCCTCGCCCGCCGGAACGTACGGCCGTTCTCCATGGTCGGCGTCGTCTGGGACGACCCGAACAGCGAGCTCGACGGCCGTGTCCAGGTCCGCACCCGGGCGGCCGGCACCGGCCACTGGTCGGGCTGGCAGGACGTCGAGACCCACAACGACGAGCACGCCGCCGACCCGGACACCCCCGAGGGCACGTCGCGCCGGGTGCACGGCTCCACCGCCCCCCTGTGGGTGGGCGACTCGGACGGCGTCGAAGTCCGCGTCGACGCGGAGCGGGCGGCGCGGGAGGTCGCGGGCGGCCCGGCGGAGGGCGTGCGGGAGAGTCCGGGGGAGGAACGCGTGGCCGCCCCGGCGGACTCCCGGCTGCCCGGCGGCCTGCGCCTCGAACTGGTCGATCCCGGCGGGGATCCCCCACGCCCGGACGCCGGGACGGCCGGACGGGCCGGGGGCGCGCCCGCGGGTGTGCGCGCCAAGGGCGTGCACGCGGGCGCCACCGAGATCGCCGCGCTCTCCCGGGAGGAGACGGAGCGCGAATACTTCCCCGACGACCTGGCCGAGCAGCGCGCGATGCCGTACATCGGCCCGCGCCCCCGCATCATCACGCGCCGCGGCTGGGGCGCGAACGAGAACCTGCGCGAACGCGGCTTCGTCTACACGAAGTCGGTCAAGGCGGCCTTCGTGCACCACACGGCGTCGGGCAACAAGTACAGCTGTTCGCAGGTCCCTTCGATCATCCGCAGTATCTACCGCTACCACGTGGTGAGCAGCGGCTGGCGTGACATCGGCTACAACTTCCTCGTCGACAAGTGCGGAAACATCTACGAAGGCCGGGCCGGAGGCGTCGACAAGGCGGTCATGGGCGCCCACACCCGAGGGTTCAACACGAACAGCATGGGGATCGCCGTGATCGGCAGTTTCGGCAAGACCAAGCCGACCGACGCGGCGCTCAAGGCCATCGCCCGGCTCACGGCATGGAAACTCGGCCTCTACGGTGCCAATCCGCGTGGCAAGACATACCTGAAGTCGGCCGGTGGCAATCTCTACCGAAAGGGAAAGAACGTACGACTGAATGTGATCTCCGGCCATCGGGACGGGTTCGCCACGGAGTGCCCCGGACGGCTCCTCTACGGCAAGCTCGGCTCGGCCCGGACGACGGCGGCCCGCTACCAGGGCCGGTAGACAGGACCCGGGAACGGGGGGGGGGGGGGGGGGGGGGGGGGGGGGGGGGGGGGGGGGGGGGGAGGGGGGGGGGGGGGGAGAGAGGAGGGGGGGGGGGGGGGGGGGGGAGAAAGGGGGGCCCCCCGAAGAAAGGCCAGAGAAACCCCCCCCCCCCCCCCCCCCCCCCCCCTTTTCCCCCCCCCCCGGTTCCGGCAGAGATCACCTGAAGTCACGACAGAGGCCCGTCGAAGGACACCGCACGGCCATCGAAGGCGCCATCGAACGGTCTGCATAAACTGGCCGGCCGAAAGACAGTACGGCCGGTCCCGGCAGGAAGCAGAGACGACAGGTGACAGAAGCGATCCTCCTGGTCGGCGGCAGAGGCACCCGGCTGCGCCCTCTCACGGTGCACACGCCCAAGCCGATGGTTCCGGCGGCCGGGGTCCCCTTCCTCACGCACCAGCTGGCGCGGGCGCGCGCGGCGGGCGTCGAGCACATCGTGCTGGCGACCTCCTACCTGGCCGAGGTGTTCGAGCCGTACTTCGGTGACGGTTCCTCGCTGGGCCTCCACATCGAGTACGTCACCGAGGATGAGCCGCTCGGCACGGGCGGCGCCATCCGCAACGTGGCGTCCCGGCTGCGCTCGGGCCCCGACGACCCGGTCCTGATCTTCAACGGCGACATCCTCACGGGCCTGGACATCCCGGCACTGGTGGCGACCCACGAGACGACGGGTGCGGACGTCTCCCTCCACCTCACCCGGGTGGAGGACCCGCGCGCGTTCGGCCTGGTCCCCACCGACGCCACCGGGCGCGTCACGGCCTTCCTCGAAAAGCCGCAGACCCCCGAGGAGATCGTCACCGACCAGATCAACGCGGGGGCGTACGTCTTCCGCCGTTCGGTCATCGACACGATCCCCGAGGGCCGCCCGGTCTCGGTCGAGCGCGAGACCTTCCCGGAGCTCCTGGCCACCGGCGCCCACCTCCAGGGCATGGTCGACTCCACCTACTGGCTGGACCTGGGCACCCCGCAGGCCTTCGTCCGCGGCTCCGCCGACCTGGTGCTCGGCCGCGCCCCGTCCCCGGCCGTCCCCGGCCGCTGCGGCGACCGTCTGGTCCTGCCCACGGCCACGGTGGCCCCCGACGCCAAGCTCACCGGCGGCACGGTGGTCGGCGAGGGCGCCCGCATCGGCGAGGGCGCCCGGATCACCGGCAGCACCGTCCTGGCCGGCGCCGTCGTCGAACCCGGCGCCGTCATCACCGACTCCTTCGTCGGCGTCGGCGCCCGCATCGGCGCCCGCACCGTCCTCACCGGCACGGTCATCGGCGACGGCGCGGTCGTCGGCCCCGACAACGAACTCCGCGAGGGAGTCCGCGTCTGGTGCGACGCCCGCATCCCGGCCGCCACCCTGCGCTTCTCGTCGGACCAGTAGAGAACCTGCGCACGCCCCCGGAGGGGCCGGAACCTGTTTCCGGCCCCTCCGGGGGCGAAATTCAGCCCCTCCGGCGTTTGAGGAGCGGGGTCTGGGGCGGAGCCCCAGGTACGGGACGGGCAGGGGCGGAGGGGGCGAGAACCTGCCGCGGCGGAGGATGACGCAAGCCGCGGGCGCCCACGCGCGGAAGCCGTACTTGCCCGGAGCCGGGCGGAACACGGACCCGGAAGCCGGAAGCCGGGGCCGCCTACAGCCGCCCGATGTCCCCGCGAGGCATCTTCGGCGTGCGCCGCGGCGGCGTACGCCCGGCCAGCAGAATCAGCCGAGCGGCCCGATGCCGCTGCCCGGCATAGGGCTCCAGCAACTCCAGCATGACGGAGTCGTCCGCGTCCCGGTTCCCGGCCAGCGCGTACCCGACGATCCCCGGCAGATGCAGATCCCCCACGGTCACGGCATCCGCCGCGCCATGACTGCGCTGCACGACCTCCGCGGACGTCCACGGCCCGATCCCGGACACCAGCTCCAGCCGCCGCCGCGCCCGTTCGGGATCGAACCCGACGGCCTCCTCCAGCCGCGCGGCGACCCGTACGGCCCGCAGGACCGTGGAGGCCCGCTTGTCGTCGACCCCGGCCCGGTGCCACTCCCAGGACGGGATCAGGGCCCACGTCCGCGGCGCCGGCATGACGTACATCCGCTCGGGCGCGGGCCCCGGCGCGGGCTCGCCGAACTTCCGGACGAGCAACCGCCAGGCCCGGTACGCCTCGTCGGTGGTGACCTTCTGCTCCAGGACGGACGGGATCAGCGACTCCATCACGAGCCCGGTCCGCACCAGCCGCAGGCCGGGCCGCCGATGCCGGGCGAGCGCGACCAGCCGGTGCCGTGGCTCGAAGGCGCCGGGATCGTCCGCGGCGCCGAGCAGGTCGGGGAGCCGGTCGAGCAGCCACTCGGCCCCCGGCCCCCAGGCCTCGCCCCGGACCACCGCGCCGCGCGGAGCGACCCGCAGCGTCCCGGGCCCGGCGGGCGTACGGCTGGTCCGCCACACGGAGCCGTCGGGTGTCGTCCGGAACGTCGGATCGCCCGGTCCGCGGCGCAGCGGCCCGAGCACGAGCCCGAGATCGAGCGGCCCGTCGGGCGTCCACGTACGAACGCGTCCGGGCTCGGCCGTCTGGCGGGGCACACCACCCGGCACGCCGGCCGGTGCCCCGCCGGGCACGACGGCATGCCCGCCGCGCACGGTCGTACGCGTCGGCCGGGGAGCGAAACGTCCAGACACGAATGAGGTCCTAGAGATACTCGGGGCGTTCTACGAGAGTAGGCGCCAGCCCCCCCGACAACGGCGCCGCACGCCTCAGCGAACCCCACCGAACACCCCGGACCGCCGCCCCGAACCGATCAGCGGACCTCGAACGCTCCGGACCGCCGCCCCGGCGGACCGATCAGCGCACGGCGCCGAACGGATCGAGCCTCACCCCGGACCGATCAGCCCCCGTCGCCGAACGGTTCGCGCCGAACAGCGACGGACCGAACAGCGACGGACCGATCAGCGGACCTCGACGAAGTCGGCCGCGTCCCGGTCCGGCCGGGTTCTCGGTTCCTCCGCCGCGTGGCCGACGGCCACGGCCCCCATCGGGTCCCAGTTCTCCGGCAGCTCCAGCGTCTCGCGTACGACATCACGGCAGAACATCGTCGACGACACCCACGCGGAGCCCAGCCGCTCCCCGGCCAGCGCGACCAGGAAGTTCTGCACGCCCGCCCCGGTGGCGACCACGAACATCTCGCGCTCGGCCCCGTCCCGCCGTGCGTCCCCGTACGTGTGCGACCCGTCCATGACCAGGCACGGCACCACGAGATACGGCGCCCCGCGCAGCACGTCGCCCCGGCGGACCCGCTTGGCGATGGACTCCTCGCTCTTCCCGTCGCCCCGCAGATCCGCGATCCACGCGTCCCGCATGGCGTCGAGCAGCCGTGTCCGCGACTCGGCGGACTCCAGGAGCACGAACCGCCAGGGCGTGGTGTGGTGCGGCGCGGGAGCGGTCACCGCCGCGGCGACCGCTCGGCGTACGGCACCGGGGTCGACGGGCTCGCCGGTGAAGGCCCGTACGGTACGCCGCTGGGTCACCGCCTCCCGTACGGCTTCCGAGGTGCCGAGCCGGAACATGTCGTCCCGCGCGTCGCGCACCATCGCCCGCGCCCCGGTGCCGTCCCCCTCGGTCACCAGGTGCGCGAGCCCGCGCACGACGGCGACGGGGAGCCCGGAGGCCTTGCCCTTGACCAGGTCACCGGCGGCGGCGAGCTCGTCCGCCGTGGCGACGACGGTCGCGCTGAGCGGATTGCCGTGCGCGTCGGTGCCGCCCCGCAGATCGTCGAGCACGTGGACGCCCGCGGCGCCGATGGCGACATCGGTGAGCCCGGTGCGCCAGGGCCGCCCGAAGGTGTCCGTGATCACGACGCCGACGTCGACGCCGAGGGTGTCCCGCAGCCCCGCGCGGATCGCGTACGCGGAGGCGTCGGGGTCCTCGGGCAGCAACAGCACTGTCCCGGCAGGGGTGTTGGAGGCGTCGACCCCGGCGGCGGCCATCACCAGACCCTGCCGGTTCTCCACGATCCGCAGTGGGCCGCGCCGTGCCACGACCCGGACGGTCTCGGCGTCGATGGCGGCCTCGCGGTCGGCGGCCTCGACCATCCGGCCCTCGGCCTTCGACACGATCTTGGAGGTGACGAGGAGCACGTCCCCGTCGACGAGCCCGGGCTCGGCCGCCGCGATGAGCTTCGCCAGGTCGTCCCCCCGACGTACCTCGGGAAGTCCGCCCAGCGCCCAGACCCGGTAGCCCGCGCCGGCGGGCCTTCCCGGGTGTTCCCCGTCGGCGTGCCGTCCAGCGCGCTCCGCGTCGCCGGGTACCGCCGCGTCCATGGTGCTCATGAGGTCCGTACCTCCTCCGCCAGCGTCAGCGCCTCACGCGCCATCCGCGCCGTCGCGTCGAGGTCGGACATCATCAGCGGTACGGCCCGGCAGCGGATGCCGGCCGCCTCGACGCGCTCCACGGCCAAGGCGTCGACCGTGTCGACGAGCCAGCCGTCGAGGAGCCCCGAACCGTAGTGCTCGGCGACCGCGGCGGCGGTGGACTCGACGCCCACCGCGGCCAGCACCTTGTCGGCCATGCCGCGCACGGGCGCGTCGCCGACGATGGGGGAGAGGCCGACGACGGGCACGCCCGCCTCGGCGATGGCCTCCCGTATGCCGGGCACGGCGAGGATGGTGCCGACGGAGACGACGGGGTTGGACGGCGGGAAGAGGATGACGTCCGCCTCGGCGATGGCCTCGAGCACTCCGGGCGCGGGCTTCGCCTGCTCGGCGCCGACCGGCACGATCGCCTCGGCCGGGACGGAGGCCCGCAGCCGCACCCAGTACTCCTGGAAGTGGATCACCTTGCGCTCGCCGGCGACCCCGGCCGGGTCGCCCTCCGGCAGCGTCACGGCGACATGGGTCTCGACGCGGTCGTCGGACATGGGAATGAGACGCACGCCCGGATTCCACCGGTCGCACAGGGCCGCGGTGACGGCGCTGAGCGGATAGCCCGCGCCCAGCATCTGCGTCCGCACGATGTGCGTCGCGAAGTCGCGGTCGCCGAGCCCGAACCACGCGGGTCCGACCCCGTACGCCGCGAGCTCCTCCTTCAGATGGAAGGTCTCGTCGGCCCGCCCCCAGCCCTGCTCCTCGTTGATGCCGCCGCCGAGCGTGTACATCACCGTGTCGAGGTCCGGGCAGACCTTCAGCCCGAAGAGATGGATGTCGTCGCCGGTGTTGCCGATGACCGTGATGTCCGCGTCCGGCACGGCCCGCTGGAGACCACGCAGGAACCGGGCACCACCGATACCGCCTGCCAGAACCACAATGCGCATGGGGTTCAGTCTCGCAGGCGGGTACGACAACGCGTCAGCCGGTTACGAGACCCCGGCGACGGCGGGCCCGCGGTCCACGCGAACGCCTCACACGGTTTCGGCGACCGCGCAACGCGCCGCGTGCATCGGCATCTCGGTAAGACCCGGGTAATAGACGTGCAGGCTGACGGCGGGTTCGAGCGAGTCGTTGACGACCTCGTGGACGTAACCGGGCGCGAACACGCGCTGTGCGCCGGATCCAAGGGCGCGCGTGCCGCGCTCGGTGCGCTCGGTCAGCGCGCCGTCCAGGACGGTCAGCACGCCGGAGGAGCCGCCGTGGCCGTGCAGCCCGCTGCCCTGTCCGGGCACCCAGGACAGCAGCCACATCTCATAGCCGGGCCCGGTGCGCAGCCGGTGGTACCAGCGCGAGGCGGCGTCGTACCGGACGAGGTGTTCCCACTGGGAGCGGTCGGCGGCGATGGAACGCGCCAGGCCGACGAACTCGGCCACGGTGGAGGGGTGTTCGCGCGGCGGCTGAAGCAGGTGGGGGACTTCGAGGATGTCGCCGGCGATCTGGAGGTCGCTGTCGCTGTTCATGGATGCGGTGGTTCCTCGGCGGAAGAGTGCTGGGGTGTCGCTGGCCGTTTTCCGCCCGGGTCACGAGCGGGGATTCCGCCCGGGTCACGGGCGGGAGAGGGGCCCTGGTGCGGGCGGTGGCCCCGGTGAGGGGCGGGGTTTCGCCTCAGTGGCGGCGAGGCAGCCGGAGCGCGGTAGGGCTCAACAGCTGGAACGGCAACAACAGCTACAGCGAACGAGGGCAGCACCGAGGGACCCGGCGGTGCGGGTCGAGGTGGATGCCAAGTTCACGAGCATGCCCACAAGGACACCGGTTGACACCTCCACTGTCAACTGCATGTCCGGTATGTGGGAGATGTTTCACCTCATCCGGTTCATCTGGCAGGCGAAAGGTTTGTTCAGGGGCCTCCCCGGACACATGGCGCACAACCGGGTGAACAAACCCCGCCGCGGCCCCGTGATCTAAATGTGATCAGATTCGCTTCGGGGTCCGCGTCGGAACGAGATCGAACTCCTGGACGTCCTCCCCTGTGAGGGGCGGGCGTCTGACCTGGGCCTCTTGGGCTGTCAGGGTTTATGCCGATTTGAACACTTTCCGCATAGCCTTGGTTCCGCAGAGTGAATAAGGGGCCCAATAGCAGATCTCGGCTTGACTGGCCCGGATCGGCACACTTGTAATTTCACTCGTGTCGTTCAGCCGAAATCGGTGACGGCAGCATCACGGGGACGCGAATGACAGACGAGGGGCGCACATGACCGAGCTGGTGCAGCAACTGCTGGTCGACGACGCGGACGAGGAACTCGGCTGGCAGGAGCGCGCGCTGTGCGCCCAGACCGACCCCGAGTCCTTCTTTCCCGAGAAGGGCGGCTCCACCCGCGAGGCCAAGAAGGTCTGCCTCGCCTGTGAGGTCCGCTCCGAGTGCCTCGAATACGCGCTCGCCAACGACGAGCGGTTCGGCATCTGGGGCGGTCTGTCCGAGCGGGAGCGGCGTCGTCTGAAGAAGGCCGCTGTCTGAAAACGGTCGTACGGAAAAGCGGACGCGGAACAGTAGTCCACCCACGTGGGTGCCGCCGACCAAACGGCACACACTCTTACGTAAGGAACGGCCCGGCGCAGGTGGGTTATCCACAGGCGGCGGGCCGTCGTCTTGCTCAGCCGTTAGTGTGGGCCCTCGTCCGAGACGTCCCGCTGTCCCCGCCGGACACAGACGTCCACCGCAGTCCATCGAACCGGGGCCCGTACCTCGATGTCCGTGCACAGCCATTCGGCAGCCCGTAACGACGCCGCTGCCGCCCCTGAGTTCCCGCGCCACGTCGTGACCGCGGTGCTCGTCTCCCACGACGGCGCCCGCTGGCTGCCCGAGGCGCTCGCCGGGCTGCTCGGCCAGGACCGCCCCGTGCAGAACGCGGTGGCGGCCGACACCGGCAGCGCGGACGAATCCGCCGAGCTGCTCACCGAGGCGCTCGGCGCCGACCGTGTGCTGCACCTGGCACGGCGCACCGGCTTCGGCCAGGCCGTCGAGGAGGTGTCCCGCACCGCCGGTGAGCTGACCCCGGACGACCTGCCCTACCTCAGGCGTCCGAGCGGCTGGGACCCCGCCACCCGCACCTGGCGCGACGACGCGTACGACATGCCGGACCTCCCGCACGGCGAACCCGAGCAGTGGCTCTGGCTGCTGCACGACGACAGCGCCCCGGAGCCCGACGCCCTGGCCCAGCTGCTGCGCGTCGTGGAGAACGAGCAGGAGATCGGCCAGGACGTGGCCATCGTCGGCCCCAAGCTCCGCGGCTGGTACGACCGCAGGCAGCTCCTCGAAGTCGGCGTCACCATCGCCAACTCCGGCCGCCGCTGGACCGGTCTGGACCGCCGCGAGCAGGACCAGGGCCAGCACGACCACGTCCACCCCGTGCTGTCCGTGTCCACCGCCGGAATGCTGATCCGGCGCGATGTCTTCGAGGAACTCGGCGGCTTCGACCGCCGGCTGCCCCTGATGCGCGACGACGTCGACCTGTGCTGGCGCGCCCAGGCCGCCGGGCACCGTGTCCTCGTCGCCCCGGAAGCCGTCGTACGGCACGCCGAGGCGGCCTCCCGCGAGCGCCGCGCCGTCGACTGCGTGGGCCGCACCTCCGCGTCCCCGCACAAGGTCGACAAAGCGGGCGCCGTCTACACCCTCCTCGTCAACGCCCGCACCGCGCAGCTCCCCTGGATCCTGATCCGGCTCGTCCTCGGCACCCTGCTGCGCACGGTCGCCTACCTCGTGGGCAAGGTCCCCGGACAGGCCGTCGACGAGATCCGCGGCCTCCTGGGCACCCTGCTGCGCCCGGAGCGGATCATCGCCGGGCGGCGCAGGCGCGGCCGCCCGCAGGTCGACAAGGGCGAGCTGCGGGCCCTGTTCCCGCCGCCGGGCGCCACCGTGCGGGCCACCTTCGAGCAGGTCGCCGGCAATCTGACGAGCGGCTCCGACGCCGACGTCACCACGGGCGCCGGACGGCACGGAGGCGCCGTCGAGTCCGGACCCGGCGGCGACGACGGCGACTTCCTGGAGATCGAGCAGTTCGCCCGGATCAAGCGCATCGCGCGCAACCCCGGCCCGATGCTCTTCCTGGTGCTGCTGTTCGTCTCGCTCCTCGCCTGCCGCGCGCTGCTCGGCGGCGGGGCCCTCGCGGGCGGCGCTCTGCTGCCCGCGCCCGCCGACTCCTCCGAGCTGTGGGCGCGTTACCTCGACGGCTGGCATCCGGTCGGCGCGGGGAACACCCAGTCCGCCCCGCCCTACCTCGCGATCGTCGCGCTGCTGGCCTCCGCGCTCCTCGGCTCCACCGGGCTCGCGGTCACCGTGCTCCTCGTGGGATCCGTGCCGCTGGCCGGCTTCGCCGCGTACTTCGCCTCGCGCCCGCTCGTCGAGTCCCGCCTGCTGCGCGCCTGGGCCTCCGTCGCGTACGCCTTCCTGCCCGCCGCCACCGGAGCGCTCGCGGGCGGCCGCATCGGCACCGCCGTCCTCGCGATCCTGCTGCCGCTCATGGCGCGCGCTGGCATCGCCGCGAGCGGTCTCGCGCACGGCTCCCGCGCACGCGGGAGCTGGCGCGCGACCTGGGCGTACGCCCTGCTGCTGACGTTCACGACGGCGTTCACCCCGATCGTGTGGCCCATCGCGCTGGTCCTCGGCATCGCACTCCTCGTGGTGCGCCGCAGGGAGATCCCCGCCTACGGACCGCGTTTCCTGGCCCAGTTCGGCACCCCGCTGCTGGTTCTCGCCCCCTGGTCGCTGACCCTGCTGCCGTTCGGCTTCTTCAAGCAGGCCGGCCTGGACTACGGCGCCGGCGCGGCCTCCCCGCTCGACCTGCTCAGCGCCAGCCCCGGCGGGCCGGGCACGGTCAGCGGGCTGATGCTCTTCGGCATCGTGCTCGCCGCGCTCGCCGCCCTGCTGCGCTCCGAGCGCCAGGGGGGGATCCGGACCGCCTGGGTCATCGCCGTGGTGGCGCTCGTCTTCGCGGTCCTGTCCAACCGTTCCACCTGGGCAGGACCCGCGACCCTCGTCTACGGCCTCGCGCTGCTCGCCGCCGCCGCCGTCGGTTCGGACGGGGCACGCGCGCGTGTCGCCGAACAGAGCTTCGGCTGGCGCCAGCCGGTGGCCGCGCTCATCGCCTTCGCCTGCGCCGCCGGCCCGTTGCTCATCGCCGCCGGCTGGATCATCCGCGGCGCCGACGGACCCGTGGAGCGCCGGGACCCGGTGCAGGTGCCCGCGTTCGTCGCCGAGGAGAGCGGCACCCGCGACCAGGCCCGCACCCTCGTCCTCGACAGCCCTTCGGCCGCCAGGCTCGGTTACGTCCTCGTCCGCGGCTCCGGCGCCCGTCTCGGCGACGCCGAACTCGCCTCGGCGGACGGCGAGAACAAGAAGCTCGACAAGGTCGTCGCCAACCTGGTGGCGGGCTCCGGCGCCGACCAGGCCGACGAACTCGGCGGCTTCGCCGTGCGCTACGTCCTGGTCCGCAAGGGCGCGCCGCGCGAGGTGAGCCGCGTCCTGGACGCCACCACGGGCCTGACCCGGCTGAGCCAGCAGGACGGCAGCGCCCTGTGGCGCGTCGACCAGCAGGTCTCGCGCGCCGCGATAGTCCCCGCGTCCGGCGACCCGGAGTCCATCGCCGCCGGACCGGTCGAGGTGCACACCACGATCCCCGCCGGAGCCGACGGCCGCGTCCTGCGCCTGGCCGACAGCGCCGAAGCCGGCTGGACGGCGACCCTGGACGGCAAGCCGCTCACCGGCACCACGGTCGACGGCTGGGCCCAGGGCTTCCAACTGCCCGCCGACGGCGGCAGGCTGGACGTCACCTTCGACGCCCCGCTGAGCCACACCGCCTGGCTGTGGGCCCAGGGCGCGCTCGCCCTCGTCCTCGTGGTGCTCGCCCTCCCCGGGCGGCGCCGGGACGTCGACGACGACCTCCCCGAGGAAGAGGCCGTGCCCGCCCAGGACATGACGGGCGACGGCCGCCGAGCCCGCCGCCTGCGCGCCCAGGCCGAGGCGGACGCCGAGTCCGAGCAGTCGGACGAGGACCTCGACGACGAGTTCCCCGCGGACATGGACACGGGCACGGACACGGACCAGGAGGTCCCGGCCGGCGCCGTCCCGCACCAGCAGGCGTACGGCGAGTGGGACAGCCCGAGCTACGCGAACGCCGAGTACGACACCTACGGCGGCGAGCGGTACGAGGGGCAGCAGCAATACCCGGCGGGCACCTACGAGCAGCCGTACCAGGCGGACCCCTACCAGGGCGGCCAGTACGACCCGTACGCCTACGGGGGCACGGCGGCGTACGACCAGACCTACGGTCAGGGCTACGACGCGAACGGCCAGGCCTTCGACACCCGGGGCCAGGGCTACGACACGGGCGAGCAGGGCTACGACCCGGCGTACGACCCCACGCAGCCCCCGCACGGCACCGACAGTGAGCGCCCCGACGGGAGCCATCAGTGAACCGCACCACCCTGTCCCTGATCGCCGCGGCGACCGCGCTCGCCGCCGTCACCGGCTTCGCGACCCTCAAGTCGCCTGACGCGTCCGGCGGCGGCACGGCCGGTACGGCCGCGCGGCTGCCCGTGGAGCGCACCAGCCTGCTCTGCCCGCAGCCGAGCACCTCGGACATCGCCGATACCGCGTACACGTCCTTCACCCCCGTCGCGGAGGGCGCCGGCGCCGTCGGCAAGGCCCAACTCCAGGCCGCCACCGAGGAGTCGGCGGACTCCACGGCCGGCAAGAAGAGCAAGGGCAAGGCCGCCAAGTCCGTCGTCCAGCCCAAGGAGCCCGGCAAGCCGGCGTCCGGCGACTCCTCGGGTGCCGACGCACCCGCCCTCGTCGGCGTCGCGTCGGGCAAGTTCGCGCCCGGCTGGACGGTTCAGGAGACGACGGAGGTCGCCGCGGGCAACGGGCGCGGCCTGCTCGGCACCAACTGCACCGCCCCCGACACCGAGTTCTGGTTCCCGGGCGCCAGCACCGCCGCGGCGCGCACCGACTATGTGCACCTGACCAACCCGGACGACTCCGCGGCCGTCGTCGACATCGAGCTGTACGGCAAGGACGGCACGCTCAAGTCCACGGTGGCCGACGGGATCACGGTCCAGCCGCACGCCAGCGAGCCGATCCTGCTGAACACGCTGACCGGCGATCCGCAGACCGACCTCACCGTGCACGTGACGGTCCGCAGCGGTCGTGTCGGAGCCGCTGTCCAGGCACTGGACGAGAAGACAGGCGGCGACTGGCTGGCCGCCGCGGCCGACCCCGCGGGCAGCCTCGTCATGCCGGGTATCCCCAAGGACGCCACCTCCGTGCGCCTGGTCGCCTTCGTGCCCGGCGACACGGACGCCGACCTGAAGGTGCGCCTCGCCTCGCCCTCGGGACTGATCACCCCGGCGGGGAACGAGACGCTGCACGTGAAGGCCGGCATGACCTCCGCCGTCGACCTCGGGGACGTCACCCGTGGTGAAGCGGGCTCCCTGGTGCTCACGCCCACCGGCTCGTCCGTGCCGATCGTCGCCGCCCTGCGGGTGGTGCGCGGCAAGGGCGCCGATCAGGAGACCGCGTTCATTCCGGCCACCGTCCCGGTCGGCACGCGCGCGACGGTCGCCGACAACACCGCCAAGGGGTCCACGCTCGCCGTGACCGCCCCCGGCGGGGGAGCCACGGTCAGGGTCACCGCGTCCGCGGGCAGCCAGGGCGGTACGGCCGTCTCGAAGACGTTCACCATCAAGGGCGGGACCACCGAGAACGTCGCGGCACCGGTCCCGAGCGGCCTCAAGGGCACGTACGCCCTCACCGTCGAGCCGGTCTCCGGAAGCCCGGTCTACGCCTCCCGGATGCTCGCGGCGACCCAGGAAGGCGTTCCCGGCTTCACCATCCAGAACCTTCCGGACGACCGCGGAACGGTCTCGGTGCCGGAAGCGCGGCAGGACCTCTCGGTGCTGCTCAAGCAGTGACCCAGGACCGGTGATCGGCCCGGGTGCGGTGATCCGCCCGGGCCTGATCGGTCCGGTCCGAGCGGTCGGGTGCTGATCGGGTCAGGTCCGAGCGGCGCGGGTCGGAATGGTCCGGGTCTGGATGGTCCGGGTCCGAGCGGTGCGCGTCCGAATGGGCCGGGTCCGATCGGTCCGGGGCCGGGCGACCCGGTCCAGGTCCGTCCTCAGTCCTCGCCGTAGCGTGGATCAACCGTCTCCGGTGTCAGGCCCAGCAGTTCCGCGACCTGTTCCACGACGACCTCGTGCACCAGGGCGGCGCGCTCGTCGCGCCCCTTGGTGCGGATCTCGACCGGACGACGGTAGACGACCACGCGCGCGGGATGCCCCTCGCGCGCCGCGATCGTGCCGCCCAGCGGCACCGCCTCGTCGCTCCATGCCTCGCCCGAGCCCTCCAGGCGGGGGACTTCGAGGACCATGAAGTCGATGTCCGCGAGCTGCGGCCAGCGTCGCTCCAGCCGCTCCACGGAGTCCTGCACCAGGTCCGCGAAGACTTCGGCACGGCTCGCCGCGAGCGGCACCTGGGGCGGCGCCACGGGGCCGCGCATGCCCCTGCCATGGCGGTCACGACGGCGGGGACCGGCTGCTGCGGCACGGGGCGGTACGGGGTTGTCCATCACTGACGAAGAGTAGTCCCCGCCCGGCCCGGCCGCCCGGCCCCACGCGCCGTCGCCGACGGGCGGGCGGACCGACGGCACCCGGCCCGGCAGGTGTTCCGGATGACATCCGATGGCGCCGGATGACGCCTGATGACCATTCCAGCCAAGATTGGGCCCGATTTCGTATCCCTCCAAGACCGTCTCTGGCATGGCAATTGACATGATTCGCACCAAGTGGTGACCGGATTCAGGTCTGTTCGGCGTCCCGAGGCGTGATGTCGGCCCAGGTCAGGGTTCGATGCCCGGAAAACGGTGTGGGCCGTCCCACGACACGACACGGTGAGGCGACCGGGGGGAGAGTCGTCGCGGCCCGCTCAAGAGTGCGGTACCGTCCAACATCGTGAGCCTTGTACGTCGCTGTTCGCGCACCGCTTGCGGCCGTCCTGCCGTCGCGACGCTGACGTACGTCTACGCCGACTCGACCGCGGTCCTCGGCCCGCTCGCCACCTACGCCGAACCCCACTGCTACGACCTGTGTGCCGAGCACTCCGAGCGCCTCACCGCGCCGCGCGGCTGGGAGGTCGTCCGGCTCGCCGACTCCTCCGGTCCGGCTCGCCCCAGTGGTGACGACCTGGAGGCACTGGCGAACGCGGTGCGCGAGGCGGCCCGTCCGCAGAAACGTGCCGCGGAGGCCGGCGGCAGCGCCCGCTCGGTGGACCCGATGGAGGTCGCGCGCCGCGGCCACCTGCGGATTCTGCGCTCACCCGACAACTGAGCACCGCTCCACGCGCCCGCACCCCGTACTTCCGGCCGTACTTCACTCGTCGGCCGAACTCCGCCGCGCCTCCCGCATCGCACCCCACACCCGCTCCGCCATCCCGCCGTGCCGCCGTGCGTCCACCGCCCCTTCCCGGGGCACCGATTCCACTGAGCGACGCACGCCCATTGATGTGAAGTTGTCGCGGACGCGACGATTCCGGTTGCCGTGAGAAATCGCTTTCCGCATCACGGAATCCGGGGAGGCGTCCATGTGCGTCCAGGAGCTGCGACCCGTCGCCGACTCGCTCGGCCTGTCCGCCCTCGTGGCCGCCCTGCCCCTCATCGTCGTGCTGGTCCTGCTCGGCGGCGTCCGGCTGAAGGCCCACGTGACGGGCCTGGCAGGCCTTCTGGCGGCCTCACTGGTCGCCTGGCCCGTACGGCATGCCGGTGGGCCGGACGCTCCCCAGTGCCGCCCAGGGCGCCGCGTTCGGCCTCTTCCCCATCCTGTGGATCGTCGTCAACGTCCTGCGGGTGTACCGGATGACCGTCCGCACCCGGCACTTCGACATCCCGCGCCGGTCGTTCGGGCGGCTGTCCGATTCGCCGCCTCGAACTACGTCTCCGTACAACTCGCGGACATCGGCGCCTCCTTGGCCGGTGCCGCCGCCCTCGTCGCCGCATCGCACGCGCGCGTGCCCGCCGCCGAGTCCGTACGGGCGTCGGTCCCGACCGGCACGCGTAGCGAGGAACTCGACGAGCGGGACCCGACCCGCGAAGTCGTACGCGCCTACGCCCCGTACGCCCTGATCGTCACGGTCTTCTCGATCGCGCAGATCCCCGCCGTGAAGGACCGGCTGGCGCGGGCGACACGGACGTACGACTGACCCTTCCTGGACGTCGTCGACCCGGAACGGCAAGCCGGTGGGCGGGAACGTCTTCACCTGGCCGGTCGTGGCGACCGGCGGCACCCTCGTGCTGCTCGCCGGGCTGTGCGCGGCCGTGGTGCTCGGGGTGCACGCGCGCGTGGCGGTCCGGGAACGGCTCGCGACCGTGCGCGAGTTGAGGTTCGCGATCCTGACCGTGACGTCCGTACTGGCCCTCGCCTACGTCATGAACCTCTCCGGACAGGCCGCCACCATCGGCCACTTCGTGGCGGCGGCCGGCTCCGGACTCGCCTTCCTGTCACCCGTCCTGGGGTGGTTCGGCGTGGCCGTGTCCGGTTCCGGCACCTCGTCGAACGCCCTCTTCGGCGCCCTCCGGGTGAGCGCCGCCCGGGAGTCGGGGCTGTCACCCGAACTCCTCGCCGCCGCCAACGGTTCGGGCGGTGTCCTCGGCAAGATGATCTCGCCGCAGAACCTGACCATCGCCTGCGCGGCCGTCGGACTCGAGGGCCGCGAGGGCGACCTGCTGCGCAAGGTGCTGCCCTGGAGCCTCGGGCTCCTGCTCGTCATGTGCCTGATCGTGGTGGGACAGACCTCGCCTGTCCTCTCCTGGATGCTGCCCTGAGAGGGTTACGGGCGCTGGGCCCGCGCGCCGGGACGGTTCTGGACGTTGGCCCGGGTCGGGCGGGTTTCCCCCGGATGACGGGTCCGTTCCGCACGTCACGGATGCGCTCCACTCGGGCCCGACACCGCCCGCTGTCAGCCCGGACGGGTAGTTTGGGGTGACCGAAGTGGACTTCTGGAGGGTTGGCCGTGACTGCTGATCTGTCGCAGCTCGTGAAGGCGTACGACGTACGCGGGGTGGTCCCGGACCAGTGGGACGAGCCGCTCGCCGAGCTGTTCGGCGCCGCCTTCGTCCAGGTGACCGGAGCGGACGCCATCGTGATCGGGCACGACATGCGGCCGTCGTCGCCCGGACTGTCCCGCGCCTTCGCGCGCGGTGCGGCGGCGCGCGGGGTCGACGTGACCGAGATCGGCCTGTGCTCCACGGACCAGCTGTACTACGCGTCGGGCGCGTTCGGCCTGCCGGGCGCCATGTTCACCGCCTCGCACAACCCGGCCCAGTACAACGGCATCAAGATGTGCCGGGCGGGCGCGGCCCCCGTCGGCCAGGACACCGGACTCTCCGAGATCCGCCGACTCACCGAGTCCTGGCTCGACTCCGGCGCCCCGGCCTCGGACGCCACACCCGGAACGATCACGCGGCGGGACACGTTGGACGACTACGCGGCGTACCTCCGCTCCCTCGTCGACCTGACCTCGATCCGCCCCCTGAAGGTCGTCGTCGACGCGGGCAACGGCATGGGCGGACACACCGTCCCGACCGTCTTCTCCGGCCTGCCGCTGGAGCTCGTGCCGATGTACTTCGAGCTGGACGGCACCTTCCCGAACCACGAGGCCAACCCGCTCGACCCGGCGAACATCGTGGACCTCCAGAAGCGCGTCCGCGAGGAGAGCGCCGACCTCGGCATCGCCTTCGACGGCGACGCCGACCGCTGCTTCGTCGTCGACGAGCGGGGCGAACCGGTCTCCCCGTCCGCGATCACCGCGCTGGTCGCCGCCCGCGAGCTGGCCAAGCACGGCGGCGGCACGGTCATCCACAACCTCATCACCTCCTGGTCCGTCCCGGAGGTCGTCCGCGAGCTCGGCGGCACCCCCGTCCGCACCCGCGTCGGCCACTCCTTCATCAAGGCCGAGATGGCCCGCTCTGGTGCGATCTTCGGCGGCGAGCACTCCGCGCACTACTACTTCCGCGACTTCTGGAACGCCGACACCGGCATGCTGGCCGCCCTCCACGTCCTCGCCGCGCTCGGCGGCCAGGACGGTCCGCTCTCCGGGCTCGTCGCTGAGTACGACCGCTACGTGGGCTCCGGCGAGATCAACTCCACCGTCGACGACCAGGCCGCCCGCCTCGCCGCCGTCAGGGCCGCCTACGAGGGCCGCGAAGGCATCGCCATCGACGAACTCGACGGCCTGACGGTCACCGCCGAGGACGCGTGGTTCAACGTCCGCCCCTCCAACACCGAGCCCCTCCTCCGCCTCAACGCGGAGGCCCGCGACGAGGCGACGATGACGAAGGTGCGGGACGAGGTCCTGGAGATCATCAGAGGCTGAGCCCCGCACGGCCGGACCGGAGACCCGATACCGCCGACCGGGAACGGCCCGGCGGCCGACCGTCGAAACCGACAGGCACGGCACCCCGCGGGTACCGCGCCCGTCGGCGGTCGGCCGGGGGAGACGCGGTCACGGGGACGGACGCGGAGACGGGCCTCAGAGGCCCGTGCCGCCGCTCCGCGCGCCTCGCGAACCGTGGGCGCGCCCCGGCACCCGGCTTCCCGCAGCGGTACCCTGACCAGGCCGCATCCACCGTTTCGGAAGGACACCCCATGCCGCTCGAAGCCGGCCTCCTGGAGATCCTCGCCTGCCCGGCCTGCCATGCCCCGCTCAAGGAGCAGGAGACCGAGCTGATCTGCACGGGAGCGGACTGCGGCCTCGCCTACCCGGTCCGCGACGGCATCCCCGTACTCCTGGTCGACGAGGCCCGCCGCCCCGCGTAGCCGACGCGGCAGCCTCGCGGACAGCGGCGCCGCGACCGCCGCGCGCGAGGCGACAGCGGCGCCGTCCCCGCCCGCGGCCGCGCCGACGGCGCGGCAGCAGGTCCGACGACAGGCAACGACACCCGACGACAAGCGACAGCGCCGCGCCCGCCCGGACAACGGCGACGCGGTCGTCCCGATCGGCGACCGGCGCACCCCGGCCGGCACCCGGTCCGACCCAGCGCCGCTCGGCACCGCGCGCGAGCGACATCGTGCAAGCGACCCCGGCGGCTCACGCGCAAGCGGCCCCCGGCGATCGGAGGCTACCGACCCCATGCTCGACGAATCGCTCCTCGACGATCCCGACGCGCTCACCCGGGCCGACCGAAGGGCACTGCTCCGCGGCGCCGCCGAGGCCGGAGCCCGGGTGCGCACCGCGGTCCGGCACGCCACCGAGGCCGGCATCCCCGAGCTGAAGCCGGACGGCCGCCCGCGCGGCGTCCTGATCGCGGGCCCCGGCATGGCCGCCACCGGTGTCGCCGAACTGCTCGGCACCCTCGCCGGAGCGAGCTGTCCCCTCACCCGGCTCACCCCCACGGGTGTCGCTCCCGCCGGGGGCGCCCTGCGCTGGGACCTGCCCGGCTGGGCGGGCCCCGTCGACCTCCTGCTGATCGCCACCCCCGACGGCAGCGAACCCGGCCTGGAACTCCTCATCGAGCAGGCCTACCGGCGCGGCAGCACCGTCGCCGCCGTGGCCCCCGCCGGCTCCCCCCTCGCCGAGTGGGTGGAAGGCAGCCACGGCCTCTTCGTACCGATGGCGACCGCACCGTACGACCAGGACGAACCCCTCGCGGCCTCGGCCCCCGGCGTGCTCTGGGCGCTGCTCACCCCGCTGCTCGTCCTCCTCGACCGCACCGGCCTGGTCTCCGCGCCGCCGGAAGCCCTGCAGAAGGTCGCCGACCGCCTCGACCGCGTCGCCGAGCGCTGCGGCCCCGCCGTCGCCGCGTACAGCAACCCCGCCAAGACGCTCGCCGTCGAACTGGCCGAGGCGCTCCCGGTGATCTGGACGGAGGGCACCTCGGCGGGGCCGGCCGGCCGTCGGTTCACCGCCGCGCTCGCCGAACTCGCCGGCCGCCCCGCGCTCACCGCCGAACTCCCCGAGGCCCTCGCCTCGCACAGCGTGCTGCTCGCGGGCGCGCTCGCCGCTGGCGCGGACCCCGAAGACTTCTTCCGGGACCGCGTCGAGGAGCAACAGGCACTGCACGCGCGCGTGGTGCTGCTCCGCGACCGTCCGATCGGCGGGATCAGCGCCGCACCCGCCGCCCGCGAACTCGCCCTCAGCCACGACACCGCGATCAGCGAACTCGAACCCGAGGAGGGCGGCGAACTGGAAACCCTCGCCGAGCTGATCGCCATCACGGATTTCGCCGCCGTTTACCTGGCGCTCGCTTCGGGGGCTTGATCTTGGGCGGGACCTCGCGCCCGGCGCCCGTCGCCGGACCCCGCGACCGGCGCCCCTGACACCCCGCTTCCCGGACAGCGCCCGCACGGAGCGGGCCGAGCAGCGCACGTATGGAGAAGACACCGATGGACCGCCTCGACAACACCGTCCGCCCCTACGCCTGGGGTTCGACCACCGCCATCCCGCGGCTGCTCGGCGTGGAGCCGACCGGTGAACCGCAGGCGGAGATGTGGATGGGCGCCCACCCGGGCGCACCCTCGCGCACCGGGCGCGGTCCGCTCAACGAGGTCGTCGCCGAGGACCCGGAGAAGGAACTCGGCCGCGCCGCCGTCGCCAAGTTCGGCCCCCGCCTGCCGTTCCTCCTGAAGCTCCTCGCCGCCGGCTCCCCGCTCTCCCTCCAGGCGCACCCCGACCTCGAACAGGCGCGGGAGGGTTACGAGGACGAGGAGCGCCGGGGTGTCCCGATCGACGCCCCGCACCGCAACTACAAGGACGCCAACCACAAGCCCGAACTGATCTGCGCCCTCACCGAGTTCGACGGCCTGTGCGGCTTCCGCGCCCCCGAGGAGGCGGCCGGACTCCTCGCCGCCCTCGACGTCGACTCCCTCAAGCCGTACGTCGACCTGCTGCGCGCCCACCCGGAGGAGGCGGCGCTGCGCGAGGTCCTCACGGCGGTGCTGAGCGCCGACCCCGACGACATGGCCCGTACGGTCACCGAGACGACAGCCGCCTGCGCCCGACTCGGCGGCGCCTACGCCCCGTACGCCGACATCGCCCACCACTACCCGGGCGACCCCGGAGTCATCGCCGCGATGCTCCTCAACCACGTCCGACTCCAGCCCGGTGAGGCCCTGTTCCTCGGCGCGGGCATCCCGCACGCTTACCTGAACGGCCTCGGCGTCGAGATCATGGCCAACAGCGACAACGTCCTGCGCTGCGGTCTGACCCCCAAGCACGTCGACGTCCCCGAACTCCTGCGCGTGGTCCGCTTCGAGGCGGGCGACCCCGGTGTCCTGCGCCCGGAGGCGTCCCCCGACGGTGAGGAGGTCTACGCGACCCCCATCGACGAGTTCCGCCTCTCCCGGTACGTCGTCGCCGAGGGCGCCGACCCACGCGACCTCACCCGCGAGACCCCGCAGATCCTGCTCTGCACCTCGGGTTCCGTGCGCGCCGACGGCTTCGACCTGACCCCCGGCGCATCGGTCTTCGTACCGGCCGGCGAAAAGGCCGAAGTGTCCGGGTCCGGCACGATCTTCCGTGCGACAGTGGTCGCCTGACGGGACGACGGCACCCACCTGAGGCGCGTCGCCGACGGACCGGGCTGCAAGAATGGCCCACCGCAAAGGGCGGGCAAAGCCCGGACCGGGGGTACGAGGGTACGAACGGGGCCCGGACGGCGTACGAAGGGACAGCAGGAGCAGATGAGCGCTTCAGGCGGCACCAAAGCGATCGTGGCGGCACTCGGCGCCAACCTCGCGATCGCGGTATCGAAGTTCGTGGCGTTCGCCTTCAGCGGCTCCTCCTCGATGCTCGCCGAGGGCGTTCACTCGCTCGCCGACTCAGGCAACCAGGCGCTGCTCCTGATCGGCGGCAAGAAGGCCCAGCGCGAGGCGACCCCGCAACACCCGTTCGGCTACGGCCGCGAGCGCTACATCTACGCCTTCCTCGTCTCGATCGTCCTGTTCTCGGTCGGCGGCATGTTCGCCGTCTACGAGGGCTACGAGAAGATCAAGCACCCGCACCAGATCGAGAACTGGTACTGGCCGGTCGGCGTCCTGCTGTTCGCGATCATCGCCGAGGGCTTCTCCTTCCGTACGGCCATCAAGGAGTCCAACGAACTGCGCGGCTCGCACTCCTGGTCCCAGTTCATCCGCCGCGCCAAGGCCCCCGAGCTGCCCGTCGTCCTCCTGGAGGACTTCGGCGCCCTCATCGGTCTGGTCCTCGCGCTCTGCGGCGTCGGCCTCGCCCTGCTCACCGGCGACGGCGTCTGGGACGGCATCGGCACGGTCTGCATCGGTGTCCTGCTCATCCTGATCGCGCTGGTGCTCGCCGCCGAGACCAAGTCGCTCCTGCTGGGCGAGTCGGCGGGCCCCGAGGACACCGCGAAGATCGAGGCGGCGATGGTCGACGGTGACACCGTCACCGGCATCATCCACATGCGTACGCTCCACCTCGGCCCCGAGGAGCTGCTGGTCGCCGCGAAGATCGCCGTCCAGCACGACGACACGGCCGCCCAGGTCGCCACCGCGATCAACGCCGCCGAGTCCCGCATCCGCGCCGCCGTCCCGATCGCCCGGGTGATCTACCTGGAGCCGGACATCTACAGCGAGGCGGAGGCGGCCAAGGGCCCGGACCCCAAGGCGACTCCCGGCGGACCGTCGCAGTCGCCGGCCGACCACTGACACCACCCGCTCGTACGCCGTCGGGGCCCGTCTGAGATCTCGGGCGGGCCCCGACGCCGTTCCCTCGCCCCTCCACGCATCTCCACCGCCCATCTCCACCACTCATCTCCACCGCCCATCTCCACCGTTCAGCCCTGCCGTGCCGTTCCGCTGCCCGTCTCCGCCGTTCAACTCTCCTTTTCAGGGCCGCGGTACCGCCCACGCAGGCAACTCGGGCACCACCCACTCGGCGAACGGGCCGGTGCCGGGCCGTTCAACCCCCCTCCGTCCAGAGGTGGACTGGGGAGGGACGCGCCCGCCGGTGTAGCTTGGTGACCGAGCCAGACGTCGCTGCTGATGGCGGTCGGGCGGTCCCACCGAGGACCGGCCGAGGGAGAGAGGGCCTCCGACGGACTGCGCTGCGCGCACCGGGCACTGCTGTGCCCTGTCCGTGCACGTCCGTGCCCCGATCGGGGCACGCGTTCGTGCCCGCCGCCGCGCAGAACAGCCCTACCCACCTCGCCCCGATTCCGAGGAGCAGCTCGTATGACGACTGTCGACAACCGACAGGACTTCAAGGTCGCCGACCTCTCCCTGGCCGTGTTCGGCCGCAAGGAGATCACCCTCGCCGAGCACGAGATGCCCGGCCTGATGTCGATCCGCAGGGAGTACGCCGAGGCGCAGCCCCTCGCGGGCGCCCGCATCACCGGCTCCCTGCACATGACGGTGCAGACCGCCGTCCTCATCGAGACCCTGGTCGCCCTGGGCGCCGATGTCCGCTGGGCCTCCTGCAACATCTTCTCCACCCAGGACCACGCCGCCGCCGCCATCGCGGTCGGCCCGAACGGCACGCCCGAGAACCCGCAGGGCGTCCCGGTCTTCGCCTGGAAGGGCGAGACCCTGGAGGAGTACTGGTGGTGCACGGAGCAGGCGCTGACCTGGCCGAACACCCCCACCGGCGGCCCGAACATGATCCTCGACGACGGTGGTGACGCCACCCTCCTCGTCCACAAGGGCGTCGAGTACGAGAAGGACGGCAAGGTCCCCTCGCTCGACACCGCCGAGTCCGAGGAGCACGGCTTCGTCCTCGGACTCCTGCACCGCACCATCTCGAACGGCTCGCAGAAGTGGACCCAGCTCGCCTCGGAGATCCGCGGCGTGACCGAGGAGACCACGACCGGCGTCCACCGCCTGTACGAGATGTACCGCGACGGCACCCTGCTGTTCCCGGCGATCAACGTGAACGACGCCGTCACCAAGTCGAAGTTCGACAACAAGTACGGCTGCCGCCACTCCCTGATCGACGGCATCAACCGCGCCACCGACACCCTGATCGGCGGCAAGACCGCCGTCATCTGCGGCTACGGCGACGTGGGCAAGGGCTGCGCGGAGTCCCTGCGCGGCCAGGGCGCCCGTGTGATCATCACCGAGATCGACCCGATCTGCGCCCTGCAGGCGGCGATGGACGGCTACCAGGTCACGACCCTCGACGAGGTCGTCGACAAGGCCGACATCTTCGTCACCACGACGGGCAACAAGGACATCATCATGGCCTCGGACATGGCCAAGATGAAGCACCAGGCGATCGTCGGTAACATCGGCCACTTCGACAACGAGATCGACATGGCCGGCCTCGCCAAGATCCCCGGCATCGTCAAGGACGAGGTCAAGCCGCAGGTCCACACCTGGAAGTTCTCCGACGGCAAGGTCATCATCGTGCTGTCCGAGGGCCGCCTGCTGAACCTGGGCAACGCGACCGGCCACCCGTCCTTCGTGATGTCCAACTCGTTCGCGGACCAGACCCTGGCCCAGATCGAGCTGTTCACCAAGCCGGAGGAGTACCCGACCGACGTCTACGTGCTGCCCAAGCACCTCGACGAGAAGGTCGCCCGTCTCCACCTCGACGCGCTCGGCGTGAAGCTGACGACGCTCCGCCCCGAGCAGGCCTCGTACATCGGTGTCGAGGTCGACGGTCCGTACAAGTCGGACCACTACCGCTACTGAGCACGCCCGCCGAGCAGCGGTACCACCGCTCGGCGTCCGGATGTCAGCAGGCCCTCGCCGTCCCGGCGGGGGCCTGTCCCCGATGAGGACCTGAACGCCCATGCCCCGCGGCCGCTATTCGCTCCATGATCCGCACGATCACACCCCTCTCGCCGACGAACACTTCCACTGCGCGCCCGGCCCCTCCGGCTGGCGCTACGTCTCCCAGCTCACCACCCCGTCCGCCACGGGACCCGACGGCCTTCCCGAACCAGGGACGGGGACAGCCACCGGTTCCGTCGACCTGGCCCTCGACGATCTCGGCCGCCCCATCCGCCTCGAACTGCACGCCGCGAACTGGCAGGTACGGGGCGCCGCACTCGAAG
This sequence comes from Streptomyces sp. NPDC042002, assembly GCF_055588305.1. Classification (NCBI taxonomy): domain Bacteria; kingdom Bacillati; phylum Actinomycetota; class Actinomycetes; order Kitasatosporales; family Streptomycetaceae; genus Streptomyces; species Streptomyces sp. NPDC042002. The sequence continues at coordinate 2,973 of NZ_JBVJCT010000047.1, read as the reverse complement.
GCGTGACCTGGGTCCGCACCGACCCCACCGGAACCGAGGCCACCGAAGGCAACGTGCCCGCCCATGCCTTCACCGGTACCTCTCCCGCGTTCCTCGTCGCCACCGCCCGTCTCCTTCGCCTCACCCCTTCCGCCGCCGCCCCGGCGACCCGCGTACGCCTCGTCGCCTTCACCGACCCGGTCCTCGCCCCGCGCACCCTCGACCAGTCCTGGGCCTTGATCGCAAGCGAAACACACGCCACTGACAACGGGCCTCTGACCGTGGACGAATACCAGGTCACAGCGCTGGACACGGGGGAGCAGCACGCCGTGCACATCGCGGGAGACGTCGTGCTCGCGGCCCCCGGCATCGAACTGGAGCACCTCGAATCACCGCCGTCGGTGTTCACCTGACGGCGGGTTCGCGGGGCCGGGCCGGTGGTGAGTGTGCCTACGCGGGCGGCGCGAAGCCGGTCGCGGGGCGTTCCGGCCGGCCGGCTTGCTCGGCCGGAGCGGCCGGAGCTGCCGAACCGACCGGGGGCGGGGACGGCTGAGGGGCCGCGGGCTGCTGGGCCGCGGCCGGATACCCGGCGGGGCCCGGCGGGGCGGAGTGCACACCGGGCCCCGGCTGGAAGGGATACCCGGCCGGACCACCAGGCTGGAAGGGATGGCCGGCAGACCCGCCAGGTTGCTGCGGGTATCCCACAGCGGCGTTCGGCCGGAACGGATACCCGGCGGGTGCGCTCGGCTGGAAGGGGTATCCGACGGGAGCGCCTGGCTGGGGGAAGGGATGGCCACCGGGTCCAGGTGCCGCGGGGAAACCGCCCGGCGCACCGGCGAACGCCCGACGGGCCTCCCGGGTCTGCCGCTCCTGCACCACGGCCGCCAGATACGCGCCCGCCGGCACACCCTGCGGCGCAGGCGCCCCGGTTCGAGCGGCGAGATCCGCGGCGAGCCGTTCCGCCATCGCCGCACCGACCCGCGGATCCAGCTGCTGCATCCGCGTCAGGTACTGGCGGATGGCCAGCCACAGCCCGTCCGGTACGGCGGACAGATCGAGCTCGGTGAACCGCCCCGCCAGCCAGGGCGGCGGCGCGGGGACGTACGGCATACGCCCTACCGGAATCCGCTCACGCACGACAAGCGTCCCCGCGAACACGTCACCGAGCCGCCGCCCGCGCTCCGACACCAGCGAGGCGACGCACGCGACGATCCCGAACGTCATCAGAATCTCGACCACCCCGACGGCACCGCGCACCAGCGCGTGCCGGAACCGGATCGGCCCGCCGTCGTCCCGCACCACCCGCAGCCCGCACGCCAGCTTTCCCAGAGAACGGCCGTGGCTGAGCGTCTCCACCGCGATCGGCCCGCCGACCAGCACAAGAAGGAAACTCGCGATCGAGACGGCGATCTGCGCCGCGTCGTCCAACGCGGCGGTCGCGGCGACCAGGCCGATGGTCACGATGATGTAGACCGCCACAGCCAGGGCCAGGTCGAGCACCACGGCAAGCGCCCGGCTCGGCAGTTTCGCGGGGCGCAGCTCCAGCGCCACCGCCTCGCCCGTCACTAGCTCACTCACGCGTGCCGTCCTTCCCCTGACCTGCCCCGAGAACCGCCAGTCTGCCAAGCTGAGGACACATCGCGCCGCAGTAAGACAAGCTGACATCCATGATGGGCGTCCGATGAGCAGACGAGCAGCCGAGGAGCAGGCAAACCGATGGACCTCGACGTCTTCGTCTCCGCCCACCGAGCCGAGTGGGACCGACTCGACGCCCTGCTGCGCCGTCAGCGCCGCCTCACCGGAGCCGAGGCCGACGAACTCGTCACCCTGTACCAGCGAACCGCCACCCATCTCTCGCTGATCCAGTCCACCGCGCCGGATCCCCAGCTCACCGGGCGCCTCAGCCAACTCGTGGCACGCGCGCGCAGTGCCGTGACAGGCACCCGCCGAGCCTCCTGGCGTGATGTCACCCGCTTCCTGACGCACGGTTTCCCGGCGGCGGTCTACCGCGCCCGCCACTGGTGGGTGCCCACGGCGCTGCTGTCCACGGCGATAGCCGCCCTCCTGGGGTGGTGGATCGGCACCCACCCCGAGGTCCAGGCCTCCATCGCCGCCCCCAGCGAACTGCGTACTCTCACCCGCCCCGGCGGCGAGTACGAGACCTACTACTCCAGTCATCCCGCCGCCGCCTTCGCCGCCCAGGTGTGGACGAACAACGCCGAGGCCGCCGCGATGTGCCTTGTCCTCGGCGTCTTCCTGGGTATCCCGGTCCTCTGGATCCTTTTCCAGAACATGCTCAACCTGGGTGTCGGCATCGGCCTGATGTCATCGGCCGGCCGGCTCGACACGTTTCTGGGGCTCGTCCTCCCGCACGGTCTGCTGGAACTGACCGCCGTCTTCGTCGCCGCGGGCACAGGACTGCGACTGGGCTGGACCGTGATCGACCCCGGCCCGCGATCCCGCCGTACAGCCCTTGCGGAAGAGGGTCGCGCCGCGCTGGGCATGGCGATAGGCCTGGCGCTCATCCTCTTTGTCTCGGGTGCCATCGAAGGCTTCGTCACGCCGTCGGGCCTGCCCACCTGGGCCCGAATCGGCATCGGAATCACGGCTGAACTGGCCTTTCTCCTGTACGTCTATGTCCTCGGAGGGCGCGCGGCCCGCTCCGGCGAGACCGGTGACGTCTCAGCATCCGAGCGAAGCGCCACTCTGCCGATGGCCGCCTGATGTGCGTGCGCACCCGCTGACCTGCTAGCCTTCTCTTCGCCCCAAAAAACCTGTTGACACGGGTTGAGCGGGGAGGTAGATTCGAACAGTTGCCTAGAACTGGACACGTCCGGCGGCAGCGGTTAGAGTCTGCTCGCTTCTCAAAGCAATCGACACGTCGATTCAGAAGAAGCCTCTCCTGATGGTTCAGAAATGGTCGCCGGTCAATCCGGCCCACAGATTCTGATAAAGTCGGAGCCGCCGGAAAGGGAAACGCGAAAGCGGATTACC
>NZ_JBVJCT010000046.1:6320-60802 GCF_055588305.1 Streptomyces sp. NPDC042002 | reverse complement strand
CCCCCCCCCCCCCCCCCCCCCCCCCCCCCCCCCCCCCCCCCCCCCCCCCCCCCCCCCCCCCCCCCCCCCCCCCCCCCCCCCCCCCCCCCCCCCGCGTCCCTGCCCCCGCCGCACATATGGAAGCTTGCCCAATGGACGCGCCGAGCGGTCCGCAACGATGCCGCGAACAGACCCGAGAGGCCTTCGGATGAGTATCCCCGCCCCGCAGACGTTAACCCTCGCCGACGACCTGAGCATCACTCGAATGGGATACGGCGCGATGCAGCTGACCGGTCCCGGTGTCTTCGGGCCGCCCAGGGATCGCACTCGGGCGATCGCCGTGCTGCGCGCAGCGGTCGAGCTCGGCATCACCCACATCGACACCAGCGACTTCTACGGGCCGACTGTCGTCAACAAACTGATCAAGGAGGCCCTGCACCCCTACCCGGCCGGTCTGCACATCGTCACCAAGGTCGGCGTCCGCCGCAGCGCCACCGGCGGCTGGATCACCTCCCTGGACCCCGCCGACCTCAAGGCCCAGGTCCACGAGAATCTCCGGCACCTCGGCCTGGAGACCCTGGACGTGGTCAACCTGCGCACGGCCGCATTCGACGGTGACGGGTCCTCCGTCGCCGAACCGTTCGGCGCCTTGGCCGGCCTGCGTGAGCAGGGCCTGATCCGTCACCTCGGCCTCAGCGGGATCACCGACGCCCAGCTCACCCAGGCCCAGGCCATCGCCCCCGTGGTCACCGTGCAGAACCAGTACAACCTGGTCGACCGCGCCGACGACGACCTCGTCGATCGCTGCGCCGCGGAGAACATCGCCTACGCCGCGTTCTTCCCCCTTGGCGGCGGATTCCACCCACTGCGGTCACGGGTCCTGCGCGAAGTCGCCCGCCGCCTCGGCGCCTCCGAGCAGCAGGTGGCGCTCGCCTGGCTGCTGCGGCGCTCGCCGTCGACGGTGCTGATCCCCGGAACCTCCTCCGTCGCTCACCTGCGGGAGAACATCGCCGCGGCTGACCTGCAACTGCCCGACGAGGCGATCGCCGAACTCAACACCATCGGGCAGTGACCCTGTGGGCACTGGTTGACGACAACTCGAATAAGACCAGCAGGATCACGCGACACCAGAGAAGGTGGCAACCAATGAAAATTCGAGACCTCCACAACGAATTCACCGCGGACCGCGCCGCAGCAGAGCGTGCCTACTATGGGAAATTCCTCACTCTTGAGGGAATCTCAATCCGAACGGGCGAAAGCCAATATGGTACGCCGGTGGTGGAAGTATCAGATTCCCCCGGAGGTCCCCACCTCGCCATCTTCGTGCTGCCGTTTGACCACCGAATCAAGGAATCATTCCGGCTTGTGCGAAGCGTCCCCCTGGGCGTTACCGTCACCATCAAGGGAGAATGCCGGGTCTTCAGCGAGGACGGGACAGTGCTGGTCATCAAGGAGTGCGAACTCCTCACCCCGTGAGGTACTGCGGGCCATTTCCCAGAGCGGCAAACGACCGGCACACGTGAGGTCGATCCAAGCCTGATCTTCAGCCTGCGCGGCATGCACTGTCTCGCCTGGCAGGGCTCCGGCGAAGTCGGCCGGCGTCCGCTTCGTGACGGTCTGTCGGGCAGGGTGGGTCGGGAAGCGTGTGGTGCCGGACCCGCGTGATCCGCGCGGGGGTGCGCCACCCGCTGGCCGTCGTCCTCGCCCTGGCCGCGTGCGCGGTCCTGGCCGGGGCCACCTCCCTGCCGGCGGTAGGCGAGTGGATCGCCGACGCGCCCGCCCACGTGCTCGCCCGGCTCGGCGTCCGCCCCGATCCGTGCTCCCCGCCCGGCAACGGCCCTCCGAGTCCGCGGTGCGGCGGCTGCCGGCCCGGATCGACGGCGACGCCCTCGACGCGGCGGTCGGGCGCCGGCTCGCGGACCGCCGCCCCCGTACGGCCGGGCCGCGCGCTGGCCGTGGACGGCAAGAGCCTGCGGGGCGCCGCGAAGGCCAGCGGCCGGAGAGCCACCTGCTCGCCGCCCTGGACCATGCCACCGGCCTGGTCCTGGCCCAGCTCGATGTCGGCGACAAGACCAGCGAGATCACCCGCTTCCAGCCGCTGCTGGACACGGTCGCCGACCTCGCCGGGGTCGTGGTGACCGCCGACGCCCTGCACACCCAGCGCGAGCACGCCGCCTACCTGCTGGGACGCCAGGCCCACTACATCGTCATCGTCAAGGGCGACATGAAGAAGCTCCGCAGGCAGCTCAAGTCCCTTCCCTGGAAGGACATCCCGCTCCAGGGCCGGGTCCGGGGCACAGGCCACGGCCGCGCGGAGATCCGCCGGATCAAGGTGGCCACCGTGAACAACCCGCTGTTCCCCGGGGCCCGGCAGGCCATCCAGATCAAGCGGTGGCGCACCGACCGCAAGACCGTCAAGACCACGATCACCACCGGCTACGCGGTCACCAGCCTGACGGCCGAACAGGCCACACCCGCCCAGCTCGCCAAACTCATCAAGGGGCACTGGCAGGTCGAAGCCCCGCACCACGTCCGCGACACCACCTTCGCCGAGGACGCCTCCCAGTTGCGGACCGGCAACGCGTCCCGCGCCATGGCCGGTTGCCGCAACCTCTCCATCGGCGGGCTCAAGCTCGCCGGGGCCGTCGACATCGCCGCCGGCCTCCGCCGCAACGCCCGCAACCCACACCGACCCCTCGCACTCCTCGGCCTCGGATGATCACGAACCGGACGCATCCCGACTACGCCGAAGCCCTGGGGCGTTGGGGTGCGCGTGAATATCCACCACCTGGACGGTCGCCGGTGGAACGAGTCCGTCAATATTGCGTGATAAACACTGCTCGGATCACCGACTGCCTTTACTTACAGAGACACAGCCGCTCGTTCCGAAACGATCGCCCTTTCGAAGCGCTCGAGAAGAACGCATGACCGCGGACACGGCCGACCCGCTCGCCAGCATTGCCAGTGAGGACGCACACGGGTTCGCGTCCTATACGAGAAATGGAACAGTCAGTGACCACCAATCGCACCCTCGTCATTGTCGCCCACCCGAACCTCGCGGAATCCCGTGGCAACGCCACCTGGCTCGCCGGGATCAAGGACTTGGACAACGTCACCGTCCACGACCTCTACGAGACCTACCCCGATTTCAAGATCGATGCCGCACGCGAGCAGCAGCTGCTGCGCGAGCACGACACCGTCGTTCTCCAGTTCCCGGTCTACTGGTACAGCGTAACCCCGCTGCTCAAGGCCTGGTTCGACGCGGTGCTGGTGCACGGTTTCGCCTTCACCTTCGACGGTTCCGCCTCCGCGCTGCAGGACAAGAAGGCCTGGCTGGCCGTCACGGTCGGCAGCACCCAGGAGACCTACGCCGCGGAAGGCCTCGCCCGACGGACCCTCGAGGAGTACCTCGCCCCGGTCGCTCAAACGCTGGAGTTCTGCCAGCTTGACTACCAGGGTTTTCACTCCGTCTACGGCATGATCTTCGACCCGCTGGACGAGGACCTCGTTCTGAACGCCAAGGAATACCGCAGGCTCATCGCGACCAGTGAGACGCCGGTCGGCTGACCTCGATTATTCGTGAATTCTTAGAGTTTTCACGATTAATCACGATGTTCACTCCGGGGCCCAGCCCCTGGCCGCGCGTTCCCGTATGTCACCGCCGCTTCCTTCGCCGAACTCCACGGGAGTTCAGCGAAGGAAGTTCGACTCAGGCTCGGTGAAGCAGTCTTGAAACCCTACGGGCGGCGGCCGAACCAACTCCCCCTGTGCTTGCCGGCATGGGCGGGTCGGGCGTTGTTCGCCGCGCTCCTGGCTCCGATACCTCGAGCCCGGCACGCGGGCCTGCGACTTCCCGCCGACCCCGCGACGATCCTCAAGTGGCACGGTATCGACCCGGCCCCACGGCGTAACGGACCGGGTTCGGCTACGTGATCGAACACGCGAGCAGGCGTATCCACGTCCTCAGTGCCACCATGCATCCGACTCACACGTGGGTGCTCCAGCAGTTCCGGAACCTGTTGATGGACCTGGACGACTCGGCCGACCGGATCGGATTCCTCATCCGGGACCGGGACATTCGTCTGCGCGGCCGGCGCCGGGGCGATGACCCTGATCGGTGGTCACACGGCCTACTCGATCGCTCTGTCCGGCCTGGTGCTGATCGGTGTCGGCTGCTCCTTCGCGGTGCCGTCCGTCGCCGCCGCCGCGCTGGAGGGCATCCCGATGACCCACGCCGGGGTGGCGTCCGGAATTCTCAACACCTGTCGGCAGACCGGCGCGGTACTGGGGGTCTCCCTGCTGGGCACGGTGGTGAGCCGGGACTTCCTGCACTGGCTGCCGCCGGCCTTCGCGATCACGGCCGGGGTGCAGCTCGCGGGTGGCCTCGCTCCCTCGCGGGACGCGGCAAGGTGTCCGCCGCCCGGGCGGAGCCTCCGGGCACGCCGTGCAGCCGGGGCCTGCCTGCGACCAGCGGTTCGGATCAGCGTTCAGATCACAGTGAGGGGGGAATGGGATGTCCGCCGTGGCCGATCTGCTCGCGATTCGTGAGCAGGTGTTGGCGGGGCCGAGTGTGGCGGCGACGGAGGCACAGCACGCGAAGGGGAAGCGGACCGCGCGTGAGCGGATCGGGCTGCTGCTGGACGAGGGTTCGTTCAACGAGGTCGAGCCGCTGCGCCGGCACCGTGCCACCGGTTTCGGCCTGGAGGCGAAGAAGCCCTACACCGACGGCGTGATCACCGGCTGGGGTACCGTCCACGGCCGCACGGTGTTCGTGTACGCGCACGACTTCCGGATCTTCGGCGGCGCGCTGGGCGAGGCCCACGCCCAGAAGATCCACAAGATCATGGACATGGCCATCGCGGCCGGTGCTCCGCTGGTGTCGTTGAACGACGGCGCGGGCGCCCGGATCCAGGAGGGCGTCACCGCGCTGGCCGGTTACGGCGGCATCTTCCAGCGCAATACCCGCGCCTCGGGTGTGATCCCGCAGATTTCCGTGATGCTCGGCCCGTGCGCGGGCGGCGCCGCCTATTCGCCGGCGCTGACCGACTTCGTGTTCATGGTCCGCGAGACCTCGCAGATGTTCATCACCGGCCCGGACGTGGTCAAGGCCGTCACCGGCGAGCAGATCTCCCAGAACGGTCTGGGCGGCGCGGACGTGCACGCCGAGGTCTCCGGTGTGGCGCACTTCGCCTGCGACGACGAGCGGACCTGCCTGGAGGAGGTCCGGTTCCTGTTGTCGATGCTGCCGCAGAACAACCGCGAGACCCCGCCGGTGGAGATGACCGAGGACCCGGCCGACCGCCGCTGCGAGGCGCTGCTGGACCTGGTCCCGGCCGACGGCAACCGCCCCTACGACATGCGTAAGGTGATCGAGGAGCTGGCCGACGAGGGCCAGTCCATGGAGATCCACGAGCGCTGGGCCACCAACGTCATCTGCGCGCTCACCCGCATGGACGGGCAGGTCGTCGGCATCGTCGCCAACCAGCCGCAGTCGCTGGCCGGTGTGCTGAACATCCACGCCTCGGAGAAGGCCGCGCGGTTCGTGCAGCTGTGCGACGCCTTCAACATCCCGCTGGTCACCCTGCTGGACGTGCCCGGCTTCCTGCCGGGCGTGGACCAGGAGCACGGCGGCATCATCCGCCACGGCGCCAAGCTGCTGTACGCGTACTGCAACGCCACCGTGCCGCGGATCTCGCTGGTGCTGCGTAAGGCGTACGGCGGCGCGTACATCGTCATGGACTCGCGCTCGGTCGGCGCGGACCTCGCGTTCGCCTGGCCGACCAACGAGATCGCGGTGATGGGCGCCGAGGGCGCCGCCAACGTCATCTTCCGCCGCGAGATCGACGCCGCGGGCGATCCGGAGGCCAAGCGCGTGGAGATGGTGCAGCAGTACAAGGACGAGCTGATGCACCCCTACTACGCCGCCGAGCGCGGCCTGGTCGATGACGTGATCGACCCCGCCGCCACCCGCGAGGTGCTCATCCGCTCCCTGCGGATGCTCCGCACCAAGCACGCGGACCTGCCCGCCCGCAAGCACGGCAACCCACCCCAGTGAGCGCACCGAAGGGGCAGCAGATGGACCAGGGGGACCTCCGCATCATCCACGGCGATCCCACTCCCGAGGAACTCGCCGCGCTGATCGCGGTTCTGGCGGCCCGCACCGCCGCGCAGCGCGCCGCCACTCCGCGGTTCGCCCATGGCAACCCCCGCCCGCAGGCCCGCTGGCGCCGCCTCGAGCGCGTGGTCGGCTACCGCAGCCCCGTCTCCTGGCGCTGATGCCGCCCGCCTCGGTTCAACGTGGTTCAACCGAACGGCGTCAGCACCATGTTGTAGGCGAAGGCGAAGGCGAAGGCGAAGGCGAAGGCGACGGTCAGGAAGCCGATCGCCCCGAGCGTCGTCACCGTGTACAGGACGCGCCCGGTGCGACCCCACCACTTCCGCCGCCAGGCGGCTGCCGTGGCGACGGCCATCGCGGCCGTCGTCAGCGTCGCCACCGACTTCAGCGCGAGCAGCGTGGTCAGTGAGGCCGAGCCGAGCAGGAACGTGTGCAGGGTCGGGGACTGTCAATCCCCGGATTTCGTAGAGACGTTGGTTATGCGGCCCTGTCTTGTTGATCGGGCCGGGCTCGCGCTTGTTGGATGATCCGTTCGAACTCGACGGGTGGTTGCCCGCCGGCCGCGCTGTGGCGTCGTTTGGTGTCGTAGAAGTCCGCGATCCAGGTGGCGGTCTTCAGTCGCGCCTCGGCGCGGGTGGCGAAACGGTGTCGGTGGACGTATCCGACCTTGAGGACCGAGTGGAACGACTCCGCGGCGGCGTTGTCCAGGGCGGAGCCGACACGGCCCATCGACTGCACCACGCCCCACCTGCCACAAAGCTGCCTGAACGCCGATCCTCGGCGAGCCGTAGGTGCGGCCCGACCGGTCGAAGAAGTACGAGATCCGCTCGGCCGGCAGTGCCCGTCCGACCTCGCGTTCCGTCGGCTCGGACGGTCGGAACTGCCCCTGCTGCCGCTGAAGCCGCGCGGCAGGGTGTGCTGACCGGAACACCCGGTGACGCGACGGAGCCCGGTCGCGCCTCGCGGTGGGTGCTCCGCGAAGTGCGCCGGGCTCGGGTGGCGGTGGAGGAGCGGGAGTGCCCGCGCTCCTGGGCTCGACGTGAACCCAGGGGCGCGGGGCCGTCCCACGCGTTCGGTCAGGCGGTTCCGGCTGTCCCGATCGAGTCGTTCTGGACGTCGCGCCGGGACAGGGCCAGGTAGGCGACGAAGCCGACGATGGCGACGGTCCAGGAAGCGGTGACCGGGCCGAGGCCGAGCGCGAGACCGCCGCGCGCGTGGCTGAGCGCCATCCAGTCGGCGACCGACGCGCCGAGCGGGCGCGTGATGACGTACGCGGTCCAGAAGGCGGCGACAGCGTTCAGGGAACCCCATCGGTGGGCGATGGCCGGGACCGCGATGGCGACGGCGTACAGGACGGCCGAGCCCAGGTAGCCGAGGCCGATGGTGGCGGAGAGGTCTCCGGCCGCGGTGCCGAGCGCGAAGGTGGCGAGCACGGTGGCCCAGTAGAAGACCTCGCGGCGGCGGGTGCGGATGCTGTGGATGGAGAGCGTGCGCTCACTGGCGTACCAGATGGCGAACACGGCGCCGAGCACGACCATGAAGAGCGGTGTGGAGATCGCGTACGGAACACCGAGACCGACATGGAGCACATCCGCGGCCATCGTGCCGAACACGCTGACCATGACGATCGCGGTCCAGTAGATCCAGGCCACATAGCGGCGCACGGCGAACTGGAGCGCAAGCGAGGCCACGAGGGCCAGGCCGCCGAGCCCCACGGCGGGGATGGGCCCGAGCCAGTGGGCCAGGAAGTCGGAGGCCGTCTCGCCCATTCCGGTGGTCAGCACCTTGATCACCCAGAAGTACAACGTGACTTCCGGGACCTTGCTCGCCAGGACGGCGGCAGGGGGGATGCTTCGAGAGTGACGGGTGAGGTGCTCGGTGCTCATGACCCGCACAATGACACGGCCGAAGGGCCCTACCACAGAGGTCTTTGCCATCGCTTGGGAGCTTCTGGAGCAGGACTTGCCGGGGGCCGCGCCGAGCCTGAACACAACCTGAACGGCCCGGCGGAATGCCTGGTCGACGCCATGATCCCGGTGATACGAAGAGAGGTCGCGTGCGGCTCGCCCGTGGCGGGCGCGACTCCGGGGACCCGGTCCGACCCGTACGTGCCGAGGGTGTCCCCCGGAACCGATCCTGGCAACCCTTCGCACCTGCCGGCGCCGGCGGGACGTGAGAGAGGGACGCCGTTCACTCGTCCGGGTAGCCGCCTGAACGGCGGACCCTGCTCCGTACGACGGCCGCCGTCGTACGGGGTGCGAGGGGCGTCCCCCCGTAGGGGCCACCACAACGAGCGGACCCGCTCGCCCGTCCGGTGCGATGGACGCGTGACCACGATCCTCTACACCGTCCCGTCGCTCGCGATGTTCTCGCTGCTCCTGCCCGTCTGCGGGCTGTCGGCGTCGGGGATCGCACGCGGGAGCTGCCCGCCCCCTTTCTGCGCCGCGGGACCTTCCGGGCCCCGCGGGACCGGTTGCCGGTCATCACGTGGTGGACGCCGCGTACGACGCCGACCGAGCCGAACTCCCGCAGTCCGAAAGGGGGTTGGTCACTCGGGTGATGTATCGGTGGCGGTTCGAGTCGGTGGCGACGGCCTGACCGGGGAGTACGAGAGCTCCCACGCCCTGCCCGGGACGTGCCCCCGCCACAACAGTACGGCGTTCCTCCAGCACGGGGAGGAAACCCTTGTCGACGAGGTTGTGGCGCAGGGAGTAGTCGGAAGGTCGGAGGACCCGATGCCGAGGGCCCCCCGACATCTCCACCCCGCACCGCGACCTCCAGTCCAGGCCCGGCATCCGTGCCGGTCCCGTGAGTGGCAGCCGCGCCGTGTGCCGTATGTCCGCGCTGGACGCCGCCAACCGTAGATTCAGCGGCCCGGTTCAACCACCCCGCGGCCTGAACGGCCGGTGAAGACCGAGAGGCATGCAGAACGCGGACTACCTGGTACCGGTCGTCAACCGCTCCCGCGCGGGCGGCCGGTGGATTGTCAGTGCCACGCAGTACGTTGCGGGCATGGGGATCTATCTGGTCAGTGTCGGTGCGCGGGAGTGGTTCGGCGAGGACGAGGACGAGGAGGACGAGGACCAGGTCGGATTCGGCGAGCTCGCGTCCGCGCTGAACGCCGAGTTGCTTCGGCGTGGCCTGCCGCCGTACGCGTCCCTGCCCGAGGAGGCGCCCTTCGTCCGGGGTTCCGGGATGGCGTTCGAGGAGAAGCTGATCCCTCCGATGGACGGCTTGACCGAGCTGTGCCGGGCACATCTGTCACGGGAGGAGACCGAGACGCTGTGCGGCTGGTCGGCGCTCGTGCCGATATCGCTGGACGAGGAGATCTGTCTGCCCGTCGAATCCGGCTACTCGGACGACATGGTGGTCGCCGGCGCTCCCCAGGTGCTCGCCATCGCGGAGCGGCTTGCGCGGATCGTCGACCTGCCGCCGCAGATACCGGCGACGTCCGACAACCTGGATCTGACCACGTGGTTCCGGGACGGGCCGGCGAAGGAGACGGCCGCCGCACGCCCGGGTCCGTGGGCCGACGACCTCGACGCGGCGTTCTACGTGGCGCTGTACCTCCGCGCGGCCCAGTTCGTGCTGCGCCGCGGTTCCCCGGTCGTGTACTCCTGACCCGGCCCGGACACCGCGGCTCCAGGGCGCGCCAGGCACCCTCCCCTGCCACGTTCGAGGTACCCGGCCCGGCGCCACTTCCGAGGCCGTAGCCGCTCAGGTGTCCGGCGCGCGCCCGCGCCCTCGCCTTCTTCCAGCCGATCAGCGTGGGAACCGTCGCGTCATTCTCCGCTCACCAGTACCACCTCCAGGGTGCGCGGACCGTGCACCCCCTCGACGCGGTCCAGCTCGATGTCGCTGGTGGCCGAGGGGCCGGAGATCCAGGTCAGCGGACGCGCCGGATCGAGGCGTTCCATGGCCTGCGGTACGGAGGCCACCACCTGGTCGGGGACCCGGACGACGCAGATGTGGTGGTCCGGGATCAGGGTGATCCGGCGGCGGCCCTGGTCCGGGCCGCCGTCGAGGACGATCGTGCCGGTCTCGGCGACGGCGACGGCGCAGCCGGTCACCACGCTCGCCACCTTGTCGAGCTCACCGGGCGTGCTCACCGCACGGTCGTGGACCCGGGTGGGATCCGCCGCGGACATCCACTCAGGCGGGAGCCCCGGCGGCACCAGCGCGTACTGGGATCCGCGTTCGGCGAGCAGCCGCATGATGACGTACGGCAGCTCCTCCTCGGTGGCGCGGTGCACGATCGCCCGGTAGTCCGCCAGGTTCTCCGCGAGCAGATCCACCGTCTCCGCGACGCTCCGCGCACCGTGCTCACGCAGATAACTCCGGCTGACGGCCTGCTCGTACGGCGTGTTGTCGTCCCGCGGCACGTCCGTGAGGGCCCGTCGCACCCGGCCGAGGATCAGATCCCTGCTGTTCACTTCGTCGTGTCCTTTCCGCCCCGTGTGCGCTGCCACCACTCGCGGAACGACTCCGCCGGAACCGTGGGCAGTTCACGGGTCGCGCTCCAGGCCCTGCCGGGACCCGGCAGGGTCCGCGGGTGGAAGCGGCGGGTCCGGGACGCGAGCCGCTGCCCGGCGCCCAGGGCGCCGGGGTGGCTGAACGCCCATCGGGCCGCCCGCATCGCCGCCCGCTCGGCCGCGTGACCCTTGGCCGGCTTCAGTACGACCGTGTTGCCGTCCCGTGTGGCCCGGCCGCCCTGCGCGATCCGTTCCCGCAGATGGACGAGGACTTCCGGGATGTCGATGGCGACCGGGCAGACCTCGTAGCAGGCGCCGCACAACGAGGAGGCGTACGGCAGGGAGGCGTCGATCTCGCTGGCGGTGCCCCGCAGTTGCGGACTGAGGATCGCGCCGATCGGGCCCGGGTAGACCGAGCCGTAGGCGTGGCCGCCCGCCCGCTCGTACACCGGGCAGACGTTGAGACACGCCGAGCAGCGGATGCAGCGCAGCGCCTGGCGGCCGACCTCGTCGGCGAGCGTGTCGGTGCGGCCGTTGTCGAGCAGGACCAGATGGAACGTCTGGGGGCCGTCCCCGTCCGTGGTGCCCGTCCACATCGAGGTGTACGGGTTCATACGCTCGGCCGTCGAGGAGCGGGGGAGCGTCTGGAGGAACACTTCCAGGTCCCGCCAGCTCGGCACGATCTTCTCGATACCGACGACCGAGATCAGCGTCTCGGGGAGCGTCAGGCACATCCGGCCGTTGCCCTCGGACTCGACGACCACGAGGGTGCCGGTCTCGGCGACCATGAAGTTGGCGCCGGAGATACCGACCTTGGCGCGCAGGAACTTCTCGCGCAGATGCAGACGCGCCGCCTCGGCCAGCTCGGCGGGCGTGTCGGTGAGTCCCTCGGGCGCCGGGCGGCCCCACTCGCCCATCTCGCGGACGAAGATGTCCCTGATCTCGCCGCGGTTGCGGTGGATCGCCGGGACGAGGATGTGCGAGGGCCGGTCCTTGCCCAACTGCACGATGAGTTCGGCGAGATCGGTCTCGTACGCGTGGATGCCCGCGGCCTCCAGGGCCTCGTTGAGCCCGATCTCCTGGGTGGCCATCGACTTGACCTTGACGACCTCGCTCTCGCCGGTCATCTTGACCAGGGCCGTGACGATCCGGTTGGCCTCCTCGGCATCGGCGGCCCAGTGCACGACACCACCGGCCGCGGTCACCGACTCCTCCAACCGCGTCAGATAGCGGTCGAGATGGCGGAGCGTGTGGTCCTTGATCCGTTTGCCCGCCTCGCGCAGCTCCGCCCAGTCGGAGACCTCGGCGACGGCCTTGGCGCGCTTGGCGCGGATGGTGTGGGTGGCGTGCCGCAGATTGCCTCGCAGGGTGGCGTTGTTCACGGCCTCGTGCGCGGCCTTCGGGAAGGCCGGCATACCGACGAACGTTCCGCTCATGCGCTCGGCTCCTTGTCCGTGCCCGCTTCGGCGCCTGCCACAAAGCTCGGTTCCGAGCCGGCCACAAAGCCTGGCTCCGCGCCCGCTTCCGTGCTCGCCAGGATCTCCGCGATGTGCACCGGCCGCATGTCCGTCCTGAGGCGGCCCATCGTGCCGCCGATGTGCATCAGGCACGAGTTGTCCGCGGCGCACAGCACCTCGGCGCCCGTCGACTCGGCGTTGCGCACCTTGTCGGCGCCCATCGCCGCGGAGACATCGGGGTTCTTGACGGCGAACGTGCCGCCGAAGCCGCAGCACTCGTCGGCGCCGGGCAGCTCGCGCAGCTCAAGTCCCTTGACCGCCTGGAGCAGTCGGCGCGGCCGGTCGCCGAGTCCCAGGCCGCGCAGGCCGTGACAGGTGGGGTGATAGGTCACCGTGTGCGGGTAGTACGCCCCGACGTCGGTCACCCCGAGGACGTCGACGAGGAACTCGGTGAGCTCGTACGTCTTCGGCACGACCGGCGCCAGCGTCCTGGCCAGGGTGTCGCCGCGCCCCTCCGCACGGGCCCGCTCACCCATCCGCGGATACAGCTCGCGCACCATCGCCCCGCACGATCCGGACGGCGTGACGATCGCCTCGTACTCCCGGAAGACATCGGAGAAATGCCGGGCGAGCGGCTCGGCCTCATGGCGGTACCCGGTGTTGTAGTGCGCCTGGCCGCAACAGGTCTGCCCCATCGGGAAATCGACGTCGACACCCAGTCTGGTCAGCAGTTTCACGACGGCGCGGCCGGTGTCCGGATACAGCGTGTCGTTGACACAGGTCAGGAACAGGGCGACACGCATCGCGGCTCCTTGGTCTCGGTCATCGGGTGGGTGCAGGGTACGGGGCGGGTGTGCGACGAGGGGGACAGCGCGCGCCCGCCGAACGGGCAGGGTCTCACCGCGTGCCGAGCCTCGCCTCGGCCGCGCGCCACGCCGCCGTGTCGCCCCGCGGCTCGTAGCGGCGGAGCGGCTGGGTGCGCGCCACCAGTGCGCGCATCTCGGCGCGGTCGCCCACCAGGCCGTGCGCCCGCGCCTGGACGAGGACGTTGCCGAGCGCGGCCGCCTCCGCCGGGCCCGCCACCACCGGCAGACCGCAGGCGTCGGAGGTGAGTTGGCACAGCAGCTCGTTGCGGGTGCCGCCGCCGACGATGTGCACGACGTCGACCGGATGGTCCGCGAGGGACTGCGCCCGCTCGATCGCCCGGCGGTGCGCGAGCGCGAGGGAGTCGAGGATGCAACGGGTGATCTCGGCGCGGGACTCGGGCACCGGCTGCCCCGAGTCCCGGCAGGCCTCCGCGATCCGCGACGGCATCCGGCCCGGCGCGAGGAACGCCGCGTCGCCCGCGTCCACGACGGAACGCAGCGGCGTCACCTCGGCGGCGGCCGTGAGGAGTTCACCCAGATCGGGGTGACCCCATTCGCGTACGCACTCCTGGAGCAGCCACAGGCCCATGATGTTGCGCAGATGGCGGACCGTGCCGTCCAGGCCCAGTTCGTTGGTGAAGTTGGCGGCCCGGCTCGCCTCGGTGAGGACGGGAGCGTCCAGTTCCAGGCCCGCAAGCGACCAGGTGCCGGTGCAGATGTACGCGAACCGCTCCCCGGTCGCGGGAACGGCGGCCACCGCCGAGGCGGTGTCGTGCGAACCGACCGTCGTCACCGGCACCGGGCCGGTCGTCCCGGTCTCCTCCAGCACCCGCGGCAGCAGCGTCCCGGCCCGGTCGCCGGGGCGGCGCAGTGGCGCGAACAGTCCGAGGTCGATGCCGAGTCGCTCCGCGAGACCGTACGACCAGTCGCGCGTCCTCGGATCGATCAGCTGGGTGGTGGAGGCGTTGGTGAGTTCGGTGCCCGCCTCGCCCGTGAGCCAGTAGGACAGCAGGTCCGGGATGAGCAACAGCCGCTGGGCGGCGGCGAGTTGGGCTGAGGAACGAGCGGCCGTCAACTGGTAGAGGGTGTTGAAGGGCGCGTACTGCAAGCCCGTCGCCGCGTACAGCTCGGCGGCGGGCACGCTCGCCCACACCTTCTCCGCGACCCCCTCGGTGCGGGCGTCGCGGTAGTGGACCGGATTGCCGAGCAGCGCTCCGTCCGCGTCCAGCAGGCCGTAGTCCACCGCCCAGCTGTCGATGCCGACGGAGTCGACCTGCCCCGCCGCGCGCAGTCCGTCGAGGACTCCCGCGTACAGCGCGAGGATGTCCCAGCGCAGCCCCTCGGGGACCCGGAGCGGCCGGTTCGGGAAGCGGTGCGCCTCGGTCAGGGCGAGTGTGTCCGGGCCGACGCGGCCCACCATGACCCGCCCGCTGGACGCGCCGAGGTCGACCGCCGCGTAGGTGCGCGCGGAGCGGGTGGGCGAGGCGTGGGCGTGCGGGGCGTTCATCGACGTCATCGCAGGAACGCGGCGGCTACGCCGGCGTCGACCGGGACGTGCAGCCCCGTGGTGTGCGTCAGGTCCCCGCCCGTCAGGGCGAACACGGCGTTCGCGACATGCTCCGGGAGCACCTCCCGCTTGAGGATGGTCCGCTGGGCGTAGAACTCGCCCAGCTTCTCCTCCTCGATGCCGTACGTCGCCGCCCGCTGCGCGCCCCAGCCGCCCGCGAAGATCCCCGAACCGCGCACCACGCCGTCGGGGTTCACGCCGTTGACCCGGATGCCGTGCCCGCCCAACTCGGCTGCCAGCAACCGTACTTGGTGCGCCTGGTCGGCCTTGGTCGCGGAGTAGGCGATGTTGTTGGGGCCGGCGAAGACCGCGTTCTTGGACGCGATGTAGACGACGTCGCCGCCCAGTCGCTGCGCGATCATCACCCGGGCCGCCTCGCGCGAGACGAGGAAGGAACCGCGGGCCATGATGTCGTGCTGGAGGTCCCAGTCCTCGGCGGTGGTCTCCAGCAGCGGCTTGGAGATGGAGATGCCCGCGTTGTTGACCACCAGGTCGACCCCGCCGAAGGCCAGCACCGCCGCCTTGAAGGCCTCGGTGATCTGCTCCTCGGAGGTGACGTCCACGCCGACGGCGACGGCCTTGTCGGGACCGCCGAGTTCGGCGGCGACCCGCTCGGCGCCCTCGGCGTTCAGGTCCGCGACCACGACGCACGCGCCCTCGGCCACCAGCCGCTCGGCGATGGCCCTGCCGATCCCGCTGCCCGCGCCGGTCACCAGGGCGACCCGGGTGGCGAGCGGTTCGGGCTTCGGCATCCGCTGGAGCTTGGCCTCCTCAAGAGCCCAGTACTCGATGCGGAACTTCTCCGACTCCTCGATCGGCGCGTACGTCGAGACGGCCTCGGCGCCCCGCATCACGTTGATCGCGTTGACGTAGAACTCGCCCGCCACCCGCGCCGTCTGCTTGTCCTTGCCGAAGGAGAACATGCCGACTCCGGGGACCAGCACGATCGCCGGGTCCGCGCCGCGCATCGCGGGGGAGTCGGGCAGCGCGTGCCGCTCGTAGTAGGCCGCGTACTCCACGCGGTACTCGGCGTGCAGCCCTTCGAGGCGGGCGACCGCTTCGTCGAGGGAGGCGGCCGGCGGCAGGTCGAGGACGAGCGGCCTGACCTTGGTGCGCAGGAAGTGGTCCGGGCACGAGGTGCCGAGCGCCGCGAGCCTTGGATGGTCGGCGCGGGCCAGGAAGTCGAGCACCTCGTCGGAGTCGGTGAAGTGACCGACCTGCGGGCGGTCCTGGGAGGCGATGGCCCGGATGTGCGGCGCGAGCGCGGCGGCCCGCTCGCGGCGGTCCGCCGGGGCGAGTGCCTCGTAGCCCTCGACGACCGGCCCGAACGGCTCCGCCTTCCCGCGGTCGGCGAGGAAGGCCTCGGCGGTGCGGATGATGTGCAGCGAGTTGCGCTCGCACTCCTCGGCGCTCGCGCCCCACGCGGTGATGCCGTGGCCGCCGAGGACACAGCCGATCGCCCCCGGGTTGGCCTCCTTGACCGCCGCGATGTCCAGACCGAGCTGGAATCCGGGCCGGCGCCACGGAACCCACACCACGCTGTCGCCGAAGCACTCGGCGGTCAGCTTCTCCCCGTCGGCCGCGCAGGCGAGCGCGATCCCGGAGTCGGGGTGCAGATGGTCGACGTGCGGGGCGTCGACGAGTCCGTGCATCGCCGTGTCGATCGACGGCGCGGCACCGCCCTTGCCGTGCAGGCAGTAGTCGAACGCGGCGACCATCTCGTCCTCGCGCTCGACGCCCGGGTACACCTCGGTCAGGGCACGGAGCCGGTCGAGCCGCAGCACCGCGAGCCCGGCCTCGGTGAGGGTGCCGAGGTCGCCACCGGACCCCTTCACCCACATCAGCTCCACGTCGCCGCCGGTCACGGGGTCGGTGTCGGTGCCCTTCGCGGAGGTGTTGCCGCCCGCGTAGTTGGTGTTGCGCGGATCGGCGCCGAGCCGGCGCGACCGGGCCAGCAGAGCGGCGGCTTCGGGATGGGGTGCCATGTTCCTGGTCCTTAAGGAGAGTGAGTGCGTGCGCTGGGGAACGAACCCGAGGAGACAGCGCCCCGCCAGGGGCGCGGGGAGCTGCGCGACCGGCCGGCCGCGGCCCGCGACGCACCGTATGGGGCAGACGCGGTACGGGGGTTACGCCCGCGGTACGGGGGGCGAGGGTTACGCCCGCGGTACGGGGGTTACGCGCCCCACCCGGCCTGCTGCCCGCCCACCCGCTCGGCCGCGATCCGGTCCGCGTAACCGGACCGGCGGTACGCGGCCACCGGGTCGGGGTCGAGCCCCAGCTCCGTGCGGACCTCGGCGAGCAACGGACGTACGTCCGTGTTGTACGCGTCCATGACGACCGCGTTGGCGGCGAGGACGTCCCCGCTCCGCTGGGCCTCGGCGAGCGCGGCGCGGTCGACGAGGAGTGCCTTGGCCGTGGCCTCCTGCACGTTCATCACCGAGCGGATGATCGCCGGGATCTTCGCCTCGATGTTGTGGCACTGGTCGAGCATGAAGGCGACGTCCGGGGTGAAGCCGCCGCCGCGGATCACCTCGTACATGATCCGGAAGAGCTGGAAGGGGTCGGCCGCGCCCACCATCAGGTCGTCGTCGGCGTAGAAGCGGGAGTTGAAGTCGAAGGCGCCGAGCTTGTCCTCGCGCAGCAGCGTGGCGACGATGAACTCGATGTTGGTGCCGGGGGCGTGGTGGCCGGTGTCGACCACGACCTGTGCCTTGGGGCCGAGCTTGAGGCAGTGCGCGTACGCCGTTCCCCAGTCGGGGACGTCCGTCGCGTAGAAGGCGGGCTCGAAGAACTTGTACTCCAGCAGCATCCGCTGGTGGTCGCCGAGCCGGGCGTAGACCTGCGCGAGGGCCTCGGCCAGCCGGTCCTGGCGCTCGCGCAGGTCGTCCTGGCCGGGATAGTTCGTCCCGTCGGCGAACCACAGCTTCAGGTCCTTCGAACCCGTCGCGTCCATGATGTCGACGCATTCGAGCAGGTGGTCGACGGCCTTGCGGCGCACCGTCGCGTCCGGGTGGCAGACGGAGCCGAGCCGGTAGTCGTCGTCCTGGAAGGTGTTGGAGTTGATGGCGCCCAGCTTCAGGCCGCGCTCCTCGGCGTGCTTCGCCAGCGCCGCGTAGTCGTCGACCTTGTCCCAGGGGATGTGCAGCGCGACGGTCGGGGCCGCGCCGGTGAACTCGTGCACCTTGGCCGCGTCGTCCAGCTTCTCCTGCGGGGTGCGGGGCACGCCCGGTTGCGCGAACACCTTGAATCGGGTTCCCGAGTTCCCGTACGCCCACGACGGCGTCTCGACGGCCTGGGTCTTGAGCGCGGCCTTCACCGCGGCGAACTCGGTCACTTCGGGACTCCTACGACTTCGAATGGGAACGGCTTCTTCGACGGCTTCCTGAACCGCTTCACGACGGCCGCGCCGGGCACCTCCCGCGGCAACCGCCCACGGGCTTCCCGAAGGACTCCCCGAAGGGCTCCCGCGATCCCGCTCACAGGGCTTCCCGCGGTCCCGTCAACAGGGTCTTCCGAACACAGGGTCTGAAACGATTCAGGAGGTGAAGCTATGAGCCCCTCGGAAGGCTGTCAACCCCTCCGGCGCCGACCGTTTGCCGTGACCCTGTTGTGACACACGGCCGTCTGAGAATTTCGACGCGAACCCATTGACGCGACCTGGGTGACCTGTCTAACGTCCCGGCAATCCAATTGAAACCTTTCACGACGCTGTGGGGGCCGTCCCACCGGCGTCGTCGAGGAGCCCCTCATGACCCACCCGTCCGACACGGGACCGACCCCGGTGCTGGCGCTGAAGGACCTTTCGAAGTCCTTCGGTGCCGTACGCGCCCTGCGGGACGTGTCCCTGGAACTGTTCCCCGGCGAGGTGCACGCGCTCGCCGGAGAGAACGGCGCGGGCAAGTCGACCCTCATCAAGACGCTCGCCGGCGTGCACCGACCGGACGCCGGCCAGGTGTTGCTGGACGGCGAGCCCACCGTCTTCCACGGCCCCGCCGACGCCCGGGACGCGGGCATCGCGGTGATCTACCAGGAGCCCACGCTCTTCCCCGACCTCTCGATCGCCGAGAACATCTTCATGGGCCGCCAGCCCCGGCGGGCGCTCGGCCGCATCGACCACAAGGCGACCCACGCGGCGACCGCCGCCCTGATGAAGCGCCTCGGTGTCGAACTCGACCCCGAACGCCCGGCGCGCGGTCTGTCCATCGCCGACCAGCAGATCGTCGAGATCGCCAAGGCGCTCTCCTTCGACGCCCGCGTCCTGATCATGGACGAGCCGACCGCGGCCCTCACCGGCAGCGAGGTGGCCCGCCTGTTCGGCGTGGTCCGCACCCTGCGCGAGCAGGGCTCGGCGGTGCTGTTCATCTCGCACCGGCTGGAGGAGATCTTCCAGATCTGCGGGCGCGTCACGACCCTGCGCGACGGGGCCCTGATATCCAGCGAGCCGCTGGAGGGCATGACGGAGGACGACCTGGTCCGCCGGATGGTCGGCCGCGACCTCGACGAGCTCTACCCCAAGCAGGACGTCGAGGCCGGCGAAGTCGCCCTGAGCGTGCGCCGGTTGACCCGGGAGGGCGTCTTCACCGATGTCTCCTTCGACGTCCGGCGCGGCGAGATCGTCGGCCTCGCCGGGCTCGTCGGCGCCGGCCGCACGGAGGTCGCCCGGTCCGTGTTCGGCGTGGACCGCTGGGACGCCGGAGAGGTGGAGGTCGACGGCCGGGCGCTGACGAACGGCGCCCCCTCCACCGCCATGGCCGCAGGTCTCGCCCTCGTCCCCGAGGACCGGCGCGCCCAGGGCCTGGTGATGGGCATGTCCATCGAGCGCAACATCGGTCTGACCGGGCTGCGTACGACGGTCAGGGCGGGTCTGATGGACCGCGGGGCCGAGCGCAGCCGCTCCCTCGACTGGGCGGTCAAGCTCCAGGTGAAGTACGCCCGGATCGCCGACACCGTCTCCACGCTCTCCGGCGGCAACCAGCAGAAGGTCGTCCTCGCCAAATGGCTGGCCACCGGCCCCAAGGTGCTGATCGTCGACGAGCCCACGCGAGGCATCGACGTCGGCACCAAGGCCGAAGTGCACCGGCTGCTCAGCGAGTTGGCCGCCGACGGGGTGGCCGTCCTGATGATCTCCTCCGATCTGCCCGAGATCCTCGGCATGGCCGACCGCGTGCTCGTGATGCACGAGGGCCGGCTCACCGCCGAGATCCCACGTTCCGAAGCCACCGAGGAATCCGTGATGGCCGCCGCCACCGGGAGGGCCGCCACATGACAGCCATCGAGAGGGCTGCCCGAATGACCCCGATCACCCCCCGGAGGGCCGCCGCATGACGGTGACCGCGCCCACCCCCGCCCCCGCCACCGAGGTGCCCAGGTCCAGCGGCACCCGGCTGGTGGACCGTGTCTTCAAGATGCGCGAACTCGCCATCCTGGCGGTCTTCCTGGTGATGATCGCCATCACCCAGATGGGCAACAGCGAGTTCCTGTCCGAGCAGGGCATCAAGGACCTGCTGCTGAACGCGACCATCCTCGTGCTGGTCGCCACCGGACAGTCCCTCGTCGTCATCACCCGCAACGTCGACCTGTCGGTCGGCTCGACGCTCGGCATCAGCGCCTTCGCCGCCGGCACCTATATGCAGGGCGGCGGCAACCCCGTCGTCGCGGTGGTCCTCGCGGTGCTGCTCGGCATCGGCTGCGGACTGGTCAACGGCACGCTCGTCAGCCTCGGACAGGTACCGGCGCTCGTCGTCACCCTGGGCACCCTCTACATCATCCGCGGCATGGACTCCATCTGGGTCGGTTCCCGTCAGATCACGGCGGCCGATCTCCCCGGCGGATTCGTCGACTTCGGCTCCGGCGGCCTCTCGGCGGTCCCGTATCTCGCGCTGATCGCCGTGGCCGTCCTGGTGGTCGCCGCGTACTACCTCAAGCACTTCGGCAGTGGCCGCGAGCTGTACGCGCTCGGCTCCAACCCGGAGGCCGCGCGGCTGGCCGGCATCCCGGTCCGCAACCGCATCCTGACCGCCTACCTCGTCTGCGGCGGCCTCGCCGGCCTCGCCGGAGCCCTCTACCTCGCCCGGTTCGGCAACGTCGACTCGGGCACCGGCACCGGCTACGAACTCACCGTCGTCAGCGCGGTCGTGGTCGGCGGCGTCGTCTTCACCGGCGGCTCCGGCAGCGTCTACGGGGCCGCGCTCGGCGCCCTGCTGCTCACCTCCATCAACAGCGTCCTGCCCGCCCTCGGCGTCAGCTCCGTCTGGGTGCTCGCCATCAACGGCGTCCTGCTCATCCTCGCCATCGCGGTCGACCGGATCGTCGCGCTGCGCGTGGCCGCCGCACTGAAGAAGAGGAACGCCCGCCATGGCTGACTCCGCTCTCGCGCGCGCCGTCCGCTGGGACACGGTCGTCGGCGCCCTCCTCATCGTCCTGCTGCTCTTCTCCTTCTCCTTCGTGGACGGCTTCGGCAACGCCCTCAACCTGTCGTTCCTGATCGGCAACACCCTGCCGATCGCGCTGATCGCCCTGCCCATGACCCTGCTCGTGGTGGCCGGCGAGATCGACCTCTCCGTCGCCTCCACGGCCGGGCTCTCCGGGTCGGTGATGGGTGCCCTGTGGAACCAGGGCATGGCGATCGAGACGATCATCCCGCTCTGTCTGGTGCTCGGCGTGGTGTGCGGGCTCGTCAACGGCCTGCTGGTGACCCGGCTCGGACTGCCGTCCCTCGCCGTCACCATCGGCACGCTCGCCGCCTACCGGGGCATCGCGCAGATCGTGCTCGGCTCCGACGCGGTCACCGACTTCCCCACCCAGTACCAGGACTTCGCGGCCGGACGCATCGGGGACACCTTCGTCCCGCAGGCCCTCCCGCTCTTCCTGGTGCTGCTCGCCGTCGCCGTGGTCGTGCTGCACGCCACCCCCTTCGGGCGCTCCGCGTTCGCGATCGGCGCCAACGAGGAGGCCGCCCGGTTCGCCGGCATCCGGGTCAAGCGGCAGAAGCTGCTCCTGTTCGTCGCGACCGGCCTCATGGCCTCCCTGACCGGCGTGTTCTGGGCCCTGCACTACGCCAGCGCCCGCTACGACAACGCCACCGGGCTCGAACTCTCCGTCGTGGCCGCCGTCCTGCTCGGCGGTATCGACTTCGACGGCGGCAAGGGCACGCTCGGCGGCGCGATAGCGGGAGTCTTCCTGCTCGGCTCGCTGCAGAACGTCATGAGCCTCCTCAACGTCTCCGCGCAGTCGCAGATCGTCGTCACCGGCGTTCTGCTGGTCGTCTCCGTGCTCGGCCCCCGGGTCGGGCGCCAGATCTCCGTAGCGAGGGCGGGCCGCAGAGCCGCCTCGACTCCGATCTCGTAACCCCGCTCCGCTCACCCTCGTAAAGGAACCCTCCGCCATGCGCAAGTCTTCGATCCGCCGTACCTGCGCGGCGCTCGCCGCCGTCACCTCCCTCGCCCTGGCCGTCACCGCCTGCGGCGGCACCACCAAGAACGACGTCAAGGACTCGGGCGGCTCCAACGCCGCCGCCGCCGGCGGCAAGGCCGACCCGAACGCGGCCACCAAGAAGGGCCTGACCGTCGGCTTCCTGCCCAAGCAGGTCAACAACCCGTACTTCACCTCCGCCGACAAGGGCGGCGAGAAGGCCCTCGCCGAACTGGGCTCGAAGTACAAGGAGGTCGGCCCCTCCAGCGCCACCGACACCAGCGGCCAGGTGAGTTACGTCAACACGCTCACCCAGCAGCAGGTCGACGCGATGGCGGTCTCCGCGCAGGACCCGGGCGCCCTGTGCACCGCGCTCAAGCAGGCCATGACGAACAAGATCAAGGTCGTCACCTACGACTCCGACACCAAGGCCGACTGCCGCAACGCCTTCGTCTCGCAGGCCAGCGCCGAGGACCTGGGCCGCACCGAGGTGCAACTGCTCGCCAAGCAGATCGACTACAAGGGCGAGATCGCGATCCTGTCCGCCGCGCAGACCGCCACGAACCAGAACACCTGGATCGACTTCATGAAGGCCGAACTGAAGGACCCCAAGTACAAGGACGTCAAGCTGGTCAAGGTCGCCTACGGCAACGACGACGCCCAGCAGTCCTTCCAGCAGACCCAGGGCCTGCTCCAGGAGCACCCCAAGCTCGCCGGGATCATCTCCCCGACCACCGTCGGCATCAAGGCCGCCGCCCAGTACCTGTCCGGCTCCAAGTACAAGGGCAAGGTCAAGCTGACCGGCCTCGGCACCCCCAACGACATGCGCAAGTACGTCAAGAACGGCACCGTCGAGGGCTTCGAGCTGTGGGACCCGGCGAAGCTCGGCGAGCTGGCCGCCCGCACCGCCGTCGCGCTGTCCTCGGGCCAGATCACCGGCAAGGAGGGCGAGACCTTCAAGGCCGGCGACATGGGCTCCTTCACCATCGGCAAGGACGGCGTGATCAGCCTGGGCAAGCCGACCGTCTTCGACGCCAAGAACATCGACCAGTTCGACTTCTGACGCCCTGAGATCTCGTCGGCCGGATCCGCCCGACTCCCAGGCCCTGGAGGGTCATTGACGCACCGTGTGTGCTTTCTGCTGAAGGTCCGTGCGGACCGCCTCGACGAGTACCGCGAGCGGCACGCCGCCGTGTGGCCGGAGATGCTCGACGCGCTCTCGGCCACCGGCTGGCACAACTACTCGCTGTTCCTGCGCGAGGACGGCCTGCTGGTCGGCTACCTGGAGACCGAGGACTTCGCGGCCGCGCGGGCCGCCATGGAGGCCACCGACGTCAATGCCCGCTGGCAGACGGAGATGGCGCCGTTCTTCACCTCGCTGGACGGCGCCAGACCCGACGAGGCCATGAAACTGCTCACCGAGGTGTTCCACCTCGCCTGAACACCCCGCCCGACCTGCCTGAACAGCCTGTCCGACCCGCCCGCCCGCAGCCCGATCGAGGAGCCCGTACATGAGACGACGCACCGTGCTGACGACGGCCCTGCTGGGCGCCGTGGCAGGCCCCGCCATGACCGCCGGGACGGCGCGAGCGGCCGACCCCGGCCCCTCCGTCACCCTGTCCGGCACCACCCAACTCGACTCCCAGGCAATCTACTTCGTCTCCTACGACGGTCTGGTCAACAACAACTCGTTCCAGAAGAACGGCCTGTTGACCTACCGCGGCTACCAGTACGCGGCCTGGTACACCGCCGACCGCAGCGCGGTCGTCGCCCGCCGCGCGCTCGGCGCCACCACCTGGTCCAGGATCACGCTCGGCCACAAGCTCAAGAGCGACGACTCCCACGACGTCATCTCCATGGGCGTCTCCCGGACCGACGGCCGGCTGCACCTGAACATGGACTCGCACAGCGACGGCTTCTTCTACGTCAAGTCGGTGGCCGGGCTGCTCGACAACGCCGCGTCGACGGCCTGGACCTCCGCCGTCCTCGGGGCCGTCCAGACCTCCCTGGACGGTCTCGCGCTCACCACGCAGTTCACCTATCCGCAGTTCGTCGCGACCCCGGACGGCGGCCTCCAGCTCAGCTACCGCGTCGGCGTCTCCGGGAACGGGCGCAACGCCCTTGCCGAGTACGCCGGTTCGTCCTGGACCGCGCTCGGCGAATGGTCCGCCTCCACGGGGACGTACACCAGCGCGCACGGGTCGAGCACGGCACGCAACATGTATCTGCACGGGATCGACTACGACCTGAACGGCCGGCTGCACTCCTTCTTCACCTGGCGCGAGCAGAACGCCGCCGTGATGTGCAACGCCGGCGGCATCACCAACCACGACACCGGCTACGTCTACTCCACCGACCGGGGCCGCAGTTGGCGCAACGACGCGGGCACCGTCGTCGGCACCACCGGAACCTCGGGCACGGTCGCCGTCACCGACACCGGACTCGTCGTCGACTCACTCGACCCCGACCACTCCCTGATGAACCAGGAGAGCCAGGCCACCGACTCCGCGGGCCTGCCGCACGCGATCATCAGCTATGTGCCCGGACGCTTCGGCCAGTGCACCACGAACTACGTCGCCGACCGCACGGCCAACGGCCGCGCCTTCCACCTCCGCAAGGGATCCTCGGGCGGCTGGACCAAGACCGAGATCCCGATCGCCCTGAACTCCAGCCAGCGCACCAAGCTGGTCCTCGACCGGTACGACAACGCCTACGCGATCATGCCGTTCGGGCGGATCGCCGGCGCCTCGAAGTCCTCCGGACACACCGACTGGAAGCTCCTGTTCGACGGCAGCGGCCTGAACGCGTTCGGCGAGGTCGTGATCGACGAGACGCGCGTCCCGCAGGACGGAACGCTGTCCGTGATGTACCAGGAGACGTCCAGCGGAACCACGCCCTCGGCGCTGCGCGTCATCGATTTCCGGCTGCCCTCATGACCACTGTTTCCGGCCCGCTCGCGGGTAATGTGAGGGCCTGCCTGCCGCTTCTCGTTCTCCTGGAGGTTCCCGCCTGATGGCCCAGTCGGTGGGTATCAAGGACGTCGCCCGTGCCGCCGGAGTCTCTGTCGGCACGGTCTCGAACGTGATCAACCGCCCCGACTCGGTGGCCTCCGAGACGAGGGCACGCGTTCTGTCCGCCATCGACCGGCTCGGCTACGTACGCAGCGAGTCGGCACGTCAACTGCGGGCCGGGCGCAGCCGGATCATGGGGCTTCTCGTCCTCGACATGGGCAACCCGTTCTTCGTGGACGTGGCGCGCGGCGCCGAACGCGCGGCGCGGGACGCCGGGCTCGGGGTGATGGTCTGCAACAGCGCGCAGAGCCCGAGCGAGGAGGCCGACTATCTGTCGCTCTTCGCCGAGCAGCGGGTGCGCGGGGTGCTGCTGACGCCCACCGACGCGAGCGGCCGCAACATCGAGGCGTTCCGCCGCAACGGCATCCCCTTCGTGCTGGTCGACCGGGTCGCCGAGGGCACCACCGAGTGCTCGGTCTCGGTCGACGACGTGGCGGGCGGCGCGCTGGCCGTCCGGCATCTCGTGGACGCGGGACACCGCTCGATCGCGTACGTCAGCGGACCGCCCGGCCTCAGCCAGGTCAGGGACCGCCGGACGGGCGCACTCAACGCCCTGGCCGAGGCCGGTCTCGGCCCGGCACATCTGCGCGAGCTGCCCACCGAGCGCCTCGACGTGGCCGCCGGGCGCGACGCCGGCGCCCGGCTCCTGGGCCTCGCCGAGCGGCCCACCGCCGTCTTCTGCGCCAACGACCTGCTCGCCCTCGGCGTCCTTCAGGCCATGTACGCGGCCGGCGTCGGCGTGCCCGACGACCTCGCGATCGTCGGCTACGACGACATCGAGTTCGCCGCCGCCGCGGCCGTCCCGCTCACCTCCGTGCGCCAGCCGGCGGTGACCATGGGCGCTCTCGCCGCGGAGCTGCTGCTGGAGGAGACCGACGCGGAGACCGCGCCCGAGCCGCACGAGCACCGGAGGGTCGTGCTCCAGCCGGAGCTGGTGGTGCGCCACTCCAGCCTGGCGGCGCGCTGAGCAGCGGTTCAGTTCCCGGCCACGGCCTGCTGAGTCACCGTTCAGTTCATTTTCTTGATCCCCGGGCCGCGGAGCCCGGGGAATATGTGCTCAACTGGGACGCAGCCTGGAATCCGTACGTCTCGGGAGCCCTGTTGACCGTCAGCTACCGCCAGCCCGGTGTCGTCCTCACCGACCACCGCTTCACCGTGCCTCTCGACCACGACCATCCGGCGGGCGAGACCATCGAACTGTTCGCCCGCGAGGTCGTCGCGAGCGACAAGGCGCACCAGACCCTGCCCTGGATGGTCTACCTGCAAGGTGGCCCCGGCTTTGGAGCGAATCGTTTCGTCGGCCGTCAGTCCTGGCTCGACCGGGCCCTGATGGACTTCCGCGTCCTGCTCCTCGACCAGCGCGGCACAGGACTCTCGACGCCCGCCAACCGGCAGACGCTCCCGCTGCGCGGCGGCCCCCGCGAGCAGGCCGACCACCTCGCGCTCTTCCGCGCCGACTCCATCGTCCGGGACTGCGAGGCCATCCGGCCCGCGCTCACCGGCGGAGCGTCCTGGACGGTCCTCGGCCAGAGCTTCGGCGGCTTCTGCGCCGTGCGCTACCTGTCCAGCGCTCCCGAAGGGCTGAGCGCCGCCGTCGTCACCGGCGGCCTGCCCTCCCTCGACGGGCACGCGGACGACGTCTACCGCGCCGCGTACCCGCGTATCGAGCGCAAGGTCGCCGCGCACTACGCGCGCTACCCGCAGGACGTCGAGCGCGCCCGCCGGATCGCGGAGTACCTGCTCCAGCACGAGCCGGTGCTGAGCGGCGGCTACCGCCTGACCGCCGAGGCCTTCCAGTCGCTGGGCATCCTGCTGGGCGGCAGCGACGGCAGCCACCGCCTGCACTACCTGCTGGAGGACGCCTTCGTCCGCACCCCGCAGGGCCCGGCCCTCTCCGACGCCTTCCAGGAGGAGGTGCAGGGGCTCCTGTCGTACGCGGGTCACCCCCTGTACGCGCTGGTCCACGAGGCCTGCTACGCCCAGGGCGACCGCCCCACGGCCTGGTCCGCCGAGCGCGTGCGCGCCGAGTTCCCGCAGTTCGACGCGGCCAAGACCCTCGCGGACGACGGACCGCTGCTGTTCACCGGCGAGTCCGTGCACCCCTGGATGTTCGAGACCGACCCGGCACTGCGCCCGCTGCGGGAGACCGCCGAGGAACTGGCCGCCCGCACCGACTGGACGCCGCTGTACGACCCGGCCCGCCTCGCCGCGAACGAGGTACCGGTCGCGGCGGCGGTCTACCACGACGACATGTACGTCGACGCCGAGCACTCCCTGCGCACCGCGCGTGCCGTGCGGGGCCTGCGCACCTGGGTGACCGACGAGTTCGAGCACGACGGGGTACGGGCCGGCGGGCCGCGCGTACTGGACCGGCTGCTGGCGCTCACCCGCGACGACGTCTGAGGCGCCCGCGGCCCCCGCCGTCCGGGCACTTCTGCACCCCCCTCGGTATTCTGACGGTCTGTCAGAAATCTGAGGGGGTACGGATGATCGACACCACGCGTACGGACATCCCGGAGGGCGAGGAGCGGCTGCGCCTCGACGTCGAGGACGGGATCGGCGTCCTCACCCTGTGCCGCCCGGCGAAGCTCAACGCGTGGAGCTGGGAGTCCACCCGCCAACTCGGCCTGATCGCCGACCGGATCCGCTTCGACGCCTCGGTCCGGGTGGTGCTGCTGCGGGCCGAGGGGCGCGCCTTCTGCGCGGGGATCGACGTGAGTGCCCCGGGTGGCGCGATCACCGGCCGCTCGGGAGCCGAGCGCGCCCGCGCGTACTACGAGGGCATCCGCTGGGCCCACGAGCGCTTCGCGGCCTTCGCGCGGCTGCCGCAGCCCGTCGTCGCGGCGGTGCGGGGCTACTGCCTCGGCTTCGGGTTCGAACTGGCGTTGATGGCGGACATCAGGATCGCCTCCCGCGACGCCGTGTTCGCCCTGCCCGAG
The DNA here is from genome assembly GCF_055588305.1 of Streptomyces sp. NPDC042002. NCBI lineage: Bacteria > Bacillati > Actinomycetota > Actinomycetes > Kitasatosporales > Streptomycetaceae > Streptomyces > Streptomyces sp. NPDC042002. The sequence goes on along the minus strand of NZ_JBVJCT010000046.1, from coordinate 32,926 downwards.
GCCCAGTTGGGGCTCGCGGTCGACGCCGGCGGGGACTTGCGGATCGCGCGCGAGGCGGGCGCGGGGTGGGCGAAGTTCCTGGCGCTGACCGGGAGGCGGCTGGACGCGACGACGGCCGAACGCCTGCATCTCGTCCAACTCGTCGCGACGGAAGAGGACTTGGACGAGACGGCCCGAGCGGTCGCCGCCGAGATCGCGGCGAACGGGCCGCTCGCCGTGCAGGGTGTGAAGCACGACATCGACGCGTACGCCGACGCCGGTCTCGCCGCGGCCCTGGACCGGACCGCCCTGTCGGCCGCGCTCACCCTGACCTCCGACGACGCGGCGGAGGGGTACGCGGCCAAGAGCGCCCGCCGCGCGCCCCGCTTCGACGGAAGGTGACCGACGTGTTTTGATCGGTCACTGTTCCGTACGACGAGACAGGGGGACCGATGGACGACAGCGGACTTCTCGCGGACCGGTTCGAGGAGCACCGGGGCCGACTGCGCGCGGTGGCCTACCGGATGCTCGGATCGCTCAGCGACGCCGACGACGCCGTCCAGGAGACCTGGCTGAAGCTCGGCCGCACCGACCCGGGCGGGATCAGGAACCTGGGCGGCTGGCTGACCACCGTGGCCGGCCGGGTGTGCCTGGACATGCTGCGCTCCCGCGCCGCGCGCCGCGAGGACCCCCTGGAGCCCTCGGACACCTTCGTCCCCGACCCCGTCGTCAGCCCCCTGGACCGGATCGACCCCGAACAGGAGGTGCTGCTCGCCGACTCGGTCGGGCTCGCCCTCCTCGTGGTCCTGGAGACGCTGGAGCCCGCCGAGCGGCTCGCCTTCGTCCTGCACGACATGTTCGCCGTGCCGTTCGACGACATCGCGCCCATCGTGGGCCGCTCCCCGGCCGCCACCCGTCAGCTCGCCAGCCGGGCGCGCCGCCGCGTCAAGGGAGCGTCCCCCGAGCCCGAGCGGGACGTCACCCGGCAGCGGGAGGTCCTCGACGCCTTCCTCGCGGCCTCGCGCGGCGGGGACTTCGAGGCCCTCGTCGCGGTCCTCGACCCCGATGTCGTGCTGCGCGCCGACGCGGGCCCGAAGGCCGGCGGCGTGGCCGTGTCCCGACTGGTCCGCGGCGCCGAGACGGTGGCCCGGCAGGCGCTCGCCTTCGCGCGGTTCGCGGCGACCTCCCGGTTCGTCCTGGTCAACGGGGAGGTCGGCGTCGTCGCGCTCGTCGACGGCCGGCCGCGGTCGGTCATGGGCGTCACCGTCGTCGACGGCCGGATCGCCGCGATGTACATCCTGGCCGACCCCGAACGGATCGCCCGGCTCGATCTCGCGGGGGCGAGGGCGGGGGAGTGACGGTCAGCCGGTGAAGGGACCGCGCCCCAACTGGTCCCGCACGGGCGTGACGGGCGGGCTGACGAGCTCTCTGCGCTGCCAGTTCGCGCCGTCCACGACCAGGGTGTGGCCGGTGATGAAACGGGCGTAGGGGGATGCCAGGAAGGTGGCGGCCCAGCCCAGTTCGCGGGGCGCGCCGACGCGCAGGGCCGGCTGGCGCCGGTCGTGCGCGCCGCGGGCGCCGCCGACCTGGTCACTCCCGTGGTCCGCGCTGTCGCCGTCGGCCGCGGCCCGTGTCAGGTTGCCGCGGATGTCGTCCGTCATGTCCTCGTGCGGCATCAGCCCCGGCACCAGACCGTTGACCTGGATGCCGTACGGGCCCCACTCGACGGCGAGTGTCCGCACCAGGCTCTCCACACCGGCCTTGGCCGCCGCACTGTGGGCGAACCCGGGGCCGCCCGTCCAGGCGTAGGACGCGCCGACGTCGATGACCGACCCAGGCGTGCCCGCGGCCAGATGCCGCCGTCCGAACTCACGGGTCATCAGAAACGTTCCTGTGAGGGTGATGTCGACCACCGCCTGCCAGGCGTTCGGCGACATGTCCTCCGTGGGGACGGGGAAGTTGGCGGCCGCGTTGTTGACCAGCACATCGGGCAGTGCGCACCCGTCGAACACCTCGGAGATGCGTTTCGGATCCCGGATGTCGCAGACGGCGGACCTCACCCGGGTGCCCAGCTTCGCCAACTCCTCCCGTGCGGGCGCGAGATGGCGTTCACGACGGCTGACGATCAGCAGATCGGCGCCCAGCCGGGCGAACTCCGCGGCTATCGCCCTCCCGAGTCCGGTACCGCCACCGGTGACCAGCACCAGCGAGCCGTCGTACGTCCCGGCCGGCAGGGCGCTCGCGCCCAGCGGGGGAGGAGAGGGGAGGCCGGGGAGCGCTGTGGAATCCATGGCTGACTCGATACCCGGTGCGCCGTCAAACATCCAGACAAGGACCGCGAGGATCACCTCGGGAGAGGGTCCGGGCCGTCAAGTCGGCGCAGTTCAGAGGTGCGTTGGCGGCTCAGTAGGCTGGGGGACATGCGACAGGACGGCAGCGCACATCCGGACCCGCGCCTCGAACCGCGAGCCGACTGCGGTCAGTGCTTCGGGCTGCGCTGTGTGGCCCTGCCCTTCGCCCGCTCGGCCGACTTCGCGATCGACAAGGGCGCGGGCGAGCCCTGCCCGAACCTGGAGAGCGACTTCCGGCGCGGTATTCACACCCGGCTGCGGCGGACCGGCTTCACGGGCTGCACGGTCCACGACTGCTTCGGCGCCGGGCAGCGGGTCTCCCAGGTGACCTTCGGCGGCGTGGACTGGCGTTCGGGGTCGAAGGAGCGCGCCCGGCAGATGTTCGACGTGTTCCCCGTCGTACGCCACCTTCATGAACTGCTCTGGTACGTGAACGAGGCGCTGACACTCCCCGCCGCACGTCCGGTCCACGCCGACGTCCGGCGGCTGCTCGCCACGACGGAACGCCTCGCGGGACAAACCCCCGAGGAACTGGGCGAGTCGGACGTGGGCGCGCACCGGCAGGAGGTCAACGAAGTGCTTCTGCGGACCAGTGCGCTCGTACGGGCCGAGGCCGGCGGCGGGAAGACGGACCGGCGCGGCGCCGATCTGATGGGCGCCCGCCTCAAGGGTGCCGACCTGCGCGGCGCGAGTCTGCGCGGCGCCTGTCTCATCGCCGCGGATCTCACCGGGGCCGATCTGCGCGGCGCCGATCTGATCGGTGCCGACCTCAGGGACGCCGGCCTCACCGACGCCGATCTGACCGGGGCCGTCTTCCTCACCCGGCCGCAGCTCAACGCGGCCCGCGGCAGCCCGGGCACCCGGCTCCCCCGATCGGTCGGCCGCCCGGGCCACTGGACCTCCCAGGGCTGAGGGCGAGCCCGAGCCGGGAGCGGCCGAGCGGTACCTCGCCCGGCCGTGGACTCGCCCCAGGCGGACGGCACGGCCTGTGCGCGGGACGGGACCATGGTCTGTGCCCGGGGGCTGGGGGTCTGGCCTGTGCACGGGAACACGGCCCGTGCCCGGCCCCGGGAGCCTGGCCTCACCCGGCCGCGCGGACCAGCGGCTCCGTCTGCCCAGGCGCCACAGGCGTACGCCGTTCGAGGTGCAGGCGCAGGCCCTCCGGCATCAGGGTCAGCCGCTCGGCCACCCGCAGCCGGTAGCCGGGCTCGGGCCGCAGGTCGTAGCGGCGCAGCAGCAGCCCGAGGACCAGTGTCGCCTCGTGCAGCGCGAACTGGCGGCCGATGCACGCGCGCGCCCCGGTGCCGAACGGCTTGAAGGTGTGCGCGGCCCGGGCCCGTACCGCCTTCGCGTCGAAGCGGTCCGGGTCGAACTCCTCCGCGTCGGCGCCCCACACCTGCGGGTCGCGGTGGAGCATCGCGGTGAGGACCAGCGCCCAGGCCCCCTGCCGCATCGGGTGGACACCGCCGAGCAGGGTGTCGTGCCGGGCCTCGCGCGCGAACGCCGGTGCCGTCGGCCACAGGCGCAGCGACTCGTCGAGGACCCGGCGGACGTAGCGGAGTTTGGCGACCTGTTCGTAGCCCGGCCGCTCCGTGCCGCCCCAGACGCGGTCGACCTCGGCACGGGCGCGGGCGGCGACCTCCGGATGCCGGGCGAGGTAGTGCAGGGCGAAGGAGAGGGCGCCCGAGGTGGTCTCGTGGCCGGCGATCAGGAAGGTGATGACCTGGCGGCGGATGTTCTCGGGGGTCAGCCGCTCCCCGGTCTCGGGGTGCGCCGTCTGGAGCATGCGGTCGAGCAGATCGCCCTCGCCTCCGGCGGCCCGGCGGGAGGCGACCACCGCGTCGACCGTGCGATTGAGGTAGGCCATGTCCGCCGCGTTGCGCCGGGAGGCGGTCCGCAGGAGGAGCGGGGCCAGCGGGACCGGGACGACGTTGAGACGCTGCGCGTAGGTCAGCGTGCCCACCATCGCGTTCACGAAGGGGTGCGGCCGGGAGCGCTCGAAGGAGGCGAAGTCATGGCCGAAGCCGGTCCTGGCGATCGTCTCCAGGGTCAGCTTCGTCATGTCGCCGGGCACGTCCACCGCGCGGCCCGCGGCCTGCTCGCGGTCCCAGCGGTCCGTCAGCCGCTCGGTCACGGCCAGCATCATCGGGTGGTAGCCCTCCATGGCCTCGCGGCTGAAGCCGGGGGCGAGGACGTCGTGCGCCAACTGCCAGTTGGGCTCGTGGTTGTACGCGGTGAACAGCCCGTCCCCGGCGACCGGACGGAGATTGGCGACCCCCAGGCCCACGTGCTTCGCGAACCGCGACTCGTCGGCCAGTTCGGCGGCGAGATCCGCGCCCCAGACGAAGACGATCTCGTTGCGGAAGGCCCTGCGCCGGAAGATCGGCCCGAGCTGCCGTCCGAACCTCATGGAGTCCTGCAACGGCGAGCGGACGTTGGCGCCGAGCACATCGCCGACCAGCGGCACGCGACGTGGCGGGTGCGGAATGCGGTGCAGCTCCGGCCAGCCCAGTTCCGCGCTGCGGAACCCCTTGGGCAGCGCGGCCTCCTTCGTCTCCGCCATGACGCCATCTCCCTTGTGTCTCAGGCAGGTTGAAGTTGTTGTACGCGAGTTCAATAACGGCATTCAGTCTGGTCCTCTTGTTGAACCGACGTCAAGTAAGGTGCGGGGATGACGGGGAGACAGGGGGAGCGCGCACGCAGGCGGCTCAGTACCGAGGAGCGCCGGGAGCAACTGCTCTCGGTCGGCGCCCGCCTGTTCTCGGAGAGCCCGTACGACGACGTGTGGATCGAGCAGGTCGCCGAGATCGCCGGAGTCTCGCGCGGACTGCTGTACCACTACTTCCCGACCAAGCGGGACTTCTTCGCGGCCGTGGTCGAGCGGGAGAGCGGGCGGATGCTGCGGATGACCGCGGCCGTGCCCGGCGTTCCGGTGCGCGAGCAGCTCGGCGCTGGACTGGACACCTTCCTCGGGTACGTGGAGGAGCACGCGCACGGGTTCCGCGCCTTCCATCGCGCCGACGCGGCCGGTGACCAGGCCGTGCGCCGGGTCTACCAGCAGGCGCTGGCCGCGCAGGAACTCCAGATCCTTCAGGCTCTGGCGGCGGATCCCGAGCTCGGCCGGGCGTCCGAGGACCGTCTCGAACTCCGTATCGCCGTCCGCGGGTGGCTGGCCTTCACCACGGCCGTGTGTCTGGAGTGGCTGCGGGGTGCGGACCTGACCCGCGACCAGGTACGGGATCTGTGCGCGCGGGCGCTGCTCGGCGCGATCACGCCCTGAGGTCCGCTCTGCCGGGTGGCCGCGATTGCCTGTCCGGCGGGCGGGAATCCACGGTCGGTGGGCGTGAATTCACGGTCGGGCCGCTCGTGCGGCGGGCGTGAACCGACGGTCGGACTCCTCGTCCGGCGAGGCGTGGTTGGCGTACACCTCGATCTTCGATAGGTTAGGCAAGCCTTACCTAAGGAGGAAGCTGATGGGTGACCGTCACACCTGGACGGCCGCGCCCGGCGCGGCGGAGCACGCCCGCTCGGTGCTCGCCGCGGCCTGGTCCTGCGCGGTGACCGCGGAGGGCGGCCGGGAGGAGTTCGTCGGCGCGCACACCGTCGCCGCCGACGGCCGGGTGCTCCTGCGGGTGCCGGAGGACAGCGCGCTGCTCGCCGCCGCCATCTGCTCGCCGCGCGGAGAACCGTCCGCCGTCCTGGAGTTCGCCGACGTCGCGCCCGTTCCCGTACGGAACCGGATCCGGGCCCGGCTCTGGCTCGCCGGCTGGTTCGTCCCCGAGGACGGGCATCTGTCGTTCCGCCCGACCCGCGCGGTGCTGCGCAGGCCCGACGGGACCGTGGTGGTCGGCCTGGACGAACTGGCCGACGCCCAGCCCGACCCGCTCGCCCTCGCCGAGGCCCAGCTGCTCACCCATCTCGCCGACGCCCACCCGGACGCCGTCGACCGGCTCACCCGCCTCGTCGAACCGGACAGTCTGCACGGCGCGGTGCGCGTCCAGCCCCTCGCCGTCGACCGGCACGGACTCACCCTGCGCATCGAGCGGGCGCGCGGCAACGGTGACGTACGTCTGCCGTTCCACGCACCCGCCGACGACGTCTCGCAACTCACGGAGCGCATGCACGTGTTGCTCACGCAGGCGAGCGTCGCCGCCTGCCCCCGCCCCCTACAGCGGCAGCGCACAGACCGCGACGGGTGAGGCGAACGGCTCGCCCGCGCGCCGGAGTTCACCGCTCTCGTCGTCGACCTGGAAGACGGTGACCGTGCTCGACCGCTGGTTCGCCGCGAACAGCAGCCGTCCGTCCGGGGAGAAGGCGATGTCGCGCGGGAAGTCGCCGCCGACCGGCACCGTGTCCAGCAGTCGCAGCCGGGCGCCGTCCGCCTCGATCGCGTACCGCGTCAGGCTGTTGTGGCCCCGGTTCGCGAGAAAGGCGTACGAGCCGTTCGACGTCACCAGGAACTCCGCCGGGTAACTCGTGCCGCTTCCGGTGCCCGTGGACTGCGGTTCGCCCACCGTGAGGCGACCGGCCGCCGGGTCGTAGCCGCAGACCGTCACCGTGTTGTCGGCCTCGTTGGCGAGATAGGCGTACCGGCCGCCGGGGTGGAACGTGAGATGACGCGGGCCCGCGCCCGGTTTCGTCCCTGCCCGGGACACCTCGGTGAGCGTGCCCCTCGTCTCGTCGAGGCGGTAGGTGTAGACCGTGTCGGTGCCCAGGTCGACGGCGAGCAGATGCCCGCCGTCCGGGCTGGTGATGAACTGGTGGGCGTGCGGGCCCTGTTGGCCGGGGCCGGGGGCCGGGCTGGTGTGCGTGACCAGATCGGCGCGCTCGCCGAGCGCGCCGGACGCGTCGATGGGATGCACCGCGACACTCCCCGAGGTGTAGTTCGCGCTCAGCAGCCAGCGCCCGCTCGGATGCACGGACAGATGGCAGGGGCCCGCGCCGCCCGTGGAGCGGCTGCCGAGCACCTCGGTCCCCGGGAGCCGTACGGCCGTCACCGCGCCCGCGTTCCGCTCGTCGACGGCGTACAGCGTGCGGCCGTCCGGATGCGCCGCCAGGAAGGACGGGTTGTCGACGCCCGTCACGACACCGCCGCCGGTGACCGCGCCGGTCGTCGCGTCGTACGCGGCGAGACCGATCCCCTTCCCGGCGCCGTCGCCCGACGTGTACGTGCCGAGGAACAGCGGGCGGGGGCCGGAGCGGGGCGCCGGTGACGGGGGCGCCGATGGACTCGCAGAGGAGGCGGGGCCGGCCGGCGGCGCCTTCGGGAGCGGCGTCGCCACGTCGGGGTCCGCCCGGGGAGCGGCCGGTGCCGGGACCGTCGTGATCGCGGCGGCCCCCGCCAGCGCGCCGACGAAGCGGCGCCTGGTCCAGCCGCCGCGCGCGCCGCGCGACGGCTCCGCACCACTGCTCATGCCTGCACCTCGGGGTGTCGGTTGCCTCGGCTGTGACAGCCACCTTGGCGTGCGGCACCCCGGAAGTGCAAGAACGGCAATACGCGTTGCGCCGCATGCGACGCCGGGTGCTACCAGTCGCCGTCCTCGACCGGCTTGCCCGGTGCGTCGCCGAGCGGTTTCACCTGCTGGGGTGAGGGCTGCTGCCAGGGCTCGTGGTCGTCGCCCAGCCAGTCGCCGACCGGCCGCACCGACCCCAGTTCGTCCGTGGGGGCCAGATCGGCGGCGTCCTGGTCGTAGTAGTCGAACCAGGGCAGCCCCGCGCGGGTGTACGCGGCACGGTCCACCGGGGACGGCGGCGGCGCCTCGCCGGTGATGCGGCGCCACTCCGGAGGCGTCACGAGATGGACGAACACACGCCCGGCCGGCTCCTTGGCCCAGGCCTTCAGCGGCCGGTCGTCCCGGTAGACCTCCTGGCGCATCGAACCGCCCACGCCCAGACCCATCGCCGGGGCGCTGCGCGCACGGACCGGTGCGGCTCCGGCGGCGGTGGGCGCGGCACCGGGTGCGGGCGGCGCGGCCATCATCGGCAGGGCGCCGCCGTACGCGCCCGTCGCCTGCGGCATCCGCAGCCGCTCCTCCGCCCGGCGGCGCTCCGCCTCGCGCCACGCCGCCAGCTCCCCGGCGTTCAGCGGGAACGACTGGAGCTGGACGCCGCCCCAGACCTCCTCCCCGGTGACCTGGCCCTCGACCGTCGCCCCCAGACCGAGCGGCACGGCCACGAACTGGCGGACCGTGCCCTTGCCGGAATTGATCCCGTCCAACCAGGGCTGTCGGGGCAGAACGACGTAGTTCTGCGGATCGCGGGCGAGCCGGGAGCTCCACGGCTTGCCCGAGACGGCACACACCTTGCCCACACCGACCTGCAACGCGGCCGGTTCCGCCGTCCCGGCGAAACTCAGCCACATGGCCTCGCGCAGATACACCGGCAGCATCACACCGCCACGGGCCCGCCACTCGGCGGGCACCCGGTCCCCGTAGTCCTCGACGCGCCGGACGGGGAACTCGCCGAGCCCCGGCGGCAAGGCGTGCGTGCCCGTCTCGGGCAGGCGCAGGGTCCGGATGAACCGCACCTGCACCCCGCCCGGCAACCGCAGCGCGTTCCCGTCGATCCGTACGGTGTCCTCGGTCATCCGCCCGCCCCCTCGTCGTCCTGCTGTCGGCTCATAGGTCCTGCTGTCCGCGACGCCGTGCGGCCGGCCGCTCCACCACGTCGTGCCACTGCCTCGTACGGAACTCGTCACTTGGAACGAGAACGACCGGGAGCCGTGGAACGGTTCCGGTTCCGGCGCAGTCGGCGCGGCACGCGCAGCCGGCGCCGCAGCCGAGTGAGGCGCGGCCGGCGCTCGCGTTCCTCGGCGGCGGCGCGGTCCAGCTCCTCCAGGAGCCGGCGGGTCCGGTGCTCGGTGTCGAGCTCGTCGATGATGCGGGTGACCTCGGTCAGGACGGAGCCGTGCAGCTGCCACTGCCTCGCGTCGCGCTGGACCTCGTCGAGGAACAGCTGAGCCAGTTTGTCGCGGGTGGTGGCGGCCGTGCCGAGTTCCGCGCTGAGCCGCTCCTCGGCGGACTCGGCGCTCTGGGTGACGTCCGTGGTGACCAGGACCGCGAAGCTGACGATCGCGTCGGCGATCTCGGACAGCAGTTCCTCCAGGACGGCTCCCGCCTGCGCTTCGAACAGTGGCTGGGGCTCCCGCTCCTTGGCCAGGTCGGTGAGGCTGCGCGCGAGGACCCGCAGGACCACCGTACAGATCTCCAGGGTGTCCAGGCCGGTGCGCAGCACGACCCGGTGCAGCAGTCCCTCGCGCACCCTCGGGTTGAGCTTCAGGCTGTCCTCGGCCTGCCGCAGCGCCGCGTCCACCCCGGAGATGTCGTGGTCGAGCCGACGGGCTTCGTGCAGCCGCTCGGCGGCCACGTGGAAGGGGGTGCGCCCGGCGGCCTGCTCGCCGATCCGCAGCATCAACTGCCGCATCCGGCGTGCCAGATCCTCGATGGACTCACCGGCCACACCCACCCACACGGGTGGCGCGAGCACGAGGTTGCAGGCGAGGCCCACGACCGCTCCGATCAGCGTCTCCAGCACGCGGGCCCACGCGGTGTCGCCCACCCGGGTGACGCCGAGCACCAGCATGGCGCTGATCGCCACCTCGGGCACGAACTCGGAGACCCGGACCAGATGTCCCACCGCCAGCGAGGCGAGGATGATCAGACCAAGGCTCCACCAGGTCAGGCCCACCAGGCTGCTGAAGACGATGGCGATGACGACGCCCGCCACCACGGAGTTCACCCGGCGGACGGCGGTGGTGATCGTCGAGTAGAGGGTGACCTGCACGACCAGCAGCGCGGTCAGGGGCGCGGTGAGCGGCGCGGGCTCGGGACTGAGATGGATGGCCACCACGTACGCGATCGTCGCGGCGGCCGTCGAACGAAGTGTCTGGACGACCACCGGCTCCCGGCGTCGCTCCACGATCTTCGCGACGGATGCCGTCCATTCACCACGTGCCTCTTGCATCCTTGTGGCCTTCCCGCTTAACAGGGGTACCGAACGTCCTGATTGAGGACCGTATCTGTCCGCAAGGGGTCCTAGATTGAAGGCATCGGCTGGGTCGGACCGCATCAGGAGGAACCGGAATGGGCGACGTCGAGGGCATCGAACTGCTGACGCGGGCGCACGGGCGGCTGCGCGACGTGGTCGCGGGTGTACGGGAGGACGCGTGGGGAGCGCCGACGCCGTGCGACGAGTGGACGGCGCGCCAGGTACTCAACCACGCGCGGCTCGATCAGCAGGCGTACGGCGCGGCGGTCACCGGCACCGGGTGGCCCGACGCGGATCCCTTCCACCCCGTGGACGGTCTGGAGGCCGATGCCGCGGCGGCGCTCGAGAAGGTCCTCGCCGGCGTCGCCGACGTCTACGCGGGGCTGCCCGCCGACGCCGAGGAGGTGGCGACGCCGCTCGGACCGCTGCCGTTCCGGGTGGCAGCCGCCGCGGCCGCCATGGACGCGGCCGTGCACGCCTGGGACATCGCCGTGGCGACCGGCCAGGCGTCCCCCCTCGACGACGATCTGGCCGAGGGCGTCCGGCTCGCGGCGGACCGGCTGGCCGATCACCTCCGCACGTCGTTCGGGGTGTTCGCCGCAGCGCGCGAGGTGCCGGAGGGCGCCGGCCGGGCCGAGGCGCTGCTCGCCTTCCTGGGCCGCGACCCGCTCTGGACCCCTGCCGGTTCCTGACCCGCCGCCGGCGCCGGGCCCGCGGCACAGGTCCGCCGGGAGAGTCGTGAGGCCCGCCGGCGGTCCTGGCACGGACACCGGCGCGGGAGCGGCCGGTGTCCGTCGTACGGCCCGGCGGTCCTGACGCGGACACCGGGCGCCGGAGCAGCGGTGGGCGTCGGAGCGGCATCGGTCGGGCCGCCGGTTCAGTCGTGCAGCTTCGCCAGGAAGACGGACAGATTGCCGACCGTCCGGGCGATCTGCTGCTCCGTCGTGAGGGTCTCCTCGAAGCGGCCTCCCGACGGGAGGGCCTTCTTCCCCCGGACGTAGAGGGAACAGGCGAGGTCGGCGCAGATGTAGACGCCGACCGAATTGCCCTCCCGGCCCGCCGCACCCGCCTTGCGGGCCGTCATCAGCGAGACCCCGCCACTTGGGTGCGTGGTCAGGCACAGCGAGCACATGCTGCGGTGCGGAAGCCCGCGCCGGGAGGACGGCAGACGCAGGGTGATGCCGACGACGCCCGCTTCCCGTTCGGTGACGAGATAGCCGCGGTCGGGCGCACCGGGATCCCGCCAGCCCAGGAAGTCCAGCTCGTCCCAAGGGCGTTGGTCGAGATCACGAGGCGTCGCGAGCCGCCTGGCCTCGCCCCGGGAGCAGTTGAGAAATGAGGTGCGGATGTCCTGCTCGGTGAGTGATCTCATGGGAGTCCTCCTGGGTGCCGGGTGTCCACGATCCAAAACCTAGGAGCACTAGGTTTTGGCCGAAGATACCTAGTTCCATGAGGGGGAACCAATGGATTTCGGGGACGGTCCGAGGTCGAGGAACCGGGACACGCCGCAGGAACGGGCCTTGCGCCACGTCGCGGCCCGTTCCTGCGGCCCCGCACTGGATCCCGCGCTGCGGCTGACCCTGAACTTCCATCCGGACCGGCTCGTGCGCGGGATTCCGATCCTGGAGGCAATGGCCCGGGACGGCGTGTACCGCTCGCAGTTCGTCACGGGCACGAGCAACGGCGGGCTGACCGCGCACCCCGGCGGAGACCGGTGGCGCTGGGAGAGCCGGATCTTCGGCGGGGCCTACGACACCGCGCCCGCCGACGAGCGCCCGGTCTACGGCGGGCTCGACTTCCGCCGCCAACAGGTCGGAGCGGCACCCCGGTTCGGCTCCTCGCACTTCCGGCTGACCGGCGCGACACTCTTCCGCGCCACCTTCTGCTATCCCGACAGCGCGGCCGAACCGTCCGCGTTCGGCGTCGCGGCAGGGATGTCCCTCATCGAGGCCGCCGAGGCGGATGACCGGGACGCCCTCGACGACTACATCGAGGCACAGGTACACGGACGGGTCGTCCCGGCCAGGGACGTGGAGGCCCTTGTCCTCGACCCCTCCTACCGGGGCACGCCCGTCGAGACCGCGGCGCGCCTCCTGCCCTGCCCGGTCACCTGGCACCCCGGATACCGGCTCACCGTCGAGGAGTTGCGCCTCCACCCCGAGTTCCGCGGCCCCGAATACGTCGAACTGGGCGCCCGCATCGCCGAGGACGGCCACCTCGACCCACGAATCATCGGCGACGCCGCCCGCACCGGCCGCTACGACCTCCAGGGCCTGAAGAAGGTCTGGCACTGTCTCGCCCGCTTCGGCGCGCCGGAGGCCGGTACGGCGGCGAGAGACCGGGCCCCGGGTGTCAGGGCTCCCAACGCGTAGGCACGGGCGACCAGTCGGGCAGGAGAGACGCGCCTCGGCGCTCGATCGGGCGCCGAGGGGATGACATCGCGAACCGACTGCGGCCCCTCGGGCCCACCTGGCAGAGTGGAAATGCTGGGCAGGGCGACCGAGGGGGCTGGTGTGGACAGTTGGGAGCGGGCTCGGAGGGCGCTCGCCGGGGCGGGGCTGTCGCCCGGGAGTCTCGTGGACCGGCGGGTTCTGACCGGCGGCACGTACAACGCGGTCGAGGAGCTCCGGCTCAGCGACGGAACCCGCTACGTCCTGAAGGTCCCTCCCCCGGACACTGTCCCCGCCCTGGCGTACGAGCGGCAACTCCTGCTCTCCGAGGCGGAGTTCTACCATCAGGCGGCCGGCGTCGGCGTACCGGCGCCTCGGACGGTCGGGGGTCCCGGCGACGGGCACCTATTGATGACGTACTGTCCGGGCGAACCCTGGGGAGACCTGCCCGACGGCGAACGCGGGCCACTGAGAGCGGAGTTGGGCCGGATGGTGGCCCGGCTGCACACGGTGTCCGGCCCCGGCTTCGGCTACCCCTCCGGCGCGCTCGGCCCGCTCGCCTCCGACTGGCGGACCGCCTTCACCGGAATGTACGACGCCGTCCTGGACGACGCGCGCCGCTACCGGGCCTGGCTGCCCCGCCCCGTGGACGAGGTGGCCCGCGTGGCGCGGACCGCCTTCGGCGCGCTGGACGAGGTCGCGGTCCCCCGCCTCGTCCACTTCGACCTGTGGCGGGGGAACATCATGGTCGAGCGTACCGGGGCCGGTCCCCGGATCAGTGGTCTGATCGACGGCGAGCGCATGCTCTGGGGCGACCCGCTCGCCGACTTCGTCTCCCTGGCCCTGCTCGGCGACATCCGGCGGGACAAGGATTTCCTGACGGGCTATCAAGAAGCCGGCGGGCTCGTCGAGTTCGATGAGCCCGCTCGCCGCCGCTTCGCTCTCTACCGCAGCTATCTCTACCTGATCATGCTCGTCGAGACCGTGCCCCGCGCACCCGGCGACGAACGTGTCGCGTGGGTGCGCGAGGTGGTGGCCCCTCAACTGACGGCCGCTCTCGACGAGATCGCCGGAACGTGACGGCCCCGCTGACAAGATCGGCCAGTGACGGCCCCTGAGCCGCGAGCAGGCCGGGGGCAGGCCCGAGCCGCGCCCCGCGATGATGCCGTCAGGCCGCGTTGCGCGCGCCTCCGCGGTGCTCGCGGACTATCTCCGCGTAGCGGTGGCCGCTGCCCTTGATCGTCCGCTTCTGTGTCTTGTAGTCGACGTGCACCAGCCCGAACCGCTTGTCGTAGCCGTACGCCCACTCGAAGTTGTCCAGCAGCGACCAGGCGAAGTAGCCGGCCAGCGGGACGCCCTTGCGGGCCGCCGAGGCGCAGGCCGCCAGGTGCTGTTCGAGATACGCGAGGCGCTCCGGGTCGTCGACGGTGCCGTCGGGGCGTACGACGTCGGGATAGGCGGAGCCGTTCTCCGTGACGTACAGCTTGCGGGCGCCGTAGTCGTTCGTCAGGCGGAGCAGCAGACGCTCGATGCCGGCGGCCTCGACCTCCCAGTCCATGCCGGTGACGGGCACGCCCGGCCGGCTGACCGTGCGCACGTGCGGGGCCGGACCGGTGGGGTCGTCGACCACGCTGGACGGGAAGTAGTAGTTGAGCCCCAGCCAGTCCAGCGGCGCGGCCATCGTCTCCAGGTCACCGGCGACCTCGGGGAGTTCGACCCCGTAGACCTCCAGCATGTCGGCGGGGAAACCGCGGCCGTGCACCGGGTCGAGCCACCAGCGGTTGGTGTGCCCGTCCAGCCGCTTCGCCGCCGCGACGTCCTCGGGACGGTCGGTGTGCGGCTCGATGCTGGACAGGTTGTTCACGATGCCGATCTGGGCACCGGGCGCCGCGGCGCGGATCGCCTGGGTGGCCAGACCGTGGCCGAGCAGGAGATGGTACGAGGTGCGGACCGCGGCCGTGAGGTCGGTCAGGCCCGGGGCCATCCGCCCCTCCAGATGACCGATCCAGGCCGAGCACAGCGGCTCGTTGAGGGTGGTCCAGTGCTGGACACGGTCACCCAGCCGCTCCGCCACGACCGACGCGTAGGCGGCGAAGTGGTGCGCCGTGTCACGGGCCGGCCAGCCGCCCCGGTCCTGGAGCACCTGCGGCAGGTCCCAGTGGTAGAGCGTGACCGAGGGCGTGATGCCGGCCTCCAGCAGACCGTCGATCAACTCGTCGTAGAAGGCGAGCCCCTTCGCGTTGACCGGGCCGTCGCCACCCGGCATCACCCGCGGCCAGGCGATGGACAACCGGTAGGCGTTGGTGCCGAGTTGGCGCATGATTCCGATGTCCTCGCGCCAGCGGTGGTAGTGATCGCAGGCGGCGTCGCCGTCGTCGCCGTTGTCGATCTTGCCGGGGGTGTGCGAGAAGGTGTCCCAGATGGAGGGGGAGCGGCCGTCCTCGGTGACGGCTCCCTCGATCTGGTAGGCCGACGTGGCCGTTCCCCACAGGAAGTCCTCGGGGAGGGCGGCAAGGTCGATGGTCACTGAAGTCCCTTCGTCATCAATGGGGTTGGCGTGGCTCACTTGACGGCTCCCGCTGTGAGACCGGCGACGAGATAGCGCTGGAGCAGCAGGAATCCGGCCACCACGGGGACGCTGACGACCAGCGAGGCGGCCATGATCTGGTTCCAGTACACGTCGTTGAGCGTGGAGTAGCCCTGTAGCCCCACGGCGAGTGTGCGGGTGGCGTCGTTGGTCATCACCGACGCGAACAGCACTTCGCCCCAGGCGGTCATGAAGGCGTAGACGGCGACCGCGACGATGCCGGGGATCGCGGCCGGGACGACGACACGGAAGAGCGCGCCGAGCGGCCCGCAGCCGTCCACCAGGGCCGCCTCGTCGAGATCGCGCGGCACCGAGTCGAAGTACCCGATCAGCATCCAGATCGAGAACGGCAGCGAGAAGGTGAGATACGTGAGGATCAGACCGCCGCGCGAGCCGAACAGCGCGATCCCGGTGGCGTTGCCGATATTGACGTAGATCAGGAAGAGCGGCAGCAGGAAGAGGATCCCGGGGAACATCTGGGTGGACAGCACGGTGACCGTGAAGACGCGCTTGCCGCGGAAGTTGTAGCGGCTGACGGCGTAGGCCGAGAAGACGGCGATCACGACCGAGCAGACCGTGGCCGCGCCCGCCACGATCAGCGAGTTCACGAAGTACCGCGCCAGGGGCACTGTCGACCAGATGTCGACGTACGGCCGCAGCGTCAGGCCGCTCGGTATCCAGCGGAACTTCCCCGAGACGTCCGCGAGCGGCTTCAGCGAGCTGGAGACCATGACGTAGACGGGCACCAGGACGAAGCCGGAGAGCAGGGTGAGGAAGATCCGCCGGGACCACAGGAAGGACCGCGGCGGAGCCATCGGCGAACGGGGTGTGGCCGACCGGGCGGTGGCCGAGCGGGTGGTGGTGGAGATGCTAGACATCGGCCGTCTTCCTTCCCCGGGAGGTCAGCAGCAGGTAGACGCCGGTCACGACCAGCAGGAAGAGCAGCAGCAGGACGGACATCGCCGAGCCGGTGCCGAAGTTCCAGGTGACGAAGGACGCCTGGTAGATGTGGACCGAGATGAGGTCCGCCGCGTCCGGGGCGGTCTTGCCGAACAGGACGAACGGCGTGTTGAAGTCGTTGAACGTCCACAGGAACAGCACCAGCACCAGCACCTGGTTGACCGGCCGCAGCGACGGCAGCGTGATGCGGCGCAGCTGCTGCCACAGGCCGGCGCCGTCGAGGGCGGCGGCCTCGTAGAGCTCGCCCGGGATGTTCTGCAGGCCCGCCATGACGATCAGGAAGGCGAACGGCCAGCCCTTCCACACGGACACGGTGAGCAGGGCGTAGAAGCTGTTGTCGCCGATCAGCCAGAAGGACGGCTTGTCGGTGAGGTGCAGCTGGTCGTGCAGGACATGGTTCACCAGGCCGTTGTCGTGCTGGAACATGAACACCCAGGTGATCACGGCCGCGTACACGGGAAGCGCGTACGGCACCAGGAACAGGGCCCGCAGCACACCCCGCCCCACGAAGTTGTCCTGCATGTAGATCGCGGCCGCCGTGCCGATCAGCCAGCACAGGCCGACCGAGAGCAGGGTGAACGTGATGGTGACGAAGAAGGAGTGCAGCAGCGCTTGGCCGACGGGCTCGTCGAAGTGCACCGACACCGAGTAGTTGTCGAAGCCGGCCCAGGGCGCCGTGCCCCAGTCGCGGATGTAGAACTGCGTGAGCTCCTTGAAGCTCATCACGATGCCGATCACCATCGGCACCAGGTGGACGAGGAGTTCGAGCACCAGCGCCGGCAGGAGCAGCAGGTAGGGGAGTCCGATGCGCTTGATCCGCCCGGTGCGGCGCGGGCCGCGCGCCGCACCGGGGGAGCTCTCGCGCACCGTCCGCTCGCCGGATTCGGCGGAGGCGGCGGTCGTGGTGGTCATGGGGGTGTCCGCACTCACTTCTTCGGCATCTGCTGCTGGGCCTTCTCGAGCGCCGCCTTGACCGACGCGGTGGTCACCGCGCGGCCGCCGGCGGCGTCGGCGAACAGGCCCTTGATGGCCGTACCGACCGCGGTCTCGAACTGGGACTCGTCGGCGACCTGCGGCAGCGCGGCGGCACTCTTGGCCAGGGTGTCCTTGAGGACCGCGTTCGAGGGGGAGTTGAACGCGGTGTCCGTCTGGGCGGTCTTGACCGGCGGGATCGAGGTGTACGCCCCGTTGAGGATCTTCTGCTCGGCGTCACTGGTCAGGAACTTCACGAACTTCGTGGCGCCGTCGAGGTTCTTGGTGTTCTTGAACACCGCGAGGTTGATGCCCGCGACCATCGAGTTGACGTTCGTTCCCGTCCCCGGGGTGCCGGACTGCACGGGCACCGGCGCGATGCCGTACGCGTCGTCGCTCATGCCCTGCGACTTGAGGTTGGCGGCCGCGGACTGCCACAGCAGCATCGCGTTCTTGCCCTTGGCGAAGTCGCTCACGGACTGGTTCTGCGCGTACTCGGCGTTGCCCGGGGCGATGATCTTGTCCTTCGCCATCAGGTCGACGTACTGCTTGACCGCGGAGACGACCCCGTCGCTGGTGAAGTCGGCCGTGCCGTCGGCGGTGAAGAAGTCGGCGCCGTGCTGCTTGGCGAAGACGAAGGCGTGGTGGATGTTCTCCGAGGCGTTCGAACCCTCCGCGCCGAGGCCCCACTTGCCGCCCTTGGAGAGCTTCTTGCCGTCGGCGACCAACTCGTCCCAGGTGGCCGGCGGGCCCGCGATGCCGGCGTCGGCGAACGACTTCTTGTTGTAGTAGAGCGCGTACGCCATCGAGTACAGCGGCACCGCGGCGGGGTCCTTGCCCTCGGCGCCCGTGGAGCCGAGCGCGGAGTCGACGAAGCGGTCCTTGCCGCCGATCTTGGCGAAGTTCTTCGCGTCCCACGGCAGCAGCGCGCCGGTGGCCTGCAGGGAGGCGCTCCAGGTGTTGCCTATGTTGAGGACGTCGGGGCCCTGACCGGAGGTGGTCGCGGTGAGGATGCGGTTCAGCAGGTCGGACCAGGGGACGACCTCCAGCTTCACCTTGATGCCGGTGTCCTTCTCGAACTTGGCGAGCTCGGGGGCGAGGACCTTCTTGTCGATCTCGATGCTGGCGCCCTGGTTGGACGCCCAGTACGTGAGCGTCTTCGGCGAGGCGTTGGACCCGCCGCTCGACGAGCCGCCGCCACAGGCGGTCGCGGCGGTCAGCAGAGAGATGGTGACCGCACCTGCGGCCGCGGCTCGGATTCTGCGCATGGCTGCTTATGTCCCTTTCCCGGAGGGAGACATGAAGGGCGTCCGTGTTCACTTCCCGAACGATCCTCATGGCTTAATTTAGGACGTGAGTTAAGACCCGGAAGAAAGTCGCGTCAAGGGATCGCGCAGGGGTATCTTGCAGGTCGGGCAGGCCGGAAGGGACATCACATGGCGGGGCGCAACGGGCGGACAGTGCGTGACCTGCGGCGGGGCAATCGCACCGCCGTACTACAACGGTTGTATTTCGACGGGCCGATGAGCCGTTACGAGCTCGGTCCCGCGACCGGGCTGAGTTCCGGATCCATCAGCAACGTGGTCGCCGAACTCGTCGCCGACGGCCTCGTCGAGGAGGCCGGCAGTGTCGACTCCGACGGCGGCCGTCCCCGGACCCTGCTGCGTGTCGTGCCCGGCAGCGGCCACATGATCGGCGTCGACGTCGGCGAAACCCGGGTCCGCATCGAGCTGTTCGACCTGACCCTCACCGAACTCGCCCGCGCCGAACGGCCGTTGGAGCGCCAGGGATACGAGGCCGACCGTCCGCTGCGGCGCCAGGAGTACGACGTCGACGTCATCGTCGGCCACATCCGCGACGGCATCGCCGAGGTCCTCGCCGAGGCGGACATCGCCCCCGGGCAGCTCCTCGGCGTCGGCATCGGGGTGCCCGGCATCGTCGCCCGCACCCCCGAGCGCGGCGCGGTCGTGCACGGCCAGACCATCGGCTGGGACGCCGTCCCGCTGGAGTCCCTGCTCCGCTCCGCCTGCGAACTCCCCGACACCGTGCCGTACTTCGCGGACAACGGCGCCCGCACCCTCGGCCAGGCCGAGATGTGGTTCGGCGCCGGACGCGGCGCCCGCAACGCGGTGGTCGTCCTCTTCGGCTCCGGCGTCGGCGCCTGTCTCGTCACCGAGGAGGTGGAGAACGGGCGCTCCGTCGAATGGGGGCATCTGACCGTCCGGGTCAGGGGCCGCCGCTGCCGCTGCGGCGCCCTCGGCTGCCTGGAGGCGTACGCGGGCGCGGAGGCGCTCCTTGAGCGCTGGCGCGAGGAGGGCGGGCGTCCTCCGGAGGGCACCGACGAGGAGACCGCGCTCACCGCGATGCTCGCGGCCGCCTATCCGCCGGAGGGCACCGAGCCGGACCTCATCGCGCTCGCCGTCCTGGAGGAGACCGCCGAGTACCTGGGCGCGGGCCTCTCCGACCTGATCAACCTCTTCCAGCCCGAGCGCATCCTCATCGGCGGCTGGGCCGGCCTCCAGCTCGGCTCCCGCTTCCTGCCCGCCGTCCGCCGGTACGCCTCCTCGTACGCCCTGCGCTATCCCGCCCAGCGGGTCACCATCGACCTCGGCCGCCTCGGCCCCGACGCCGTCACGGTCGGCGCCGCGATCCTGCCGCTGGCCGACTTCTTCGCGCGCGGCGGCCGACGCGAGGAACCGGCGCCGACGGGCCCGTCACCCGCCTGGCGCACGGCCCTGGAGGAACGGGCGCCGCACTGACCCTCTCGAACTACCGGGCGCGTACCGGACGCCGCCTCGCGCTTTCGCATGACGTCCGAGGCGCATGACCTCTGAGGCACATGACCTCTGAGGTAATCGACGCCGTCACGGCCTCCCGGAACCATGAAGGGCACAGCGACCCGCCCGTCGCACCGGATCTCGGGAGGACCCCATGCCGTATTTCGCGAGCCCCGTCGACGCCGCCCGGCTGCACTTCGTCGACTACGGCCCCGTCACCGGCCAGGTGGTCGTGTTCGTCAACAGCTCCTACTTCGGCACCGAGATGTGGGAGTACCAGATGCTGCCGCTCGCCGAGGCCGGCTACCGGTGCGTCGGGTTCGACCGGCGCGGGCACGGCCGGTCCGACGACGTCTGGGGAGGCTTCGGCCTCGACAGCCTCGCCGACGACGTGGACGGGCTGCTCCGGCACCTCGATCTGTGGGAGGTGACCCTGGTCGGCCACTCCATCGGGACCGCCGAGATCGTCCGCTGCCTGACCCGGCACGGGGCCGAGCGGGTGTCGAGGATCGCGCTCGTCGCCGGTATGGCACCGGGCCCCGTACGGTCCGCGGACCATCGCGAAGGCGTCGACCCCGCACTCGTCGATGCGGGCAACAGGGCGTTCCGCCACGACCGGGCCGCGTTCTTCGAGGACGGCGCCCGCGCGTTCTTCGCCCTCGACCTCCCCGGCAACGACCTCTCCGAGGCGTACGTACGCTCCATGATCGACCGCTGCCAGGGCGCGACCGCGCGCGCCGGAACGGCCCTCGGCGACCTCGTCGTCACCCTGAACGTCGCGCCCGAGCTGACCAAGATCGGCCTGCCCGCACTGGTGGTGCACGGCACGCACGACGCGTCCGCGCCGCTGGACCTGACCGGCCGCCGGGCGGCGGAGCTGCTGCCCGACAGCACGTTCAAGGTCTACGAGAACGCGGGCCACGGCCTGTTCGCCACGCATCGCGACCAACTCACCGCGGATCTCCGGGAGTTCATGTCAGGCTCCTGATGCTCTGATGCCCCGATGCCTCTGATCGAGCCGGCGCAGCTGATGCGTCCGCCGCCCGCGCGGCTCACCCGAAGGCGTTGACCCCGGTCAGTTCCGCCGACAGTTCCCACAGTCGGGCGGCCTGCTCGGGGTCGGTCGCGTAGTCGCGTACGCCGGTCCAGGTGCCTTCCGCCGGAGTGGGCTCGGCGATGTCGCAGTCCTCGCAGTACACCCCGCCCATGCCGGCCAGCTGCGGCGAGGTCGCGGCCCACACCTGGGTGGCCGCACCCTGCTCGGGCGTCTTGAAGCCTTCGGGGTTCAGCGGCGTGCCGTTCTCGTCGATCCAGCCGCGGTCGACCATCTCCTGCTTGGGCAGATGGCGTTGGAGCGGGGTGAGGATGCCGCCGGGGTGCAGTGAGAAGGCCCGTACGCCCGAGTCCCGGCCGCGCCGGTCGAGTTCCACGGCGAACAGCACGTTCGCCGTCTTGGCCTGCCCGTAGGCCTCCCACTTGTCGTAGCCGGTCCGCCAGTGGACGTCGTCCCAGCGGATGCCGGAGTGGTGGTGGCCGGCGGAGGACACGGACACGACCCGCGCGCCGCCCGCCTCGATCGCCGGCCAGAGACGGTTGACCAGCGCGAAGTGACCGAGGTGATTGGTCGCGAACTGGGCCTCCCAGCCGGGGCCGACCCGGGTCTCCGGGCAGGCCATGATGCCGGCGCTGTCGATGACGATGTCGATGACCCGGCCCGAGGCGAGGAACCGATCGGCGAAGGCGCGCACGCTCTCCAGGTCGCCGAGGTCGAGTTCGTCGGTCTCGGCGCCGTCGATGTCCGCCAGCGCCTCGCGCGCGGTCGCCGGGCGCCGTGCGGGGACCACGACCCGGGCACCCGCCTTGGCCAGCGCCCGGGTCGTCTCCAGGCCGAGGCCCGAGTAGCCGCCCGTGACGATCGCGAGCTTGCCGGAGAGGTCGATTCCGTCGAGGACGTCGTCGGCGGTGCTCCGGGCGCCGAATCCCGAACCGATCTTGTGCTGTGCAGTACTCATGCCTCGCACGCTACGAATTGGAGCGGACTCGAAGTCAAGCGGACACGGCCGCAGCGGCGAAAGGCCGGCCGAGGAGCCGACCCGGCCCGGTCCCGTCCGCTTCGGCTCCCCTCGGCACGGCACGGCACGGTTCGCTTCGGGCAAGGAAAAGACCCCGACCGGACGGGGGAATCGCGGTCGGGGTCGACTGTGGTGGGCACCGATGGCGGTCGCCTCTCGGCGAAACGCTCCACAGGGCTTCAGCCGGACGATCGTCCCTGTGGGCAAAGGTGAGGCCCGGGGACACTGTCCCATCCGCACCCACGGTTTGTTCAACGGGTAACTACCTGTGGGTGTTCCCCGTAAGGACGCCGTCGGCGGTGACGTGCGTCACGGCGTCTGCCGGGTTCCGGCCCAGGTGAGCAGTTCGTCCAGGGGCCACGTGGTGATCACGCGCTCCGCGGGCACCCCGCACTCCTCGGCCCGCGCGCAGCCGTAGATCTGCCAGTCCAGTTGTCCGGGGGCGTGCGCGTCGGTGTCCAGGGAGAACAGGACGCCCGCGTCGACCGCCCCGCGCAGCAGCCGGCGCGGCGGGTCGAGGCGCTCAGGGCGGCTGTTGATCTCGACAGCCGTGCCGGTCTCCGCGCAGGCCGCGAAGACCGCGTCCGCGTCGAACTCGGACTCGGGCCGGCTGCGCTCCCCGATCAGCCGCCCGGTGCAGTGCCCGAGCACGTCCGAGAGCGGATTGCGTACGGCGGCCACCATCCGGCGGGTCATCGGCCGCGCGTCCATGCGCAGCTTGGAGTGGACGGACACGACCACCACGTCCAGCTGTTCCAGCAACTCCGGCTCCTGGTCGAGCGATCCGTCGTCGAGGATGTCGCACTCGATGCCGGTGAGCAGCCGGAAGGGGACCCGGCGTTCGTTGAGGTCGGCGACGACCGCGAGTTGTTCGCGCAGCCGCTCCGGTGACAGGCCGTTCGCCACGGTCAGTCGAGGCGAGTGGTCGGTGAGCACCGCCCACGCGTGGCCGAGCCGTGCCGCCGTACGCCCCATCTCCTCGATCGGGCTGCCGCCTCCGACCAGTCGGAGTGCAGATGGCAGTCCCCGCGCAGCAGCTCCCGCAGGCCCTCGCCGCCCTCGGTGAGCGGCCCCGCGGCCTCCCGCTCCACCTTCTCCAGGTAGCCCGGCACCTCACCGGCCAGCGCCTCCCGCACCACCTGTGCGGTCTTCGGGCCGATGCCCTTGATCGACTCCAGTGTCCCGGTCGTAGCGCGCTCACGGACCTCGTCGGCGGGCAGCCCGGCGAGCAGGGTCCGCGCGGTACGGAAGGCCCGGACGCGATAGGTGGGAGCCAGGCTGCGCTCCAGCAGGAACGCGATCCGGTCCAGGGCCTCGACGGGGTCCATCGGCACTCCTCCCTGCGGTCGCGTCGGCCGCCGTACGCTCTGTCCAGCGTTGCCCAGCCGCGGCCGGACCGCACGGCGGATGTCGGGCGCGGCGACGGTGCCGGGTCCCCGGGCGGGCCGGACGGCCCCTCACCCGGCTGGGCGAACGCCCGGATTTCCGCTGTTCCGCGGCGCGCCGGGCGGCCGGCTCCCGGCGCGCCGCCGCTGACCAGCGGGAACAGCGGGTGCCGCTTTACGCTCTAGCTATGACCGAAAGCGCGAGCCCCCACATCGCCAACCCACGGATCATGGTGCTCGGGGTGCAGCCGGGCACGCCGCCGTTCCGGATCATGGAGATCGACGGTGAGATGGTCGGCGAGGCGAAGGCGATCACGGACGTACTGGAGTACGCGGCGGCATACGGCATCACGGTCCACGATCTCGACGACCCCGACGTGGTCCGCTGGGTGGGCGGGGACAAACTCACCTGGCATCCGCGCTGACGCCGCCGTTCCCGGGCCGATGCCCGCCCTCGCCCCACGGGTTCGCCCTGACCCGGGAGACCCCGGGACGGATGCCGGGCCCAGGGCTCAGCGTCCGTGCCGGGCACGCCAAGGGCCCGGACCCCACCCGGCGGGAGCCGGGCGCGGTGCAGGACCTGTGCGCGGGCACCAGCCCGTTCCCGGCGTCGCGGCCGGGGGCGGGCCGGAGTTCACGTGAGCGGGGCTGTCTTCGCGTCCCAGTCGATGTGGTGGTCGAACTGCCAGGCCATCTTCTCCGGGTTGACCAGCTTCATGGCCGCCGGCATCACGAGGTCGCGCAGTACGCGGCCGACCGGGCCGGCGGTCTTGTCGCTGTTCGTGCGGGCGCCGAGCCTGATGATGCGTTCGACGCGGGGGCGGCGCAGTCGTTCGTACGCCGTGAAGGCCTGCTCGTAGGGCAGGTCCCGCAGGCAGCGCGCGAGTTGGACGGCGCTCTCGGCGGCGATGGAGGCGCCCTGCCCGGAGCTGGACGAGGCGGCGTGGGCCGCGTCGCCGATCAGGGTCATGCGCCCGCGGGTCCAGGTCGCGACCCCCTGCATGTTCTCCATCGGGCCTGTGATGAGGAGTTGGCCGGCGTCGGTGCGGCTGATCATCTCCAGGGCCGGGGTGCGGTCGTCGGCGAAGGCGGTCCGCAGGGTGCGTGTCCAGGCCTCCGCGCCGATCGCCTGGGCCTCGGCGACCGTCATCGGGTCGTGGTGGGGCAGGTTCACGAACCACACCGCCGAGGAGTCGTCGAAGACCTGGTAGCCGAAGAACGCGCGCTTGCCGAAGCACATGTACATGACGCCGTTGGTGGAGGGCATCCCTGACCGGTGCATCCGCGCTCCGAAGCAGACCAGGCCCGCGTAGTTCGGCTGTGGTGCGGCCGGGTCGATCAGGGAGCGGACCGTGGAGCGGATGCCGTCGGCGCCGACGAGGATGTCGGCGCTCGCCCGCGTACCGTCCGCGAAGTGCGCGGTGACGCCGGAGCCGGTGTCCGTCGTGCTGGTCAGCCGCTTGCCGTGGTGGACGGGGACCGAGCGGCGCTCCGCCTCGTCGTAGATCGCGCGGTAGAGGTCGGCACGCCAGACGAACTGCAGGGCCGGGAGGCGTGAGGGCGGGGCGAACCGTGCGAGGGGTTTGCCCGTCCAGCTCCGCAGCCCCATGGCGGTGACCGGTGTGCCGATCGCGCGGACGAGGTCGCCCGCGCCGATCGCGTCGAGGGCGTCCTGGCCGTTCGGAGCGATGGTCATGCCGCCTCCGACCCCGTCTGCCGTGGAGTCGTGCGCCTCGTGGACGGCGGCCTCGATTCCCGCCTTGCGGAGGGCCATCGCGGCGATCGGGCCCGCGATACCGCCGCCGATGACGAGCGCGGTGCGGACCTGGTCAGTGGTGGCCATGACTCGTGCCCCCGCCCGGGTGGTCGATCGTGGTCGCGCCGCCGGTCTTGTGGGCGTGCCGCACATCCTGGACGTACGCGCGGGAGAACATCGCCGACAGGATCGCGACGCCGCCGCGGTGGATGCGGATCTCACTGTTCGCCGCCGATCCGGACAGGTGGATACGGCGGCCGGCCGTCCTGGCGCCGGTGGACGAGGGCCGGGCGCCCTTGATCTTGCCGCGGGCGGTCCACCTCAGGTTCCAGTGGTCGACGGTGGCGTCGTCGTCGACGAGCAGTTTGACCATGGCCCGGTCCATGTCGAGGTGGATCTCGACGTCGTCGGGGAGGGCTGGGGAACGCAGGTCGAGGACGGCGGCGCCATGGCGGGCCCGGACCTCGAAGCGGCCGGCCTCGGTCCAGTCGCCCAGGTGCTTGACGAGGTCGTGGTCGGAGTGGATGCGCTCGGTGAGGGACATCTCGGTGGTTCCTCTCGGGGCGTGTCGGGCTGACCACTCGATAGTTGCACTGAAACTAGTATCTCGTCAACTAGTGATTCTGGGGCTAAAATCGCGTCCATGACCCCCTCCGCTCCCCGCAGCTCCCCCCTCGCCCTGACCGTCCTGGCCCTGCTGCACTACAAGCCGCTGCACCCGTACGGCATCCAGCGGCTGGTCAAGGACTGGGGCAAGGAGCAGGTCGTCAACGTCCGGCAGCGTGCGAGCCTCTATCGCACGATCGAGCGACTCAACGGCGACGGCCTGATCGCGGTCCGCGAGACCGGGCGTGACCAGCAGTACCCCGAGCGGACCGTGTACGAAGTCACCGACGCGGGGCGCGAGACCGCGCGTGCCTGGCTGGAGGAGATGCTCTCCGTGCCCAGGCAGGAGTTCCCGGAGTTCCCGGCCGCTCTGTCGAACCTGCTGCTGCTCACTTCGCGGGACATGGGGGACGTACTCGCGCGGCGGGCCGGCGCCCTCGCGGAGAAGCTCGCGGGACTGGAATCGGCCATGGCCGCGGAGGCGGATCAGGGGCTGCCGCGTATCACCCGCCTGGAGACCGAGTACCTGCGGGCCGTGACGGCCGCGGAGCTGGAGTGGGTGCGCGCGGTGGTCGAGGACCTGCGAGCCGGCAGGCTCTCGTGGTCGAAGGAGCAGCTCGACGCCCTCGCGGCGGGGTCGGTGTGACCGTGAGGCCGCCCCGGCGTGTCACAGGGCGGCCTCACGGTGGTGGGGTCCGCGGCTCCCCAGTGGGCCCGGAGCCAGGTTTTCCCCCGGGGGAGCCCACCACACCTTCCTCTCTCTTTTTTCCTCCTCGCTTGGTCTT
>NZ_JBVJCT010000046.1:0-6310 GCF_055588305.1 Streptomyces sp. NPDC042002 | reverse complement strand
CGGGGACCCGAGAGCCGGCAGGCTCTTGGGGCAAAAGGAGCGGCTCGCCCCTCTCGTGGTGGGGTCGGTGTGACCGTGGGGCCGCCCCGGCGTGCCACGGGGCGGCCTCACGGTGGTGCTTCAGGCCGCCCCGGGGCGGCCTGAAGCCTGTGTTCTCGCGGGGTCAGACCCCAGCCGTTCGTCTCGCTTCTGTGCCCTTCGGATGTGCCCTTCGGGCCGGGCGAGGGGCGTCGTCCGTGGGAACGGGACACTGGGAGCGCGAACCTACAGGCGCGAGCGGCCCCTCAGCCCACCGTCCACTTCTGGTTGGCCCCGCCGCCGCACGTCCAGATCTGTAGGCGTGTGCCGTTGGCCGAGTTGTTGCCCGTGACGTCGAGACACTTGTTGGCCTGCGGGTTCACGATGTCGTGGGCCGCGGTGACCGTCCATTTCTGGTTGGGGCCGCCGGTGCAGTCCCACAGTTGGACCGTCGAGCCGTCCGCCGTACCGTTGCCGGTGACGTCCAGGCACTTGCCGAGCGCGCGGATCGTGCCGTCCGAGGACACCGTCCACTGCTGGGCGTTGGTCCCGTTGCAGTCGTAGAGCTGTACGGGCGTGCCGTTCGCCGAGTTGGCCGCGGCCACGTCCGCGCACTTGCCGGCGAGGCCCTTGACGGGTCCGCTGGTGCCGCCAGGACTGTCGCTCGTGGTCACCTTCACCTCGTCGACGACGAGCTGCTGCGGGAAGGCGGTCGAGCCGTCGGGGTCGCCGGGCCAGTAGCCGCCGACCGCGAGGTTCAGGATCAGGAAGAACGGCTTGTTGAACACCCAGGTGTTGCCGCCCACGTCGGCGGGCGTCCGCTGCTGGTAGACCGTGCCGTCCACCGACCAGGTGATCGAGTTCGGCGCCCAGTCGACCGCGAAGGTGTGGAAGGCGTCCGCGAAGGCCTGGCCGTTCGGGAGGGAGTACGGGGCACCGATACCGGCGGACCCGGAGTACCCCGGACCGTGGATCGTGCCGTGCACGGTGTTCGGCTCGAAGCCGACGTTCTCCATGACGTCGATCTCACCGGAGTTCGGCCAGCCGACCTGCCCGATGTCGCTGCCGAGCATCCAGAACGCCGGCCACATGCCCTGCCTGCGCGGGATCTTCATCCGGGCCTCGACATGGCCGTACGCCGTGGTGAACTTCCCGGAGGTGTTCATCCGGGCCGACGTGTACTGACATGTGCCGTACCAGCACTGGTAGTTGGCCGGATTCTCCTTGCGGGCCGTGATGACCAGATGGCCCTGGCCGTCCAGCGCCGCGTTCTTGTTGCCCGACGTGTAGTACTCGCGTTCGTGGTTGTTGACGTTGTCGCCGGTCTCCATCTGCCACTTGGAGGAGTCGACGGCCGAACCGGCGGCGCCGTCGAAGGTGTCGTCGAACGTCACGGTCGCGGTGGCCGCCGCCGGACCCGCGTGGGCGGGAGCGACGACGGCCGAGGCGGAGGCGACGAGCGCGGCGGACAGCGCGGCGAAGAGGCATCTTCGGAGCAGGCGTGGGGAGTCCATGACTCTCATTTCCGTACGGCTGCCCTAAGGCGGGTCAGCCGACTGAGGTGGGGGGTGCATGCTTCGCCTCTTGATTTAAGGAGTGAGGTAACAGGGTGTCAATACTCTGGTACGGACCAGGAGTTGGGGAGATGCCTCAGGCGCGAAGGCGCTTCTTGGGGTGCACCGCCCGGCCGAGCCGCCGTCCCAGAAGCAGGTAACCCACCAGCGCCCCGGTCGTGTTGAGGATGACGTCGTCGATGTCGAAGGAACGCCCGGTGATGAGGGCTCCTTGAACGAGCTCGACCAGGAGCATGACCGCCGCGGTGAGCGCCAGGATACGCAGGATGCCGCGGGTCTTCGGGAACACCACGGGCAGCAGCACTCCGAAGGGCACCCCCAGTACGAGGTTCCCGCCGATCTGCTTGACGGCGTCGCGCAGCTCCGGCTGGTCGAGATAGGCCTTCAGGGAGCGCCCGGGGTGAAGGTTGTTGTGGATCAGGGCCGCGGACGCCGGCGAGGGCTCCAGTGTCAGCCGGGCCAGCGCGACGGCGAACGCCACCATGGCCGCGAACGCGATCAGCATGGCCAGCAGCCGGAAGGGCAGTGCCAGGGCCCCGGTCTTTTCCGCCGGCGCGGGGGGCGGCGTCCTGCGGCCGAAGAACGACCGTGACCCTTCCGGCTTCGCCCGCTCGGTCCTCGACGCGGACCTGCTCCGCCCGGCCTTCGACGCCGGCTTGCTCTGCTCGCCCTTCGACGAGGCCTTCTCCCGGTCCGATCCCGGCTTCGGTGCCGGTTTCCGGCGACCTGCCTTCGCGGCTCGTGCGCGCAACGCGGTGCGGACCATGAGACCCTCCCCTTTTCAACTGCCCTCTGGTGCAGCCCGCTTACCCCCGATGGGGCCGACAATGCCCGGGGCACGGCGAACGGAAGGGTTTCGTGGCACGGGGCAGAGCTTTCCGGCGACGGGGATGTCCGCGCTGCGACACCCCGGCCGGCCCGGCGCGCTCCCCGCGAAGTCACGGCCCATGACCTGTGCCTTCCTCCGTCGTCTGCCGCCAGGCGGGGACTGCCCTCCGGAGGGCCGACTCCGTGACGGCCGAGAGCGCCGGGTGCGACCGTGTGCTCGCCCCGGCGCCCTCGGCACCGCCGGGACACTCAGGTGCCGTAGGTGACCGTCACCTCCGTGAAGCCGAGAGAGTGCAACAGGCCTTCGAGCATGCCGGTGGTGTTCTGCTCGGCCCGCGCGGTGAGCCGGCTGTCCTGCGCGGCCTTGCCGATGTGTTTGGCCGCGAGCCGCTGCACGGCCCGCTCGTCGTTCGGGTTGTCCGAGAAGATGTCGCCGATCCGGTCGAGGAGGCCGCGCTGCTTCGAGACGGCGTAGGAGTGGTCGGGGTCGAGGGCGGGTTTGCCCAGTGCCGCGTGCGGCAGACGGAGCGTGGCCGACGTACGGTCGCCGTTGACCGTCACGTCCTTCTGGCCGATGTGCCCGAGATCGACATAGGCGTCGACGGTGCCGGCCCCCACGTACAGCGTGCGGGTGCCGCGGATGGCGTCGGGCAGGTACTTCGAGTCCTTCTCCAGGTCCACGACCACCTGGAAGTTGCCCGACGCGGCCTCGTAACGGCTCATGTCCTGAATGGACTTGAGGAGCGTGGGGCCCGAATTGTCATGGGTCTCCGTGCCGAACACATCGCGCAGCCCCGGCAGAACGGCCAGCCGCAGCCCGGCGAAGAGCACCACGAGCACCAGCACGAAGGCGCAGACCACCTTCGCCCAACCGGGCATGCGTTTGATGGACGTCGTCATGTCGACGGTCCTCCTTTCAACCGTCCGTGTACCCCTCAAGCCCCTTGACAGGCCGACCGGTTGGCGGGCGGATTCCGCTGCCGGGCGCCCGGGGTGCCGTCCGCCGGAAGGCGGGGGAGCGGGCCGGCGGGGTGGCCGGGACACCCGGGATGCCGAGCCCCGGCCGCTGTGCCCGGCGCGCCGGGGCGTACGTCGTGAGGGGCGGGCGACCCGGCACGGCCTCTCGCCGAACGGTGTACGGGACCGGCCAGGCACCCCGCGACCGGATCCGCAACCGGAATTCCCCCCGGTCGAAGGCCCGAAAGGTGCCCAGTAGCATGAGGTACGCACTCCGGGCCGATCTTGCCAGCCGGCGACGCAACCCGGTTCGATCATGCGAGGAGCGGTCGTGCGTGACATCGCCGTGTTCAGCGGTAGTGCCCATCCCGAGCTCGCGGCCGAGCTCTGCGCGCACCTCGGTGTGCCCCTCAGTCCGACCCGTGTCAGCCGGTTCGCCAACGACTGCCTGGAGGTCCAGCTCCAGGCCAACTGTCGCGAGCGTGACGTCTTCCTCGTGCAGCCGCTGGTCACTCCGGTGCAGGAACATCTCGTCGAGCTGCTGATGATGTGCGACGCGGCGCGCGGTGCCTCCGCCGGGCGGATCACCGTGGTCATGCCCCACTATTCGTACGCCCGTTCGGATAAGAAGGACATGCCGCGGATCTCCATGGGCGGCCGGCTCGTGGCGGACCTGCTGGTGGCGGCCGGCGCCAGCCGTGTCCTCGCGATGACCCTGCACTCCCCGCAGGTGCACGGTTTCTTCTCGGTGCCGGTCGACCATCTGCACGCCCTGCGGGAACTGGCCGCGCACTTCCGGGCCAACGACCTGTCGCGTACGACGGTGGTCTCGCCAGATCTGGGCAACGCGAAGGAGGCCGCGGCGTTCGCGCGGCTCATCGGGGCCCAGGTGGCCGCCGGTGCCAAGCAGCGGTTCGCCGACGACCGGGTGAGCATCAGCTCCGTCATCGGCGAGATCTCCGGACGCGACGTCATCGTGCTGGACGACGAGATCGCCAAGGGCAGCACGGTCCTCGAACTCCTGGAGCGGCTGCGCGAG
This sequence comes from Streptomyces sp. NPDC042002, assembly GCF_055588305.1. Taxonomy (NCBI): domain Bacteria; kingdom Bacillati; phylum Actinomycetota; class Actinomycetes; order Kitasatosporales; family Streptomycetaceae; genus Streptomyces; species Streptomyces sp. NPDC042002. The sequence continues at coordinate 1,894 of NZ_JBVJCT010000046.1, read as the reverse complement.
TTGGGGCCGCGGTCGATCCGCGTCGCCTGCACTCACGGGCTGTTCGCGGCGGGCGCCCTCAAGCGGCTCAGCGAGCAGCCCGACGTACTGGAGATCGTCTGCACGAACACCGTGCCGATACCGGCCGAGGAGTACACCGAGAAGCTGAGCGTCCTGTCCATCGCCCCGGCGCTCGCCGAGGCGGTGCGGCGCATTCACAACGGTGAGTCCGTCAGCGCCCTGTTCGACGCGCCGCGGAACGAATAGACAGGAGGGAGCGGAACTTCCCTCCCCACCGCTCGGTCACCAGGAGCGGCCGCCGTGCCCGGCCGGGAAGCCGCGGAGCAACGCTCGGCGTCACCCAGGTGATCAGGAGGGCTCGCAGTGGCCAAGGCGAAATTCGAGCGGACCAAGCCGCATGTGAACATCGGCACCATCGGTCACATCGACCACGGCAAGACGACGCTGACGGCGGCCGTCACCAAGGTGCTGCACGACCGCTTCCCCGATCTGAACCCGTTCACGCCGTTCGACCAGATCGACAAGGCGCCCGAGGAGCGGCAGCGCGGCATCACGATCTCGATCGCCCATGTCGAGTACCAGACGGAGAACCGGCACTACGCGCATGTGGACTGCCCGGGGCACGCGGACTACATCAAGAACATGATCACGGGGGCCGCGCAGATGGACGGCGCGATCCTCGTGGTCGCGGCGACCGACGGCCCGATGCCGCAGACCAAGGAGCATGTCCTGCTGGCCCGGCAGGTCGGCGTCCCGTACATCGTGGTCGCGCTCAACAAGACCGACATGGTGGACGACGAGGAGATCCTGGAACTCGTCGAGCTGGAGGTGCGCGAGCTGCTCAGCGCGTACGAGTTCCCGGGCGACGACGTGCCGGTCGTCCGGGTGTCCGCGCTCAAGGCGCTGGAGGGCGACCCCGAGTGGAGCGCGACGATCCTCGAACTCCTCGCGGCCGTCGACGCGTTCGTGCCGGAACCGGTGCGTGATGTGGACCGGCCGTTCCTGCTGCCGATCGAGGACGTCTTCACCATCACGGGCCGCGGCACGGTCGTCACCGGCCGGATCGAGCGCGGGGTGCTGAAGGTGAACAGCGAGGTCGAGATCATCGGCGTCCACGAGCAGAAGACGCGGACCACCGTCACCGGCGTCGAGATGTTCCGGAAACTCCTCGACGAGGGCCGGGCGGGCGAGAACGTCGGGCTGCTGCTGCGCGGAGTGAGGCGCGAGGACGTGGAGCGGGGGCAGGTGGTGATCAAGCCGGGTTCGGTGACCCCGCACACCCGGTTCGAGGCGCGCGCCTACATCCTCTCCAAGGACGAGGGCGGCCGGCACACGCCGTTCTTCGACAACTACCGGCCGCAGTTCTACTTCCGTACGACGGACGTGACCGGAGTCGTGACCCTGCCCAGGGGGACGGAGATGGTCATGCCGGGCGACAACACCATGATGGAGGTGCAGTTGATCCAGCCGATCGCGATGGAGGAAGGGCTGAAGTTCGCCATCCGCGAGGGCGGCAGGACGGTCGGCGCCGGGCAGGTCACGAAGATCCGGGATTAGGCGGCCGGTTGGCGGGACTCTCAGGAGAGGTGCGAAGTGGCCTCCGGGCGGCTCAGCGCCTCCTCCGGCGAGGCCGAGGGCGGCAGCACCCGCGAGAGCCCGGTCAGCCGGAACATGCGGAGCGTCAGCGGATGGGTGCAGACCAGGTGCAGCCGGCCGCCCCGCTCGAGGACACGGCGTCTGGCGCGGTAGAGCAGCCGCAGGCCCGAGCAGTCGAAGAACTCGACGCGGGGGGGGGGGGGGGGGGAGGGGGGGGGGGGGGGGGGGGGTGGGCGGGGGGGGGGGAGGGGGGGGTCGTTTGTCTTTGGAGAGGGCGCTTTCCCTCTTGGGTTCTATC
>NZ_JBVJCT010000045.1:40814-61869 GCF_055588305.1 Streptomyces sp. NPDC042002 | reverse complement strand
AGAGCACGAGTCCCCTGATTGATCGAACGGTCCCGGATCTTGAAATCCATCGCATCCCCTGAGCTGGGGTGTTGCGACGACCACTAGAACTCAAGATGGAGTCCGGGGCCGTTCTTCTTTGTCCTGGGCCGGAGCGGCCAGGTGGAGCGCCTTCCCTTTCGAGGCGAAAACAGGACATTCCCAGGCTGCGGGGGGATTACATCTCCCCCAAGTCCTGGTGGCCGGGAGGTGTGCTCGTCATGATGGGCGCATGACCTTGGCCTCCAGAGCCATGACGCGACTGGCCAACTGGCCGGATCTCGCCGAGTCCCTGCCGAGTTGCGGCACGGGGCGCGCACTGTGCGCGGCGCAGTGCGAGATCGTCCACTTCCATTCGGACCACGATGTCGACCTGCACCTCACGGACCGGGCGATCCGGCGCTTCGAGGACCATCTCAAGACCTCCGCGGCCATCCGCATGGTGCCCGGCTCCCGCTGGGTGACCATCCATCTCGAAGTCGACTCGGACATCGACCTCCTGCTGACCCTGGTGAGCGTCGCCCTGCAGGCCCATCTGAACGGGCACCTCGCGGGCGACGACATCTTCTCGGCGAGCTGCAACGACCGCTGACCGTCCGGATCGGGAACCGTCGGGAACCGTCACGGCCCGGTCGAGGCCCGTCGCCACCGAACACTCCCTGGCGCCGGGCCACGGCTCGACCGCATATTCGATCGCCGTCTACGGGCTGTCGACTTCGCTCCGCACGAGCGGACTTGACGAGTGAAAGCGAATCCGCCACAAAAGGTGTCCCTTGCTCCGAGGTGGCGGGCCCGGCCGGGAGGCTGTCGGCGGCGAGCCGCATGACGGCGATTCGGATTCGGTGCGGACGGTCAGCGCGAAGGGGCGGTGTGCGCGCTTCGCGAAGGAGGCTCGGCGCGGCACTTCGCAGCGCGACCCGGCGAAAGTGATCATCCCGGCACCGTTCAGGGCACTCAGTTCCCTGCCCGGAGCGCACCGAGTGCCATCGCCTCGGCTTCGATGCTAGTTTCCGACCATGAACGAGGCACCAGGACGCCGTGAGGCCGCCGACGCGACCACCGTCAAACCGCCGATGCGGGACGCCCTGGTGGGAGCCGCCTTCCAGCTCTTCCTGGAGCGCGGCTACGAGGAGACCACGGTCGACGACATCGTGGCGCTCGCCGGCGTCGGCCGCCGTTCGTTCTTCCGTTACTTCCCCTCCAAGGAGGACGTGGTCTTCCCCGACCACGAGCGCTGCCTGGCCGACATGACGGCGTTCCTGAGCGAGGAGTCCGACACGGACGACCCGGTCCGGCGCGTCTGCGACGCCGCCCGGCTCGTCCTGCGCATGTACGCGGAGAACCCGACGTTCTCCGTCCAGCGCTACCGCCTCACCAAGAAGGTCCCGGGCCTGCGCGCGTACGAGCTGTCGGTCGTCTGGCGTTACGAGCGCGCCCTCGCCGAGTATCTGCGCGGGCGCTCCGCCGGGTCCCGCGCGGACGCGCTGCGCGCCGATGTCGTCGCCGCGGCGGTGGTCGCCGCGCACAACAACGCCCTGCGCTCCTGGCTGCGTTCGGACGGGACGCGGGACGCCGAAGCGGCGGTCGACCAGGCGCTCGGGTACGTGCAGAAGACGTTCGGCTCCTCGCCCGGCGCACCGGCGCACGAGGAGCCGGAGGACGTGGTGGTCGTCGTCTCCCGGCGCGGAGCGCCCCTGTGGCGCGTGGTCCAGGAGATCGAGTCGACGCTCGGGAGGGACTGAGCTCGGGCCGGACACCCGCCCCTCCCCTCGATTTTGAGGGTACGCAGTGCCTTTACGCGTGACACTGAGTGCCATAACCTGTCGTCGTGCACGACGATCGCGCACATCGGATTCCGGCTGAGCGCAGGGAGATGACATCGTGTACCACCCAGGAATTGCTCTTCACCCGGGCATCGGCCCCGTGACGGACGTGCTCGACACCGGTTCCGCGGAGCGCACCGGGGACGTGCTGCTCTTCCAGCGGTGCCGCTGGTGCGCCACCGCCATGTACAACCGCCTCCTCTGTCCCGTGTGCGCGGGCAGCGACCTGCGGACGGAGGCGAGCGCGGGCACGGGCATCGTGCGCCACTCCACCGTGATCCACCGCAACACCCCGGCGGCCCGCAACGTCTCCCTCATCGAGATGGTCGAGGGCTTCACGGTCCGGGGCCGCGTCATGGGCTCGCCCGCCACCATCCATGGCGGTGACCGGGTCCAGCTCTCCACCGCCCAGGACCCGGTGCGCCGGCAGCCGGTGTTCCAGCTCGTCGACGGCCCGTACGGCGGCTGGAACTGAGAGCCGGTGGACGGTCCGCACCGGGACGGCGGACGGGGACCGGACAGCCGTGGGCGGCTGGACGAACCGGCATGCGGGACCGGTCCGTTCAGCCGCCGGGCGACGACCGTCAGCCGTAGCTGATGTCGGACGTCGCGTACTTGCAGTAGGTGCTGTCGGGGCCGCTGCCGTTCGTCGTCGGCTCCGCCCCGGTGTTGTTGCCGATGTACTTCTGACAGGGGACGATCTTCTTGCCGCTGTCCCCGACGATCTTGATGGCCTTGAGGGTCGCGCTGTCGCCGTAGTTGGTGTTGATGCCGACGAGCTTGTTTCCCTTGTAGGTCGCCTCGATGGTGTTGAGATTGATCGTCCGCTTGTACTGCGTCTTGCAGTTGCCGCAGGAGCGGACGAACGTGCCGAAGGTCCGCACCGCGAAGTTCGACACGTTCAGCGTTCCGGCGCCGTTGAACTGGAACACCTTGTCGCCGGCCTCCTTCGCGCCGCCACCGCTGACGGTGTAGACGTTGGACGACGAGGAGCCGAGGAACGTCGCCGCGTCCTCACCAACGTCCTCCCACCACACGTTCTGCAGGGTGCAACTGCCCAGGCAGTGAATGCCGTCGGCGGCGGGCGCGCCGATGATGACGTTCTTCAGGACGGTTCCCGCGGCCAGTTCCAGGATCGGCCCCTGGCTCTCGCTCTGACCGTCCGTGCCCAGGTCGCCTGTGCCGTGGAGACGCTTCATCCCGTAGTCCTTGGTGCCGGAGACCGAGATGGTGGAGGAGACGGCCTGACTGCCGGTCGCGGTGGGCCAGGTGGCGGCGCTCGCCGGTGTCAGGGCGCCGTCGGCCATCACCAGCGCGGCCGAGAGGCCGAGCGCGGCGAGGGTGCCGGTAAGAGCGCGCCGCCGGGCGCGCGGGCGTGCTGATGACGTCATGCCCCGATGCCTTCTTCCAGGTGGGGGTGGTCGCGTGGGGATGCTCGAAGGCGGGGCCGTCAGAGCTTTCCGGTGCCCGCGCCGGACGTCACCGAGGCGACGACGGTCGAGGCCGGCTCCGCGGTGTAGCTGTAGGGCGGCTTCGTGAACGTGCCGACCTGCGAGATCTCGGTGGCGGCTCCGCCGAGGTCGTTGCCCGTGAGGTTGGCGTAGCCGTCCACGTCGCTGTCGCGGTTCGTGGTGACGGCGACCGTCGTGCTCCGGAAGACGTTGTTCTCGACGAGCATCTGGGCGCCCATGCGCGAGTGCACGGCGGTGTCGGCGCCGACGACGTAGTTGTCGTAGAAGTGCCCGGTGCCGAAACGCAGGCTGGGGATACGGGAGTTGACGTTGTTGAACCAGTTGTGGTGGTACGTCACCCGCAAGTGCCCCGTGTCCTCGCTGGCGTTGCTGTCGCTGTGGCCGACGAGCGAGCCCTTGTAGTGGTCCTTGAAGGTGTTCCAGGAGAGGGTGACGTAGTCGGAGGCGTGCGTGATGTCGACCAGGCCGTCGTAGTAGTCCTTGCCGTGGTCGAGGTCCGACGAGAAGGCGTTGTGGTCGATCCACACCTTCGTCGAGGCCTGGACGGTGATGCCGTCGGCGGGCGCGACCGGCTTGCTGATGTTCAGGTTGCGGACGACGACGTTGGTGACCTTCTTCAGGCGCAGCCCGCCACCGGTGAACCCGGAGGCCGAACCGACGCCCAGGACAGTGGTGTTGGAGCCGATGTCGACCTGACCGCTGAGCGAGATCAGGCCGCTGACCTTCACGACCTTGGCCGTGTCACCGGTGACGGCGGTCTTGAAGGCGGCCAGCGTCGTGACGGTGACGGCGGTCGCGCTGCCGCCGCCGGTGGTCCCGGCGCCGAAGCCGACCGGCGTGGTCTCGGCGGCTCCGGCCGACTGCGGCAGGACGAGGGCCGTGGTGACCGCCAGAGTGGCGGCCCCGGCCGTCAGCAGGGCGAGGCGGGAGCGCTTCAGTGGGGGGCGAGTACGCATGCGGGTGTGTCCCTTCGGGGTTGACGTAGGCCATGTACACGAACGACGTACCTGTATCTGAACAGCACGCGGCGTGCGGCATTACGCGTACGGACTGAACGCGGGCTGGAGACGGCGACTTGCCCAGGTGGTGCGGCTCGGAGATCTGATGTCTCGTATACGAGATGTCACACGCGGGTCACGCTGCTGAACGGGAACGTAAGCGGTAAGCGCTTTCTAGTCAACGCTTCCCACAGAACACATCCGGCCAACTCGCGAGCCAGGTGGATACCCGCACCCCGGCGAACCGGCCCGGCCTGCGTCTGCGCGCGCCGCGGCCGGTGCCGCGTCCCGCCCCGGAAAGCCGAAAGCGGCCGTACGGGGGTCCGGACTGTGCGGGACCCCCGTACGACCGCGAACTCACGGCGTCACGACGTCACGGAGAGACGTCACGGAGAGGTGGTGCGAAGGTGCGACGGCGTCACGAGGAGAGGGTGATGCGGATGCCGACCGTGCCGCTCTCGCCGCGGCGCAGACGGCTGCCGAACAGGGTGAGACGGCCCATCACCCCGTACTTGCGGGCGATGAGCTTCCGGTAGCGGACGGTGTCCGCCGCGTCGACGATCTCGGCCGTGGCGGGGACCGGCTCCCCCGTCGGCCTGCCGCGCACGTCGCACGGGCCGACCAGGACGTCGGCCCGGTTGCGGATGCGCTTCACCTTCCAGCTGTCCGCCACGGTCCAGGCGCCCAGCGCCGCACCGTCCCGCACCACCCATACCGGCGTGGCCACCCCCGTGCCGTTCTTGCGGTAGCTGGTGATCAGCAGGTACTTGCCCGATCCCAGCGCGTCCAGCGAAGCCTCGTCCATGGCCGCAGTGTAGGCGGCCCCGTCCGTGCGCCCCGCGGCGCCCGAGCCGTCCGGGTCAGGACCTGCCGACCGTCCGGGTCAGGACAGCTGGCCGTCGTAGTCCGGCAGCTTGAACGTGCGCTCGGCGTGGCCGCCGACCAGGTCGGTGGTGTTGTTGCCGACGTTGGCGATGATCGTGTAGCCGAGGGACTCGATCTCCTCGCGCTTGCCGGTCTTGTAGGCGCCGACCTCGCTGAAAAGGTCCGGCAGGTCACGCACGTAGAGTCCGTCGACCGGGTAGCCGACGCTCTTCAGGTTCCACGTCGTCTCGGCGGCGATGATGCCCGGACGGGCGGTCACGAAGAAGACGGCGACACCGCGCGAGTGCGCGTAGCGGGCGAGCGCCAGCGACGCCTTGACCGCCGGGGTGGGCAGCTCGTACCAGGGGTGGAAGTCCGTCTCCAGCGCGGTGTTGTCGATGTCGAAGACGACCGCGAGCTTCTGGCCGCCGGCGTTCGCGGTGCGCCGCTCGACGTACGGCACCGCCTGGTCGATGACGGCCTGGACGTCGTTCTGCCAGGTGGCGTAGTCGACGCCGGCCGTCGCGGACGTGCTCGCGACCACCCGGGCCGGGGCCGCGGCGGCGGACCCGGCCGCGGTGACCGTCCCTCCGATCCCCAGCGCCACGACCGCCGACACCACGCCCATCCGGCGCCCCACACCAAGTCCTGTCATGCCTGTCCCCTGTTCACATCTGTCGGTCGAGTCCGTACATCGCGACGGCGACGGTACCCGGACCGCCGCCGCCATGACATGTTCGCGTCCACGCATGTACGGAGGGGGAAGGAATAGTTACTGATCGGTAGAGATACTCGCCCGCACGGCTGACGCCCGTGGTGCGGTGGCAGCCCCACGCGGCGCGTGTGAGCCTGGGGCTCGCGGCTGGCACCAGTGGAGAGAGGCTGCTCGGATGCAAGGACCGAACATCGTCATCGTCGGCGCGGGTTTCGCCGGAGTCGAGGCCGCCCGGAGCCTCGAACGGACGCTCACCCCCGGCGAGGCCCGGATCACCCTGATCAGCCCCACCGACTACCAGTTGTACCTGCCGCTGCTGCCGCACGTCGCCGCCGGTGTTCTCACCCCCCAGTCGGTGGCACCCTCGCTGCGCCGGATCCTGCGCCGCACCGCGCTGGTGCCGGGCGGGGTGATCGGTGTCGATCCGGGAGCGAAGGTCTGCGTCGTCCGCAAGATCACCGGGGACCTCGTCGATCTGCGCTACGACTATCTGCTCCTCACTCCGGGGAGCGTGACCCGCACCTTCGACATCCCCGGCCTCGCGGACGAGGCGCGCGGTATGAAGACACTCGCCCAGGCCGTGTATCTGCGCGACCACGTGATCGCCCAGCTCGACCTGGCGGCGGCCGCGGCGGACGACGCGGAAAAGGCGGCACGGCTTCAGTTCGTGGTGGTCGGCGGCGGATACGCGGGCACCGAGACGGCGGCCTGTCTGCAACGCCTGACCACCGCGGCGGCCCAGCGTTACCACCCCCGCATCGACCCCGGCCTCATCAAGTGGCATCTGGTCGACGTCGCCCCGAAGCTGCTGCCCGAACTGGGCGACAAACTGGGCCTGAGCGCTCTGCGGATGCTGAGCGACCGCGGCGTGCGGATCTCGCTGGGCACGTCCGTCGCCTCCGTCACCAAGGACGAGGTCACCCTCACCGACGGACGGGTGCTGCCCTCGCGGACGCTGGTGTGGACCGCGGGCGTCGCGGCGAGCCCGCTGGTCGACTCGCTGGGCGCGGAGACCGTGCGCGGACGGATCGTCACCGAGCCCGATTTCAGGGTGCCGGGACTCGACGGGGTGTTCGCGCTGGGCGACGCGGCGGCGGTGCCCGACCTCGCCAAGGACGACGGCTCCCCCTGCCCGCCGACCGCCCAGCACGCGGCCCGGCAGGGCCGGCACGCCGCCAAGGTCCTGACGGCGAAGCTGCGCGGAGAGCCCACCTTCCCCTACCGGCACCGGGACCTGGGCCTGGTCGTCGACCTCGGCGGCCACGACGCCGTGTCCAAACCGCTCGGCTTCGGCCTCAAGGGCGCGCCCGCGCAGGTCGTGGCCCGCGGATACCACCTGTACGCGCTGCGCACGGGCGCCGCCCGGTTCCGTACGGGCGCCAACTGGCTGCTCAACGCCGTCGCGGGTGACGACTTCGTGCGCACCGGCTTCCTCGCGGACCGCAAGGGAACCCTGCGGGACTTCGAGCGTACGGATGTGTATCTGACGCGGGACGAGGTGACCGCCCGGACGCGTGCCCTCACATAGGACCTGTCAAGGCCGGTCATGTGGCGGATGCCGACGGCACCCGGTCCTGGGCGCGGCCCGGCGGGATCAGGTCGCGCCGCCCTCGGGGCCCGGTGTGCCGCGCAGCAGGTCGAGGTAGCGGCGGCCGAAGAGGTAGGCGTCCCCCGGCCAGCGGGCGGAGAGGTAGTGGCCGTCCTGGACGACGAAGGCATCGGTGTCGTCGGTCGCGGTGCCGCGCCGGGTGAGTGTGCGCGGGCCGCGTTCGAACCGCCCGCCCGGCTCGGTGAGGGCAGCCCTGACCTCGTCCTCGACGTAGGCGGGGTAGGTCCGGTAGTAGCGGCCGAGGCGCCAGGCCGTGGTGAAGTACGCGGTGCGTTCCATGTATTTGGGCAGGCAGGTCGTACGGCTGCCGGCGAGGACGCCGCGGCCGGTGGCGGGGTCCTGGGCGCGGGCGAGGACGAGGACGCCGTGGCAGATCGCGCCGACGGGCCTTCGCAGGGCCCAGAACCGGGCGATCTGCCGTTGCAGCGGCGCTGAGCCGAGGTATTGCCGCATGCCCGGCGCGTGTCCGCCCGGCAGGAGCAGTCCGTCGAAGTCCGCGACGTCCAGGTCGGCCCAGGAGACGGTGGCCCGGAACTCGGCGGACTCGGTCAATTCCCCGTGGAAGCGGCGGGGTTCCGGCTCCGCGCCGAGCTGTCCGAACAGTACGCCGGTCAGGAGCCGCGGGTCCGCCTCCGGGCGGGTGCCCGCGTGCTCGGTGGCGAAGACGACGTCGTGGCCCTCCCGCGTCAACATCCGCCAGGGTACGGCGACTTCGGTGACGTCGAAGTCGTGGTCGGGGAGCGGGATCAGCACACGCATGCGCTCATCATGGCAGCCGGTTCCCGACGCGAACCGGCCACTGTGCGAGACCTCCGGGCGGCGGTGAACACGCGGGCGTGGCCGCACGTATGAGTGGAGGGCCCTCGACCGGGGCCCTCGGCGGCGGTGACGCCGCTCCGTACGGCTTCGGGAGCCCATGCATGAGGCACGCACGACGACGGATCGTCCGACGGGGGGCGCGCCTCGCGGCCGTCGGCGGGCTGCTCTGCGGGGGGTTCATGGTGACGCGCGCCATGGCGAGCGAACCGTCCGACGCGTCGCGCGGCACGGCGAGTTCGGCGCAGGCCGCGGCGGACAAGGGTGCCGGGCTGGTGTCCCGGCTGGGCACGTCACGGACCGCCGGCAACTGGATAGCCGCCGACGGGCGTCCCGTCGTGGCGGTCACCGACGCCGACGCGGCGGACGCGGTGAAGCGGGCGGGTGCTCGTCCGAAAGTCGTGACCCACAGCATGCAGGACCTCAAGTCCGCCGCACATACGCTGAGTTCGGCGCCCCGGGTGCCGGGCACCGCGTGGGCGGTGGACTACACGAAGAACGAGGTGGTGGTGCAGGCCGACAGCACGGTCTCCGCCACCGACTGGTCGCGCATGACGAAACTGGCCCACGGCATCGGCGACTCGGTGACGATGCAGCGGACCCAGGGCACGTTCACCACGCGGGTGAACGGGGCACAGGCGATCTTCTCGACCGGCGGCCGCTGCTCGGCGGGGTTCAATGTGACCAACGGGCAGGGCGAGTTCATCCTCACCGCCGGACACTGCGGCCCCGCCGGATCGGTCTGGTTCTCCGACAACACGGGCCGGCAGCAGGTGGGCCGGACGATCACCACGGCGTTCCCCGGCAGCGACTTCTCCCTCATCCAGTACGACAGCGGGCAGCAGACGTCGCCCGGGACCAACGTCGTCGCCATCGGCGGCGGCAACGGCGTGCGGATCACCGGCGCCGCCGATCCGACCGTGGGCCAGCGGGTCTTCCGCAGCGGCAGCACCAGTGGGCTGCACGACGGCAAGGTGACCGCGCTCAACGCGACGGTCAACTACCCGGAGGGCACCGTCACCGGGCTGGTCGAGACCACGGTGTGCGCCGAACCGGGCGACAGCGGCGGCCCGTTGTTCTCCGACGGCATCGCGCTGGGGGTGACCTCGGGCGGCAACGGGGACTGCAAGACCGGCGGTACGACGTTCTTCCAGCCCATCAACGAGGCCCTGACGGCGCTGGGTGTGAAGCTCGCGGGTCAGGCGCCGCAGGGCTCCGCCGGCAGCGCGGCCCAGCCGTCCCTCGCGCCCTCCACGTCCGCGGCGGCCAAGGCCTCGCCGGGAGCGCCGGGTGCGGCGGCACCCGGCGCGGTGGAGGCGGTGGGCGGTACGGAGACGGCCCAGACGTTCGTGTCCGAGCTCACCGACCCGCAGAACGTCGGCCCCGGCCTGCTCGTCATCGGGGGAAGCATCATCGCGCTGGTGGCGACCCGCTTCATCCGTACCGAGCAGGACCGCAAGGCCTATCGGCGGCAGTATTCGCAGAGTTGGGGCTGAGTGGTCCGCCCTGGTGACCGAGCGGTCCGTCGTTGTGACGGAGCGGTTCAAAGTCGGCTCCGGGTGACCGGAGTTGGAGCCGGGCCGCCGGAGGGCGGTGACGAAGTCCGAGGCGGTGGCTCCCCTGGATCGGGGAGCCCGGCCGGACGCGGAAGGTCAGGCGGCCCGAGTCCCCGACGACGGGGCGGCTTCCGCCCATTCGAGGACGAGGGCCTGGTACTCGCGCCGCTCTTCCATGCTCAGCGTCCCACCCGCCCGGAACCAGAGGGCCCGGATCTCCTCGTTGACTTCGGCAGCGGATCGCTGAGTGTCGTTGTCAAGAGTGGTGCACATGGCGTGAAGCATACGGTCCCTGACGTGAAGATGGTGTGAGTAAAGGCTCATCGGGCGACATAACGGACCGTGAACCTCGTCACTCGGGTCTCAGGTACCGGGCTTGCGGCCGTACACGGAGACGTCGTCGCCGTTCTTGAGCAACGACCAGTACTTCTTGGCCGTGGTCGGGGTCATGTTGACGCAGCCGTGCGAACCGGGCGGGTTCCACATGCTGAGGCCCACCGAGTGGAAGGCCTGACCGCCGTCGAAGAACTGGCTGTACGGCATGGACACGTTGTAGAGGTTCGAGACGTGGTCGATGTCACGCCAGTAGATCTTCTTGAGGCCGGTGCGGGTCTCGTAGCCGTCCCTGCCCGTGCGGACCGGGACGGGTCCGTAGACGAGCCGGCTGCCGTCCTGGATCCAGCTGAGCTGGAGCGTGAGGTTGACGCAAGCGATACGGCCCTTGTTCACCGGGCACTTGCCGTCCCGGTTGGGGCTGTTCCCCACGGCCTTCTGCTTGTTCATGAGATCCATCACGCCCCAGGTGACGGGTCCCGCGTAGCCGATGTTCGGGGTGATGCCGTGCTTGGTCTGGAAGCCCTGTATCGCCTTGCAGTCGGCGGCGGACTGCCGTCCGTCGACGGGCCGCCCGAGGAACTTCTCCACCTGCTTCTGGTTCGGGCCGGTGGCCGTCGTACAGCTCGCGGCCTGCGCCGGCGTCGAGCCCAGTGCGAGGGTGAGCGGTGCCACCAGTCCGGTGAGCCCGAGCGCGACGGCTCCTCGTCTGCGAATGTCCCCCATGGCGGGCCTTCCTGTCGTGTCCGTCTTCTTGTCTGCCTGCTAGACCGCCCTTGAGGGTATTGCGTTGTACGGCCGACGGCGCCGGGACGAAACAGTGACATTCCTCGCTGGGCACGCCGGTCCAGACGCGGAGCGGGCGTTCGGCGCCGTCGAGTGTCACTGCGCGAAGCCGCGCGTCCGGACACCCCCGCTCCCGCTCTGGGCGTCGCCGTGACCGTCGTCGCCGTGGAGCACGACCGCCTGCCGGAACGCGGTGTTCACGCCGGTCAGACCGCCGTCGACGCACAGGGTCGTGCCGGTGATCCAGGACGCGTCGCGGGAGGCGAGGAAGGCGACGGCGGCGGCGATGTCCTCCGGTTCACCGACCCGGCCCAGCGGATACAGCCCGGCCGCGATGACGAGATCGTCCTCGCGGCCTTCCCAGGCCGTAGTGCGGACGGTTCCCGGTGCCACCAGGTTGACGCGGACGCCCCGGCTCGCGGCGTGGCCGGCCAGGGTGCGGGTGAGCGACATCAGTCCCGCCTTGGCCGCGCTGTAGGCGTGGTTGCCGAAGTCCTGGATGCCGTTGACGGAGCCGATGGTGACGATGGCCCCGCGGCCGGAGGCGACCAGGTGCGGGAGCGCCGCGCGGGCGCAGCGGTAGGCGCCGGTCAGGGTGATGTCCAGGTCACCGGCCCACACCTCGTCGCTCTCGTCCTCGAACAGCGGGGCGTCGGGGCTGCACCGGAAGGCGTTGTTGACCAGGACGTCGAGCGAACCGAAGGCGTCCACGGCGTACGCCACCGCGGCCTCGACCTGCGCCCGTTCCCCCACGTCGCAGGTGAACGCCTCGGCCCGCGCGCCGAGTTCACGCAGCGCGGCGGCCGTCTTCTCGGCCTGCGCCAAGTCCACGTCGGTGACCAGGACTTGAGCGCCTTCCTCGGCGAGGCGGCGGGCGGTCGCCGCGCCGATGCCGCGGGCCGCACCCGTGATCAGAACCCCGTATCCCTCGAAGCGCCTCAGCGCGGTGATCGCAGTCATGGCAGGGAAGGTACTGCCGTGATCGTCGCGGCGACAGATACCGTGCGCCCATGTCGGCCTTCATCCAGCAACTCCCGGCGCTGATCGGCGTGTCATCGGCACCCTCGGCTCGTATCCGGCGATCGTGCGGGGCGACCGGGCCCGCTTCGACCGCGAGCGGACGGCCCGTGGGGCAGACGTTCACACCCGCCTGATCCGGCTTCCGGGCCGCTCCCCTCAGCGGTACCCCGTCGCGTCCGCCGGCTTCCCCCTGTCCTGCACTTCGACCATGTAGCGCCAGGCGTCCGGGCGGCTGCCGTCCCGGTCGGTGAAGCCGTACACCTGGGCGAGTTGTCCGCTGGAGAGGGATTTCCCGTTCCAGCGCGGCAGTTCGGGGTCGGCGGCCAGCGCGGCGACCGCGCGTCCCACGTAGGAGGGCGTCTCGGAGATCCCGAAGTGCGGGACGCGTTCCTGGGCGTCGCGCCAGTTCTCCTCGGTCACGCCGAACGTTTCGAGCATCATCTCCGAGCGCAGCCAGCCGGGGGTGAGCGCCACGGCGGTGGCGCCGCGCGGGCCCAGTTCGTGTCCGAGGGCGAACGCCATGCGCAGTACGGCCGACTTGGCGATGTCGTAGAAGAACGAGACCCGGTAGGTGTCCCGGTTGTACTCTGCCGTGCCGTCGGTCATCTCGACGACCAGGCCGCCGGGACGGCGCAGCAGCAGGGGCAGCGCGTGGTGGCTGGTGATCGCGTGGGTCTCCACGGCGAGCCGGAGCGTTCTGAGCCCGTTGTCGAGGTCGTGCTCCCAGACGGGGACGTCCCACTCGAAGAGTTTCTCGGCGCCCCAGATGTCGTTGACCAGGACGTCGAGGCGGCCCTGTTCGTCCGCGATCCGGGCCACGAGCGCGGCCACCTCGGCCGGGACGAGGTGGTCCGTGGGGACCGCGATGCCCCGCCCGCCGGCCGCGGTGACCAGGTCCGCGGTGTCCTCGATGGTCTCCGGACGGTCGTACTCCGAGCGCCGTTCACGCGTGCTGCGCCCTGTCACGTAGACGGTGGCGCCGGCCGCGCCCAGTTCCACGGCGATTCCGCGGCCCGCGCCCCGGGTCGCGCCCGCCACCAGGGCGACCCGGTCCCGCAGCGTGCCCTCCAACGGCCCTGACATGTCCGACCTCCGTGCGCGTAGCGTCCACGGGCTGCTGTCACCCATGTGTTCTTACGAGCGTCTCGCGGAAGCCGGACATCTTCTGTCAGGTATCTGTGCGGTGTTTCCACCGTGTCGCGGCACGGTGGAAACGGACGTCCGGCGCGGCACGCCGGCCGCGGACCCTCCCGGGGGGGGTCGGGCGGCGTCAGTGGCCTCGGGCGATCCACTCCTCCAGGTGCGGAGCCTCCTCGCCGATCGTGGTCGAATCGCCGTGTCCCGTGCGGACGACGGTGTCGGCCGGCAGGGAGAGCAGCCGGTCGCGGATCGATTCGATGATCGTCGGGAAGTGGGAGTAGGACCGGCCGGTCGCCCCCGGGCCGCCCTGGAAGAGGGTGTCGCCGGAGAAGAGGGTGCCGAGGCCCGGGTCGTAGAGGCAGACCGCGCCCGGGGCGTGGCCCGGGGTGTGCAGCACGGTCAGGTCCGCGCCCGCCGCCTCGATGACGTGGCCGTCCTGGAGCCAGGCGTCGGGCAGCCGGTCCGGGTGGGTGACCTTCCACAGCGGCAGGTCGTCGGGGTGGAGCCAGATGGTGGCGCCGGTGCGCTCCGCCAGGGCGGGGGCGGCGTCGATGTGGTCGTTGTGGGCGTGGGTGCACACGATCGCCGTCAGGCGCCGGTCTCCCACCGCTTCGGCGATGGCGTCGGCGTCATGAGCGGCGTCGATCACGATCGCCTCGTGATCGTTGCCCACGATCCACACGTTGTTGTCGACGTCCCAGGTGCCGCCGTCGAGTGAGAACGTGCCCGAGGTGACGAGGTGTTCGATGCGGGCGCCCGTCACAGGATCACCACCGAGCGCAGCACGTCGCCGTGGTGCATCCGCTCGAAGGCCGCCTCGATGTCGTCCAGCGCGATCGTCTCGCTCACGAACGCGCCCAGGTCGAGGCGCCCCTGGAGGTGCAGGTCGATCAGCATGGGGAAGTCGCGGGAGGGCAGACAGTCGCCGTACCAGGAGGACTTGAGGGCACCGCCGCGTCCGAAGACGTCGATCAGCGGGAGTTCGAGCTTCATCTCGGGGGTGGGCACGCCGACGAGGACGACCGTGCCGGCGAGGTCGCGGGCGTAGAAGGCCTGCTGGTACGTCTCCGGGCGGCCCACGGCCTCGATGACGACGTCGGCGCCGAAGCCGCCGGTGAGTTCGCGGATCGCCTCGACGGCGTCGGTCTCACGGGAGTTGACGGTGTGCGTCGCGCCGAGCTTCCGGGCGGTCGTGAGCTTGCGGTCGTCGATGTCCACGGCGATGATCTTCGCCGCGCCCGCGAGCCGGGAGCCGGCGATCGCCGCGTCGCCGACGCCGCCGCAGCCGATCACCGCGACCGTGTCGCCCCGGCCGACGTTGCCCGTGTTGATGGCGGCGCCGATGCCGGCCATCACACCGCAGCCGAGCAGTCCGGCGACCGCCGGGGAGACCGAGGGGTCGACCTTGGTGCACTGTCCGGCGGCGACGAGCGTCTTCTCCGCGAAGGCGCCGATGCCGAGGGCCGGGGACAGCTCGGTGCCGTCCTTCAACGTCATCTTCTGCTTGGCGTTGTGGGTGTTGAAGCAGTACCAGGGGCGTCCGCGCAGACACGCCCGGCACTGCCCGCACACCGCACGCCAGTTGAGGATCACGAAGTCGCCGGGTGCCACGTCCGTGACACCGGCGCCGACCGACTCCACGATTCCGGCCGCCTCGTGGCCGAGCAGGAACGGGAAGTCGTCGTTGATACCGCCCTGCTTGTAGTGCAGGTCCGTGTGGCAGACCCCGCAGGCCTGGATCTTCACCACGGCCTCGCCCGGCCCCGGATCGGGCACGACGATGGTCTCGACGCGCACCGGCTCGTTCTTGCCCGGTGCGATCACGCCCCGTACTTCCTGCGCCATGTGAGTGGGCCCTTCCCTAGATCGACGTTCCGTCAGCCGACCCTACGGTGTGACCGGCCGGTAGAAGGCCAGGTGGCCCGCGACGGCCCCGGTCCCGGTACGGCGAACGGCCGCTGGGCGTGGGCGGCGGCTTCCTCGCCGTACCCGCTCCGGTGAACGCGGCCGGCCTGCGGGTGCGGGCCGCCGTCGGCACCGGCCCGCTGGTGACCACCGCGAACTCGCTCGCCGCGCCGCTCGCCCGGCTCCCGCACAACCGGCCGCGCCCGGCGGACCTCGGCGCCACGCCTGCGGCACTTGGGGAGCGCGTGTCCCGAGTCCACGCGGACTCGGGACACGCGGGACCGGTCCGGGCGCGCCGCCGACGTAGCCTGAGCGCTCCGTCTCAACTCCCGCGAGGAGCACCGTGAGCCTGACCGAGGCCGAGCCCGAGGTGCCCGCGTGGCGCCTGCTGCTCGGGTACGTACGACCGCACCGCTGGGCGCTGTTCGCCGGCGCGCTGCTGGCGCTCACGACCGGGGCCACCGGCCTGCTGCTGCCGCTGGTGGCACGCGGGCTCATCGACGACCTGTCGCACGACCGTCCGATCGGACGGGCCCTGCTCGGCATGGCGGCCCTGGTGGTGACCAACACAGCGGTGGGGGCGCTGGGTTCGTACGTTCTGCGGCGCACCGCTGAGTCGGTGGTGCTCGGCGCGCGACGCGCCCTCTCGTCGTATCTGCTGCGACTGCGCATACCCGCCGTGGACCGCAGCGAGCCCGGCGACCTGATGGCCCGCATCACCTCGGACACGACCCTGCTGCGCGAGGTCACGACCGACTCCCTGGTCGGCTTCGGCACCGGCGGCCTCACCCTCGTCGCGACGGTGGTGATGATGGGCCTGGTCGATGTGGTGCTGCTCGGCGTGACGCTGGGCGTGGTGCTGTGCGCGGGTGCGGTGCTCGGCCTGATCGTGCCGCGCATCAACCGGGCGAGCAGGCGGGCTCAGGACGCCGTCGGCGTGATGGGGGCCTCGCTGGAGCGGACCCTCGGCGCGCTGCGCACGATCAAGGCGTCCGGCGCCGAGCACCGTGAGGAGCGGACCGTCCACGAGGCCGCCGAGGAGTCCTGGCGGCAGAGCGTGCGGGCAGCCAAGTGGTCGGCGGCCGCGGGCAATACGGCCGGTCTGGCGATGCAGATCGCCTTCATCACGGTCCTCGCGGTGGGCGGCGCCCGGGTCGCGACCGGCGCCATCGACGTCGGCACCCTGGTCGCCTTCCTTCTCTACGTGTTCTACCTGATGTCACCGATCCAGCAGGTCGTCGGCGCGGTCACGCAGTACCAGACCGGAGCCGCCGCGCTCGCCCGTATCGAGGAGGCCCTGCGGCTGCCCGCGGAGCCGGCCTCCCTGCCCGCGCCGCTGCCCTCCCCGGGCGCCGAACCGGCCGCGCTCGCCTTCGACGACGTGCGCTTCCGGTACGCCGACGATCTGCCGTACGTCCACCACGGGGTGACGTTCACCGTGCCGGCGCGCGGCCTGACCGCGTTCGTCGGCCCGTCCGGCGCGGGCAAGACCACCGTCTTCTCGCTCATCGAGCGGTTCTACGATCCCGAGGCGGGCCTCATCACCGTGGACGGCCGCGCGCTGGAGGAATGGGATCTGCCCCTGCTCCGGTCCGCCATCGGCTATGTGGAGCAGGACGCGCCGGTGCTGTCGGGCTCCCTGCGCGACAACCTCCTGCTCGGCAATCCGGAGGCCGAGGAGGGCGAGCTGACGCGGGTCCTGAAGACGACCCGCCTCGACGGCCTGGTCGCCCGGCTGCCGCTCGGCCTGGACACACTGGTCGGCCATCGCGGCACCAGGCTCTCGGGCGGCGAGCGCCAGCGCGTGGCCATCGCCAGGGCCCTGCTGCGCCGGCCCCGGCTGCTGCTCCTCGACGAGGCCACCTCACAGCTCGACGCCGTCAACGAGGCCGCGCTGCGCGACACGGTCGCCGATGTGGCCCGTACGACCACGGTTCTGGTGGTCGCGCACCGGCTGTCCACGGTCACGACGGCCGACCGCATCGTCGTGATGGACGCGGGCCGCGTACGCGCCGTGGGCACCCACCGGGAACTCGTCGCCGCGGATCCGCTCTACGCCGAACTGGCCGCGACCCAGTTCCTCGCGACCGCGGGCTGACCTCGGCGTCATGACCTCGCTCCGGCACCGCGTACCGGCGGAAGGAGCGGAAGAGACGCTTCGGAGCGTGGCCGAGCAGGACGCCGAGCACGGGCCGAAGCCGCACGACCGCGACCCGGACCTGTGCTGCGCGCTGCCGACGACGTGTCCCGGGCCGGTTCGCGGGGCCCTGGGTACGCGGGCGGGCCCGCCCGCACTCGGACCCGCTCCTGGAGGAGACCCGTCCCGCCGGAGGACTCACCGATCCCGCCGGACCACCCGAACATTTCGGAACGTCGGCGATCTCCTTGAATTCCTTGGCCAAGGACCGGCTCTCCTCTATGGTGATGCCCTCTTTCCGCCACGCGGGGCGGTCGTCCGCTCGCGACCCCCCGCAACCAGGCGGGGAGGCACGTCCCACTCGGATGCACAGGCGACTGACGATGGTCAAAAACCGACACCCGGCCGGGCAGGCCATCCCCGAGATCATCTTCACGGCCCCCGTCGGCACACCCGCCGGACTGGAAGTGATCTCGCTCGCCGCGCTGCGCGCCCGGTCCCGCGCCCACGGAACCGATCTCGGGGTGCCGCAGCGCCCCGCCTTCCACCAGGTGGTCACGCTCGCCTCCGGCACGCTCCACCAGACCGTGGACTTCACCGCCCACGACGTCGAGCGCGGCTCCTGGCTGTGGACGCGCCCCGGACAGGTCCTCCAGTGGGGAGATCTCACCGGGGCCGAGGGGACGCTGATCGCTTTCGAGCGGGACTTCCCGGGCGGGGCCACTGTCCGCGCGGCCCGGCTCGACGATCCCCACGCACGCGTGCTGCGCACCCCGAAGGCCGAGGACGCCGCCGCGCTGCGGGTGGCCACCGCGCATCTGGAGCACGAGTTCCAGGCGCCGGGACGGCTTCCGCTCGACGCGCGCGTCGCCGTACTGCGTCATCTGCTGGACGTGCTGATCCTGCGCCTGGCTCATCTGGAGGGACCCCACAGACCTGCCACCGGGCCAAGAGAAACCTTTCTTCGCTTCCGCGAGACCGTCGAGCGGGACTTCGCGCGCACCCGCCGGGTGGACGACTACGCCCTCGCCCTCGGCTACTCCGCCCGCACGCTGTCCCGGGCCGCCCTCGACTCGGCCGGGATCGGCGCCAAGGAGTTCATCGACCGCCGGGTCGTCCTGGAGGCCAAGCGGCTGCTCGCCCACACCGATCTGGCCGCCGCCCGCATCGCCGCCCAGCTGGGCTTCTCGAGCGCCACGAACTTCGCCAAGTACTTCCACCAGCGTGCCGGGCAGGCACCCATCGCGTTCCGTACCGCGGTACGCGGAGGGGGTACGGGTACGGGCATCCCGGGGGCACGGGGCGAAGTCGATTTCACCCGGCGAACCGGGCCTCCTGGATATCCGCGCGGCGAGCGACCTGCCGATCGGTGAAGGCGCAGGCCGACGCGTGCCGGGGATCGGTGAGCGTGGCGGCCGGCGGTTGACCCGGCTGGGCCGGGCCGAACCGGGGCCGAACGGGCCAGGGCGGACCGAGCCACGCCAAGGCGGACCGGCCCGAGGCCGAGCCACGGCCAAGGCGGACCGGGCCTCGCGCCAGGGAGGGCGGGTCCGGCGGAACATCGTTCTTTCGCCGGGGTCCGTCGCGGTCGCCTCCGGCGAGGCCCGTCGCCCAGCGGCTCTCGACGCCTGCTAGCTCTCGATCCCCCCGAGCACCCCGGTGGCGGGCGCCGCGAGGTCGGTGGGCTGGTTCAGGTCGTTCAGCCGGTTCAGGCCGCCGAGCTGGGCCGAGGGCCGCGGAAGCTCGCCCTGGTGGGCGGCGGGAACGCCGCTCACGGCGAGCGCGTCGAGCGCGGAGACGGGGTTCACCTTTCCGGCGTCGTGGGCCTCGGAGCCCGCGGCCGTCGCCATCGGCGCGGCGAGTCCCGTGACGCCGACGGCGAGACCAACGGCGGCGACGATACGTCGTGTTGAGATCATGCAATCAGCAACGGCATCGGCCCCCGGGCGGACACGGCCCGGGGGCCGCGCTCACCCGAGAGGCGGATCGGGCTCTTGCGTTTGCCGTGGGCAGCCGGGCGGAGGAGGCTCGGTGATGAGGCGCTTCGCGGTCGGCTCCTGGCCGGTCCGCGCCTTCCTGAGGAGGTCACTCATGGGCACAGCGGCAGCCCCCGCCTTCGACACCGAGGTGCTGCGCCGGGGCATTGAGGGAAACAGTGCGGCAGATCTGCTGTCGCTCTACGCGGACGACGCGGAACTGCGCGTCGTGGACCGCAACACACAGCCCAGTCACCCGATGGTCAAACACGGTCGCACCGAGATCGCCGAGATGCTCAACGACGTCTACAGCCGGGACATGACGCACAAGATGGACCAGTGCGTCGTCCAGGGCGACCACGTCGCCTACACCGAAACCTGCGTCTACGCGGACGGGGTGCGGGTGATGAGCACGTCGATGATGTCGTTGCGCGACGGGAAGATCATCGAGCAGACACTGGTACAGGCATGGGACGAGTAGGGAGGAGTTGGCCGAGGGTCCAGGTCGAATCTCGTCTGACCTGGACCTTCTCGGCGGGTGCGGCGATGGGGAGGTCCCGCCCGCACCATCCTCGGCGGCGACGAGCGGTTTCCGCGGCGGGACTGCGGGTGTCCGCCTCGCTGTTGGACTCGCTCCTGCGGACAGCGCGTTCGCACCCGCGTCCTCCGACGCCGCGCGCCGCGCGAAGGCTGCGCATCCGGCCCCGGTGAGCCGCACCCCTACCGGCGGCGATCGGCCCGCCCCGATCTCCGGGTGATCGGCCCGGCATCCTCCGGCGGGCCGGCCATGCCCACAGGGCGCCACGGGCAGGTGATCGTACGGGCTAGTCTGGTCGGCGGGCCGTGACTGGCGCTGAGGTGGAGTACCACCGGGGAGCGGCCTGACGCAGATGTCTCAGCCGCGCGCCTGGGCGACTGTCAGCAGCGCTCCGGAGGAACTCATGTCCCAGGCCCAGCTCATGGACGGCGCCGGTCTCGCCGACCGGATCCTGAAGGACACCGCGCGGCGCGCGGCCGACCTCAAAATCCGTACAGGCGTGGCCCCTTGTCTGGCGACGGTGCTCGTCGGCGAGGACCCCGCCTCCGTCACCTACGTCCGGATGAAGCGGAACCGCAGCCGCGGGGCGGGAATCGAGTCCCGGCATCTGGCGCTGCCCGCCGGCATCACGACGGCCGAACTGGTCGCCGAGCTCAGGGCGTTGTCCGACGATCCGGCTGTGCACGGCATCCTGCTCCAGCACCCCGTGGGACCGCACATCGACGAGCGCGCCGCCTTCGAGGCCATCGCTCCGGCGAAGGACGTCGACGGGGTCACCCTGAGCTCGTACGCGGCGATGAGTTTCGGTCTGCCGGGCTTCGTGTCGTGCACACCCGGCGGCATCATGCGGCTCCTGGACGCGTACGACGTCGACCCCGCCGGGAGGCGGGCCGTCGTCGTCGGCCGCAGCGCGATCCTCGGCAGGCCGGTCGGCATGCTGCTGCTCGGCCGGGACGCCACGGTGACGTACTGCCATTCGCGTACGACGGACCTGTCGTCCGTCGTACGCGAGGCGGACATCGTGGTGGCCGCCGTGGGACGGCCCCGGCTGATCCGGGGCGAGGACATCAAGCCGGGGGCCGTGGTGATCGACGCGGGGTACAACGAAGGGAACGTCGGTGACGTCGACTTCGGCACCGCCGTCACCCGGGCCGGACTGATCACGCCGGTGCCGGGTGGCGTCGGGCCGATGACGATCGCGGTGCTGCTGGAGCAGACCGTCACGAGCGCCGAACGCGCGCTCGCCGGCTGAGCCGGCGCCACGGCGGTGCCGGGGGGGGGGGGGGGGGGGGGGGGGGGGGGGGGGGGGGGGGGGGGGGGGGGGGGGGAAGGAGAAAAGAGGAGCGGAG
>NZ_JBVJCT010000045.1:10021-40804 GCF_055588305.1 Streptomyces sp. NPDC042002 | reverse complement strand
GTGACGGCATGGACGAGCGGCGTGACCCTATGGACCGCCGCCTTCCCCCCCCCCCCCCCCCCCTCCCCCCCCCTCTCCCCCCCCCCCCCCCCCACCCCCCCCCCCCCCCCCCCCCCCCCCCCCCCCCCTTGTGCCCCGGGCAGGCGAAGGCCCGCCACGAGGACGGCCGGCTCTCCCTCAGCGCTCGGCCGGAACCGCCCCGGCGACGGGTTCCGCCGCCTGGAGAAGGATCGGGGAGGCCCGGTCCACGAGGTCGTGGAGGACGGACAAGTAGGCCGCGTCGCCGCCGAGTTCGTACAGGATGCGCTGAGCCCGGTCACGGAAGACACTGATGTCCCGCTCGTACCGACGCAGCACGTCCGGTGCGAGAAGGATGGCGGTGAGCGCCGCGCCCGCGTCGGGCGAGCGGCGTGCGGCGGCGTGCAGTTCCAGGACGCGGCCCGCGGAATCGGGGCCGGCGTTCTCCACGGCACACGCCAGCAGATAGGTCACCGTGCCGTTCGCGAGGTCTTCGTTGCGGCCGGTCAGGATGTCCTGCTGATCGTTGAACAGCTGCCACAGGACGCCGAAGACATTTCCGAACTCCCGCCAGAGTTCCACTCTTTCGTCCGTACGGCCCGCCAGTCGCGCGGCCATGGCGGTGACCATGCTGAACGGCGCGCCGGACTTCCCGAGGTACGCGGCGACCACGGCGTCGCGCGAGGCGGCGCCCACGTCCGCGCGAAGGTCCCTCAACTGCCCCTCGGTCGCGGTGATCCAGCACCTCACGATCTCGGCCGACAGCGGGCCGCGCGCCGCCTCGGGGATGCTCGGCGACTGAACGACGAGCAGGGGAAGCGGAATTCCGCTGATGACCGTCGCGAGCAGCGCCTGGCTCTCGCCCAGACCACCAGCGGCGAGGACCGCCTGGCCGTCGGCGAGGTCGTCGAGGTAACAGGCCGAGGTCCACCACAGTTCATGGACGATCGCCAGCGGAACAGCCGGTCCGGGCTCCCCCGTCTCCGCCGCGTGGACGAGCATCGGCAGCACGGACAGGGGGTAGGTGAACGTCCGGTGTTCCAGGAGTTCGGCGACCGCCGCCCGGACCGAGGCGGCCGGCGGTCCCAGCAGGTCGAGTGCGGATTTCCGCTCCGCCTCGATGTCCGCGGACATCTCCCGATGCAGATCCATGTACGACTTCGCCCGCACGCAGCCCACCCCCACCACCGAATTAATCGAGCACCGATTCGATCATTCGCCATGATGACGAGCCAGAGCAACATTGCGCCATGGCCTGCTCCTTGCGGTCCCCTTCTTTTCCCTCCGGTGAAGCGGCGGATTCCCCTCCGCTGAAGCGGCGGGCCTCCGGCCCTGAACCCCGCCATACTGACCCTCGTGCGAGTAGCGATCATGACCGCGGGTTCACGGGGCGACGTGGCGCCGTTCACCGGACTCGGGCACGGTCTGGTGCGGGCGGGGCACGAGGTGACCCTGGTGACGCACGGGTGCTTCGCGGACCTGGCGTCGGGCTCGGGGGTGGGGTTCCACGCGCTGCCCGTCGACCCGCGGGCCGAACTGGAGTCCGAGCGTGGGCAGCGGCTGCACCGGAGCACCACGGGCACCGGCAAGATCTTCCGGCTCGTCGGGATGGCCCGGTCGCTCGTCGGGCGGCTGAGCGACGACATGATCGCGGCCGCCCGCTCCAGCGACGTACTCCTGCTGTCCGGTTCGCTGGGGCCGCTCGGGTACGCCGTAGCGGAGGGGCTGGCCCTGCCCAGCATGGGAGTGCACCTCCAACCACTGGCACCCACAAGGGAGTTCGCCCCTCCGGTGGCCGGTGTCCGCTCATGGGGGCCCACCGTGAACCGGGCGGCCGGGTACGCGGTGAACCTGGCCGTCGAGCGGGTCTTCGCCGAGACCGTGCGGACCCTGCGCAGGCGGCTCGGCCTGCCGCCCGTCGGCTCCGTCGCGGCCCACCGCGCCCGCGAGCGGCAGGCGTGGCCGGTGCACCACGGGTTCAGCCCCCTGGTCGTACGCCGGCCGCGGGACTGGCGGCGCGGGCTCGACGTGTCCGGGTACTGGTGGCCCTACGACGGCGAGGACGCCCGGCTCCCCTCCGCGCTGCGGGACTTCCTGGACGCGGGCCCCGCTCCGGTCTTCGTGGGCCTCGGCAGCGCCACCGTCCCCGATCCCGAGCGGCTGAGCACCGAGGTGGTGCGCGCCCTGCGGGCCGCCGGGCTGCGCGGGGTGATCCAGCGGGGATGGGGTGAACTGCGCGCCACCGGCGACGACATGTTCACGGTCGGCGAGGTGCCGCACTCCGTCCTGTTCCCGCGCATGGCCGCGGTGGTGCATCACGCCGGAGCCGGTACGACGGCGGCGGGGCTGCGGGCCGGAGTTCCCGCGGTACCCGTGCCGATCCAGTTCGACGAGGGGTTCTGGGCCACCCGGCTCGTCGCGCTCGGCGTCTCACCCGGCGCCCTGTCACTGCGGGGACTGCGCGCCGAACGGCTGGCACCCGCGCTGGTCCGGGCGACCACCGAACCCTCGTACCGGCGGCACGCACGGGACCTGGCGGAACGCCTTAGCACCGAGGACGGGGTGGCGCCGGTCGCGAAGGCGCTCGACCGGCTCGAACGACTCGGCAAGCCCGGGCGACGCGAAAGCTGACGAGGGCGCACCTCTCGCCGGCTCGTGTGCGGCGCCGCCCGCCGCCCCGCGGCCACCTACGCCCGCGGGCCCACGGCCGCCTCTGCCCGCGAGCCCGTGACCACCGCCGCTCATGGGCTCATGGGCCGCGGAACGCCTCGTAGAACTGGCGCGTCGACAGTCCCGCCCCCTCGGCGACCTTCTCGTGTCCGTCCGGTAGTCGACCGGTGCGTTGACCGGTGCTCAGCCGAATCGCGCGGCGGCCCAGGCGGCCAGTTCGGTGCGGGCCCCGTTCAGCAGGGCGGAGGACGGGGCGCTCGCCCCGTTCGTGACCAGCGCGTAGTGCACGGTTCCCGAGCCGGACGCGGTGAGCAGGAGACGGTGGCTTCCGGTGCCGCCCGGTTCGGGAGCCACGGCGATGGGTGTGGTCGTGGTGTAGGCGGGCGGGGAGACGAGCGCTCCGAGGTCGGACACCACCGTCGTGGCCGAGGCCGGGAAGGAGGCCGGCAGGTGGAGTTCCGTCGGAGCGGTGCCGCCGTCGGAGCGCCAGACGAGCAGCCCGTACTGCCCCGCGCCCACCAACTGGGAGACCTGCGGGAGGGTCGAGGGCACCGGGTTCCAGGTCAGCGTGGTGGAGCCGTCGCGGGAGCGGTCCTCATAGGTGAAGGCGAGGGTGGAGCCAGCGGTGGCGCTGGGGTACAGGCGGTCCAGGAGCCGGGCGTCCTGGCGCAGTACGGCCGTGCCCGAGTCGTCGAGGCGTACGGCGGAGAGGTCCTCGTCGTTCCAGGCGTCGCCCGAGGTCAGGACCTTGTCGGGGTTGTCGTTCATCAGCTCGTGGTGACGGCCGCTGTAGATGTCCCACTGCCATTGGGTACCCGACAGCACCGGTCCCGACGAGGCCGTCCCGGTCCACCAGCTGGAGCCCGGGAGGCGGGAGTCGAGGGCCTGGTACATCGCCTTGTCGACGGTCGGCGCCTTGTCCGAGACCGTGCCGGAGAGCGGGTGGCCGAACTCGCTGACGACGGCGGTCGTCCCGGCGGCCGAGGCCCGGTCCCGGACCGTGCCGAAGTCGGTGGCGTACTGGCCGTCTCCCGCCTTGCCCCACATGAGGATGCCCGAGATGGCCTTCTGGTCGTAGAAGTGGGTGTTGAACACATAGCGCGGGCCGAGGGTGCCCGCGTCGAGCAGTCCGCCCTCCTGTTTCTGGGAGCTGATGTTGGAGTTCCAGAAGAGGTTCGGTTCCACGAAGGCGGGCTTGTCCTGCCAGCCGGCCGCGTCCATACGGGCCCGGAACTTCCCGTAGAACGGCCAGAGCAGGTCGCGTTCCCAGGTACGGCTGGTCTGGCCCGAGTCGTAGGTGCCCGCGTAGGGCTCGTTGAACGGGTCGAAGCCGGCGACGCCCGCGAACTCGGCGGTGCCGAGGTGCTGTCGGACGTACGTCATGGTGGCCTGGGCCGTGGTGAGGAAGGCGTCCTGGAGCCCGTAGGAGTTGTGCCAGAAGTCGTACTGCGCCGCCTGGACGGCACTGTTCTGGGTGATGTTCTGGCCCCAGAAGAGGCAGATGCCACAGGACTCCTGCGGGTAACCGCCCGCGGTCACCGCCCACTTGGGGGCGCCGTCGCCGGAGTACCAGCTGCCCGTGTTGAAGAGGTAGCGGGAGTAGAGGTCCTGGTGGAAGTCGGGGAAGACACGGATTCCCGCGTCGAGGAAGGCGCGCATCTGGTCGGTGGCCGCGGCGAGATAGGCGCTGTCCACCTGGCCGCGGGCGGGTTCGGCGTGCGCCCAGGAGAGCAGGAAGCGCACGGAGTTGCCGCCTCCGAGGGCGCGCAGCGCCGTCGCGGACTTCGTCGCGTCGGCGACCGAGGCGAAGGGCAGTCCGGTGTTCTCCTCCAGCTTGGTCTCGCCGGAGACGTTGTAGCCGCGCAGCACGACCTCACGGCCGAGGCCGTCGGTGAAGCGGCCGTTCGTGACCGTGAGGGTGGCGGCGGCCGGCTGGTCGAACCAGAGGGAGTCGGGGAGTCCGTCCGCGGCGGCGGGCCGGGCGCCCGCCGCCGTGAGGAAACCGGTGAGGAGTACGAGGACGCCGATCAGACGCGCACGTAACTTCGACATGTTCACAACAGTCCCGCCCGCACCGGGAGGCGTCAACACCCCTGACTCATGAGTAAGTTTCTTGTTCCACCCGCCTCTTCGCGCGGCGCCGTGGGCACGGCGGTCGGCTCGCCCGCCGACCCGGCGCGTCAGATTCGACAGGTACTCCTTGCGGTCCAGCGGGTTCGGATCGGTCCGGGATCGCGCCGTGCGCCACGGGCGCGTAGGGGGCGAAGGCGCATTCCAGCTCGCCCTCGCCCCGCGTCAACCCCGTTAGCTGGTGCTCCAGTTCATGCGCCCGCACCACCGGGAGGACACCCTCCACCACAGACGAGGATCCGTGCGTCCGGTGGTCCGCGGTACGGCGCGCTGCCTGGCCGGCACGGGCAGCACGGGCAGCACGGCGGCGAGTGTGTCCGTCGGGGCCTCCGGACGGAAGTGGTGCATCGGCTCGTACACCTGGCTGCCGGCCGCGCGCGGCGCGTCCATCAGCACCAGCGGGGTCAGGCCGCGAAGCGGATCCTTGAAGGTGACCGGATCCTGATCCTTGAGCGACCTGATCCTTGAGGCAGGCCCGGCCGGCGGCGAGAGGAGCGGACGGTGCGTGACATCCTCCCCGCGCTGTACGAGTGGTACGCGGCCGGAACGCCCTTCGGACTGGCCACGGTGGTGGCGGTCGGCCGCAGCGCGCCCCGCGACCCGGGCGCGGCCATGGCGGTCGGTCCGGGTGACGAGGTCGTGGGCAGTGTGTCCGGCGGCTGTGTGGAGGGGGCGGTCTTCGAACTGGCCCAGGAGGTGATCGCCTCGGGCGAGGCGCGCCTGGAGACGTTCGGGTACAGCGACGAGGACGCCTTCGCCGTGGGGCTCACCTGCGGCGGTGAGATCACGCTGCTGGTCCGACGGGTGTCGCCCGCCGACGATCCGGCCTTCGGCGCGGTGGCCGAGTCGGTGTCCGCGGGCCGCCCGGTGACCGTGGCGACGGTGATCGACGGCCCCGCCCCGCGCGGAGCCACACTCGCCGTGTGGCCGGACGAGGACCGGGATCCGGACGGCACGGTGTCCCGTTCCCCTGGCTCGACCGACCCGGACGAGGAGGCAGGGCCGCACGGCGCCGCGTCCCGTGCCCTTGGCTCGACCGGCCCGGACGAGGATCGAGGTCCGCACGGCGGGGTGTCCGGTTCGCTCGGCTCGGGGGGTCTGGACGTCGCCGTCACCGCCGACGCGCGCGGTGAGCTGGCCCAGGGCGCCACGGGGCGACGGCACTACGGACCGCACGGCGAACGCCGCGAGGACGCCGTCACCGTCTTCCTGCACTCCTTCGCGCCGCCGCCGCGCATGCTGGTCTTCGGCGCGATCGACTACGCGGCCGCCGTGGCCCGGATCGGCGCCTTCCTCGGGTACCGGGTCACGGTGTGCGACGCCCGCCCGGTCTTCGCCACGCCGAGGCGGTTCCCGGCGGGCGTGGAGGTCGTCGTGGACTGGCCGCACCGCTATCTGCGCGGCACGACGACCGACGCGCGCACGGTGATCTGCGTCCTGACCCATGACCCCAAGTTCGACGTGCCCCTGCTGGAGGAGGCGCTGCGCCGCCCGGCCGCGTACATCGGGGCGATGGGCAGCCGTCGTACCCACGACGACCGCGTCGAGCGGCTGCTCGCGTCCGGCGTCTCGGAGCGCGAGCTGTCCCGGCTGCGCTCCCCCGTCGGCCTCGACCTCGGGGCCCGTACACCGGAGGAGGTGGCCGTGTCCGTCGCCGCGGAGATCGTGGCGCTGCGCTGGGGCGGCAGCGGGCTGCCCCTGACGGCGAGGGGCGGGGCGATCCACCCGCGCCGCCCCGCGTCCCGGTAGTCGGGGGCTCAGCCGGTGCGCGGAGGCAGCCGGCGCAGGGCCACGTCGGTGAGCCTGCCGTCGTCGGTCACCGTCGCCGTCATGTACGTGCGGTACGGCTGGCTGCGGCGGTCGGTCGGCGAGCCGGGGTTGAGCAGGCGCAGACCGGTCGGCGCGGTGCTGTCCCAGGGAATGTGGCTGTGTCCGAAGACCAGGACGTCGAGATCGGGGAAGCGTTCCGCGCAGTGCTGCTCGCGGCGCCGCGCGTCGCCGGTCTCGTGGACGACGCCGAAACGCAGGCCGCCCAGTTCGGCGCGGGCGATCTCGGGGAGGCGGGCCCGCAGCTCGGGGCCGTCGTTGTTGCCGTACACCCCGATGACGCGTCGGGAACGGGCCTCCAGCAGGTCGAGGGTGGCGGTGTCCACCCAGTCCCCCGCGTGGATCACGACGTCGGCGAGCGGGAGTTCCGCGAGCAGCGGGGCGGGGAGTTCCCTGGCCCGCTTCGGGAGATGGGTGTCGGAAAGCAGCAGGAGACGCACGGCTCCAGGGTGTCACTTCGGGGCATCGGTACGGGCTCCGGCGCGGTCGGGACGGTACGGGGTCCGGTGCGGTCCCCTCGTCAGTCCAGCGCGATCTCGCTCCAGACCTGCTTCCCGCCGCTCACCGGCACCGTGCCCCAGGTCGCCGACATCGCCTCGACGAGGAGGATGCCGCGGCCTCCGGTGGCCTCCCAGCCGATGCTGGTGGGCTTGATCGGCGTGCGGGGCGAGTTGTCGGCGACCGCGATGCGCAGGCGGTGGTTGACCAGGGTGAGGTCGAGCCTGACCTGGCCGTCGGTGTGCACCAGTGCGTTGGTGACGAGCTCCGAGACGATCAGCAGGGCGGCGTCCGTGTAGGCGCCGACACCCCAGGTCCGCAGGGCGCGCCGGGTGTAGCGGCGGGCGTGCCGGACCGCCTCGGGGACCCGCCAGACGGTCCAGCTCTCGCGGAGCGGGAGCACCTCCATGCCGTCGTAGCGCATCAGCAGGAGGGCCACGTCGTCGCTGCGGTTGGCGCCCGTGAGCAGTTCGTCGGCGACGAGACCGAGGTGGGCGGGGTCGGAGCCGGCCAGGCCCGCGGCAAGCCGTTTCAGGCCGTCCTCGATGTCGACCTCCACGGACTCGACCAGACCGTCGGTGGTCAGCGCCACGATGGTGCCGGGCAGGAGCCGCAGCGGGCTCATGGGGAAGTCGGTCTGCCGGATGACGCCGAGCGGCGGGCCGGGCTCGGATTCGGGGACCTCGGTACCGCCGTTCGGGTGACGGAGGACGGGCGGGATGTGTCCGGCGCGCACATACCAGGCGGACCCCTCCTCCATGTCGACGTCGACGTAGCAGCAGGTGGCGAAGAGGTCGGTCTCCAGATCGAGCAGGAGCCGGTTGGCGTGCGAGACCACCACGTCCGGGGGGTGACCCTCGACGGCGTAGGCGCGCAGGGCGGTGCGCATCTGGCCCATGAGGGTCGCGGCCGAGGCGTTGTGTCCCTGGACGTCGCCGATGACGAGGGCGACATGGTTGTCGGGCAGCGGGATCACGTCGTACCAGTCGCCGCCGACGTCCAGGCCCGACGTGGTCGGCAGATAGCGGGCGACGGCGACCGCGCCGGGCAGCCGGGGCAGCCGGCGCGGGAGCAGAGTGCGCTGGAGCATGCCGATCAGTTCGTGCTCGGCGTCGAAGGCGTGGGCGCGCACCAGTGCCTGCCCGGCGAGGCCGGCGGAGGCGGTGAGCAGCGCACGCTCGTCCGGGCCGAAGTCGTGCGGGGTGTTCCAGCCGATCAGGCAGGCGCCGGCCATACGGCCGCCCGCGGGCAACGGCAGGACCGCGAGGCCGCCGGGGCCGACCTCGGCGAGCGCGGGTTCCAGGTCCGCGCCGGCGGGCCAGATGGCGGGCCGCCCCTCGTTGAGGGCCGCCGCGAGCGTGGGCATGGCGCGGACCGGGGCGTCGGGCCACTCCGAGCGCCATTCGCTGCGCCACAGCTCCGGCCAGAACTCCGCCTGGGGCGGGTCCAGGAGCGTGACGACGAGCCGGTCGCCCTCCAGCTCGGCGACGGCGATCCGGTCGGCCTGGAGGGGTTTGCGCAGGGCGGCGACGACGGCCTGGCCGACATCGCGGACGGTGCCGGCGGTGGCGAGGGCGGCGGCGAGCCGCTGGACGCGGCCCACGTCGTTCAGGCCGGAGCGCAGCTTGGAGGCGTCGGAGACGGTGCCCACGAGCCGTGCGGGGCGGCCCTCTCCGGAGGGCAGCAGGCGGGCGCGCAGCCGGAGCCACTTGTGTGCGCCGGACGGCTGGAGGATGCGGAACTCCAGCTCGCGGTCGCCGACGGTCATGTGGTCCGGTTCCACCGCGGACATCAGCGCGGGAAGGTCCTCCGGGACCGTCATCGACAGCAGGGTCTCGACCTTGCCGTCGAAGGCGGTGGAGGTGAGCCCGAACAGGTCGAGCACCACGTTGTCGACCTCGACCCGCCCGGTGTCCATGGAGAGGCTGAACGAGCTGGCGGGCAGGTCGGCCGCGTCGTCCGGCAGCGGGGCGGGCGGGCAGACGACGGCCTCGGCGAGCATCCCGAGGCAGGCCCGGTCCACGGAGCCGAAGCCGTCGGGGTTCTCGCTGACGGCGACCATACAGCCGTTTTCCCGCAGGGGCAGCACGGCCAGCGAGAAGTCCTGGGAGGGCGGTCGCCGGGCGTCGGAGCAGCGGGCGAGCTCCTCCGGTCCGAGCCAGCACGGCTGACCCGAGCGAAGGGCCTCGGCCGCCGGGGAGGTGCCGGACAGGGGGTAGCTGTCGCGGAGCCCGTACAGCGTCCTGGGCACCCCCGCGGACTCGGCCAGATGCAGTTCGCCGCCCCTCACGCTCGGTGAGTACACGGCGGCGACGGTCGCACCGGTGAAGACGAGTGCCTGTTCGAGCAGGCGGTGCAGCCGTTCGCGCGGGTCGAGGTCCGCGGTAAGCGTCTTCAGGGCAAGTTCGGCGCGCGACATTCTCGTTCCGCGTTCCGCAGCACCCTCACTGACCACGCCGTAATTACAGCGCTTCCCGGGCTCCGGCGCAGCCCCTGTGACCGTTCCGAACCTGTCGGGCCTGCGCGGAATCCCGTCCGGGACAACCAATCGAACGAAATCGAATCCATCTTGATTCATGCGATTCGCACAGCGATCTCATGGCAGGCGTGACGGGCCGTGCCTCCGGGCGGCCGGAGGCACGGCCACAGGGTCGAGGAGGCCGGCTCCGCTCGCCGTGCGCGATGGGCCTCCAGGGGGGAGCCTTGATCCCTGGAAGTGCGGAGGCCTTCGACGCCCCGCGAGGAGGTGGTCGGCGTGTCCGACGGGCAGGGGGCCGCACAGGCGCCGGCCGGCCGGCCGACCCCGGTGGGACGGCCGCTGCTGTCGCTGACGCTGGCCTCGATCCTGGACGACGTGCACGCCCACTCGGGAGCCGTGTACCTGCTTTCGTCCGACGAACCGGTGCTGGAGATGGCGGTCTCCGCCGGGCTGCCGCGGGCCTTCGCGGCGCCGTGGGAACGCGTGGGGCTCAGCGCGCCGATCCCGGTCGCCGACGCGGTACGGGAGCGGCGGCTGATCTGGGTGGGGGGCGAGCACCAGATGGCCCGCAGCTATCCGCGGATCGCGGTGGTGCTCCCGTATCCCTTCGCCCTCGCCGCGCTTCCGGTGGCGACGGCGACCACTGTCTACGGCGCCGCCTACGTGACCTGGCCCGGCTCCCATCCGCCGGAACTCTCCGACCGGGAGCGGGAACACCTCACCGCGGCCTGTGACCGGCTCGCCCTGCGCCTGGAGCGGGCCGCCGCGGAGAACCGCCCGCCGCACGCCGAGCCCGACCTGCTCGCACCGAGCGCGGCGTCGTCGGTCGGCACGTTCGGCACGGTGGAGGCCACGCGGATGGTGGCGCGACTGCCGTACGGACTGTGCTCGCTGGATCTGCACGGACGGATCGCCTTCGCCAACGCGGCGACGGCCGAGCTGCTCGACGTGCCCGTCAGCCGGCTCCTGGGCACCCAGTTGTGGGCGGCCGTGCCGTGGCTGAACGACCCGGTCTACGAGGACCGCTACCGGGCGGCGCTGATCAGCCAGCACGTGACCTCGTTCGTCGCGCTGCGCCCGCCGGGCGACTGGCTGTCGTTCCGCCTGTATCCGAGCACGACCGGGCTGAGCGTCCGTATCTCGCGGGCCCGGCCGGTGTCCGAGATGACGCCGGCGGGACCGCAGCGGCGCGACGGCAGCCCGCGCCTGGTGACGATCTCCCATGTACTGAGTCTGGCGAGCGCGCTGACGGAGGCGGCCGGTGTGCAGGATGTGGTGCAGCTGATCGCGGACGAGATCTCGCCCGCCGTCGGCAGCCAGGCCCTGGTCGTCCTCGGCAGCCGGGCCGGCCGCCTGCACGTGCTCGGGCATCGCGGCTATCCGGACGCGCACACCGTGGAGCAGTTCGACGGGCTGCCGCTGAGCGAGCAGACACCGGGCACCCAGGCGCTGAACACCGGCGTGCCCGCGTTCTTCGACTCGCGCGCGCAGCTGGAACGGCTGTATCCGTCGCAGTACGGGACACCCGACGGCATGGGCGCTTGGGCGTATCTGCCGCTGATCGCCTCCGGGCGGTCGGTGGGCACCTGCGTCCTCGCGTACGCGCAGTCCCACCACTTCGCGACCGACGAACGGGCGGTGCTGACGAGTCTCGGTGGGCTGATCGCCCAGGCGCTGGAGCGTGCCCTGCTCTACGACGCCAAGCTCCAGCTCGCGCAGGGCCTGCAGGCCGCGCTGCTGCCGAGCTCGCTCCCGCCGCTGGCCTCGATCGAGGCGGCCGCGCGCTATCTGCCGGCCACTCAGGGCATGGACATCGGCGGGGACTTCTACGACCTGGTGTCCTCGCACGGCCGGGCCGCGGCGGTGATCGGGGATGTGCAGGGGCACAACGTGACGGCCGCGGGCCTGATGGGGCAGATCCGCACCGCCGTCCGCGCGTACACGGCGGTCGGCCAGGCGCCGGAGGAGGTGATGGGGAGCACCAACCGGCTGCTCATCGACCTCGGGGCCGAGCTGTTCGCCAGTTGTCTGTATCTGCGTCTTGACCCGGCGCGCGGGGTGGCCGTGATGGCCCGCGCGGGGCATCCGCCGCCGCTGCTGCGCCGGCCGGACGGCAAGGTCAAGGTGCTCGACCTGGCAGGCGGGCCGCTGCTCGGGATCGACGCCGACGCCGTGTATCCGACGACGGAGGTGCCGCTCGTGCCGGGGTCCGTGCTCGCCCTCTACACCGATGGTCTGATCGAGTCCCCCGGCGTCGACATCGAGGACGCCCTCGCCGACCTGGCGCGACGCCTCGCCGCGACCGGGGACCTGCCCCTGGACGAGCTGGCCGACAGTCTGCTCCAGCGGGGCGCGGAGGCCGGCCAGGAGCGGCCGGACGATGTCGCGCTGCTCCTGCTGCGGGTACGGCCGCGCGGCTGACCGGGGCCTTGAGCGGCTGACCGGGTGCCTCAACAGGAGCGGTCCGACCCTCCCGCCGGAGGGCCGGACCTGTCCACTGTCGACCGGAATTCCCTGTTCCGTTGGCCGGTCAGTGGTTCTTGATCGCCGGAGTCACCGGCGTCAGGGGGTGGCCACGAGGCCCGAGCCGTCGCCCGTCGCGGCGCCGGACTGCTGGGCTGCCGCTCCGGACCGGTGGCCCTTCTTGTGGGACCGGTGGTGCGTCGTCCCGTTCTGGGCGCCCGCCTGGTCGCCGGCTGCCGCCGCGTCACTGGCGCTCGGGTCGGCCACGTCGCCGGCACCCGGGTCCGCCGCGCCGCCCGCGCTCGCGCTCGGGTCAACGGCAGCGGCGCTCGGGTCCACGGCACTCGCGCTCGGGTCCGCCGCGCCACCGGCACCGGCGTCTGCCGCGCCCAGCGTCGCGCCGACCGCCGCCAGCGCGGTGGTGACCGGCTGGAAGAAGGTCTCGCCGCCGGCGGTGCAGTCACCGCTGCCGCCCGAGGTCAGGCCGACCGCGCCGCCGTCCTGGGTGAACAGGGAGCCGCCGCTGTCGCCCGCCTCGGCGCACACATCGGTCTGGATGAGGCCGGTGACCGTGCCCTCCGGATAGTTCACCGTGGCGTCGAGGCCGGTCACGTTGCCGTTGTGGAGACCGGTGGTGCTGCCCATCCGGAAGACCTGCTGGCCCACGGCGGCCTCGACGGCCTGGTTGATCTGGACGCTCTGCCCGTTGCCGACGTTGACCGCGCTGTTCGTCTGCGTGGCCGGGTCGTCGTACTTGACGAGGGCGAAGTCGCCGTTGCCGGGGAAGGTGGCCTGGTCGACGGTGGCGATGGACGCGCCGGTCTGCGAGTCCGACCACTTGGCGGCGGCGACACCGCAGTGGCCCGCGGTGAGGAAGGCGGGGGTGCCGTCGCCCGCGGTGACGTTGAAGCCGAGGGAACAGCGCACATTGCCGCCGAAGATGGCGTCGCCGCCGTCCACGAAGGTCTTGAGGGTTCCCGAGGACTTCTTGAGGGTCGCCACGCCCGAACCGAGGTTCTTGACGGTCGACTCCACGGTGTTCCACTTGGTGCCCGTGACGGTGGAGTCGGCGGTCACCTGGATCTCGTTCGTCTTCGGGTCCACGGCCCATGCCGTGCCCGGGATCGTCGCGTCCGCTTTCAGCGTCTTGGCGGCGGTCTTCAGCGCCGAGGTGCTGTTCTGCACCTGGTGCGCCACGGCGCCGGCCTGCTCGATCTGATGGACGACGTTGCTGTTGTTACCGACGACATTGATGACGAGCTGCTTGTTCGCCGCGTCGTAGTACGACCCCGCGAAGGCGTCACCCAGTTGGGTGGCCAGCATGGAGGCGACGTTCGAGACATCGGTCGCCTTGAACGTTCTGGGAGCGGCGTCGTCCCCGTGCGTCTGCGACGCGTTGGCGTGGGGCAGCAGCAGAGCCGCTGCTCCGAGCGCCGCGACGCTGCCCACCGCGATGGCGGCCTTGCGCTTGGGTATCCGTTTGTGACTCAACTCTTGACCTCCTGGGGACGGGGTCGATGCCGCGTCCGGCAGCTGACTTGGGGGCGCCTGGTTGCCTGTTGATACGCACGCGTCACACGGGGCGTTCAACTGCCATTGCAAATTGCGGGAGTTGGCTTCCCCAAAGGCACTGATTGCGGAGACAACCGGTCCATTTCTGCCGTCCGGACCCGGGGCGGGCGGTCGAGCACGGTGTACGCGATCCCCGGCCGAGCGACACGGCCGACGCCCCAGGGCGCCACGCCCCCTACTCCTTGCGCACGGTGTGCGACCGATCGGCGACGCTCCGTCGTCGATCAAGAACGGAATCCCGGGTTCGGGGAATCTGCACAGCCCGTGCTCAACGAGGTCACCGCGTACGGGAGATCTGCACAGGCGCGCGCCCCCCTGCGCGGCATTGGGCCGGGACTGTCCCATTCGGTGCGGGAGCGGCAGGGGTTCGCGCGGATCCATGCCGCGCAGCGTGTGAAGAAGTCGCCGCGGGGGCGTGTGGACGCCTGCACGCTTCACCGCCCCTGGAGCACAAGTTCCCAGGTGAGAGCCCTGGTTGATTGGAAGCGCGCCCCGCGCCCGTGCTTTGATCCGTTGCACCGCGGAGGTCGCGGCACAGCTCCCGGGAACGGGAGCCGCACCCCTGCGGTGGCGGCCGTCATCTGTCCCCCCAGAGGGGGCCGCTCTCCCCCTTGTGAATATCCATATGAAGGGAAGTTCCACCATGAACTCCACCCCCCGTGTCGAGACCGCCGAGATCTCCGACGCCGACCTCGACAACGTCTCCGGCGGCCTCGCGCTGAACGCCGTCGGCACCGTCACCGGCCTGGTGGACGGCGTTGCCCCGGTCTCCGGCGTCCTGGGCACGGCCATCGGCACCGTCGAGGGTGTGACCGGCCTGAACACCGCCCCGGTCACCGGCCTGGTCGCCGGTCT
This sequence comes from Streptomyces sp. NPDC042002, assembly GCF_055588305.1. Lineage (NCBI taxonomy): Bacteria > Bacillati > Actinomycetota > Actinomycetes > Kitasatosporales > Streptomycetaceae > Streptomyces > Streptomyces sp. NPDC042002. The sequence continues at coordinate 26,292 of NZ_JBVJCT010000045.1, read as the reverse complement.
CTGATCGCGTTTCACGCCGCCGAGTCCCGGAACCGCCCCACCGGTTCCGGGACTCTCGGGTGCCGTAAGCCTCTCGAACAGGTGAGAAGAGTCCCGTGCAGTTCCGCCAACAGGCCCTCGCCAAGCTGCGGTCGCCCGAAGAGCTCGACCTTCCGGTGCGCTTCGCCCGCCCGCAGGGCTGGCTCGTCCTGTCCGTGACCGTCGTCGCCATGGCCGCCGCGTCCGTGTGGGCCGTGACCGGCACCGTCACCTCCACCGTCGGCGCGCCCGCCGTCCTGACGCACGCGGAGGGCAGTTACATCCTGCAGAGCCCTGTGGCCGGGCAGGTCACCGCGGTCCTCGTGAAGGAGGGCGAGCGGCTCCCCGCGAACGCCCCCGTGCTGAAGGTCCGTACGGCGCAAGGGGAAACGGCCGTCGTCCGCACGGTCGCCGCGGGCCGCGTCACCGCGCTGGCCGCCACCATCGGCGCGATCATCTCGACCGGCGCGGACGTGGCCGCCGTGGAGAAGGTCGCCCGCGCCGACGACCCGCTGTACGCGACGGTGTACGTCTCCGCCGGGAGCGCCGCCACGATTCCCGCCGACGCCGCCGTCGACCTCACCGTCCAGTCGGTGCCGACCCAGCGGTACGGAGTGCTGCGCGGCCGGGTGAAGGCGGTGGGCCGCAGCGTGCGGACCCGGCAGCAGATCGCCGCCTACCTGGGCGACAGCCAACTGGGCCGGCAGTTCACCGCGAAGGGCAGGCCGGTGGCCGTCCTGGTCCGGCTCGACCGCTCGTCCGCCACGCGGAGCGGCCTGAAGTGGTCGTCCGCCGACGGGCCGCCGTACGCCCTCACCTCCATGACCCTCGCCACGGCTTCGATCCGGCTGGCCGGACAACGCCCCGTCGATTGGCTCCTGCCGTGACCACCGCACCCGACACCCGCGGCGGACGGCGCGCCGCGCCGCCCCGGCGCGGCGTGCCCAGGAGCCGGGTCAAGGCCGTCCGCACTCCCACCGTCCTCCAGATGGAGGCCGTGGAGTGCGGTGCGGCCTCCCTCGCCATGGTGCTCGGCCACTACGGCCGGCACATCCCGCTCGAAGAGCTGCGCATCGCGTGCGGTGTCTCGCGGGACGGTTCGCGCGCGAGCAACCTGCTGAAGGCGGCGCGCAGTTACGGCCTGACCGCCAAGGGCATGCAGATGGACACGGCCGCGCTCGCCGAGGTGCGGGGGCCCGCGATCCTGTTCTGGGAGTTCAACCACTATGTCGTGTACGACGGCATGGGACGCCGCTTCGGACGCCGGGGCGTGCACGTCAACGACCCGGGCAAGGGCCGTCGTTTCGTGCCGATGGAGGACTTCGACACCGGCTTCACCGGAGTCGTCCTGGTCATGGAGCCGGGCCCCGGGTTCCGCAGGGGCGGCCGGAAACCGGGGGTGCTGGGCGCCGTGCCGGCCCGGCTGCGCGGCACTTCGGGCACGATGCCCGCCGCCGTGCTGGCGAGCCTGCTGCTGGTGGCGGTCGGCGCGGCGGTCCCCGCGCTCAGCCGGACGTTCATCGACCAGTACCTGATCGGTGGTCAGAGTTCGCTGCTCGGGGTGCTGTTCGCGTCGATGGGTGCCTCCGTGCTGCTGACGGTGGTGCTGACCTGGCTCCAGCAGGCGAACCTGCTGCGCGGCCGCGTCATCTCCTCGACGCTCTCCAGCGCCCGGTTCCTGCGCCATCTGCTGCGGCTGCCGGTCACCTTCTTCTCCCAGCGCGGCCCGGCCGACCTGGTGCAGCGGCTCCAGTCGAACGACGCGGTGGCCGAGACCCTGGCCCGCGATCTCGCCGCGGCGGGTGTGGACGCGGTCGTCGTCGTCCTCTACGCCGTGCTGCTGTACACGTACGACCCGCAGCTGACGGCCGTCGGCATCGGTGTCGCGCTGCTCAACGTGGTGGCGATGCGGGTGGTGATCCGGCTGCGCGCGACCCGCACCGCCAAGCTGCGTGCCGACACCGCCCGGCTGACCAACACCGCTTACACCGGGCTCCAGTTGATCGAGACGATGAAGGCCACCGGCGGCGAGGACGGCTACTTCCGCAAGTGGGCCGGACAGCACGCCACCACCCTGGAGGAACAGCAGCGTCTCGGTGTGCCGAGCGCCTGGCTGGGAGTGGTCGCACCGACGCTCGCGACGCTGAACAGCGCGCTGATCCTGTGGATCGGCGGTCTGCGGGCGGTCGAGGGCCATGTCTCCGTGGGTCTGCTGGTCGCCTTCCAGGCGCTGGTCACCCGCTTCACCGCGCCGATCACCCGGCTCAACGGTGTCGCGGGCCGTATCCAGGACTTCGCCGCCGACGTGGCCCGCCTCAAGGACGTCGAGAACTTCCGGGCCGACCCGCTCTACGCCCGCTCGGGCACCGGCGACCCGACCCGGCGGCTGCGAGGTCATGTGGAGCTGGAGAACATCACGTTCGGCTACAGCCCCCTCGACAAGCCGCTGCTCACCGGGTTCTCGCTGACGGTCGGCCCGGGTCAGCAGGTCGCGCTGGTCGGTGGTTCGGGCAGCGGCAAGTCGACGGTCTCCCGGCTGATTTCGGGCCTGTACGCGCCCTGGGAGGGAACGATCCGTATCGACGGCCGGCGCCTGGAGGACATCCCGCGCGGCGCGCTCGCGGCCTCCGTGTCCTTCGTCGACCAGGACGTCTTCCTCTTCGAAGGGACGATCCGCGACAACGTGGCGCTGTGGGATCCGTCGATCCCGGACGACGCGGTGGTCGCCGCCCTTCAGGACGCGGCCCTGTACGACGTCGTGACGCGCCGTCCCGGTGGCATCCACAGCCGGGTCGAGCAGGACGGGCGGAATTTCTCCGGCGGCCAGCGGCAACGCCTGGAGATCGCGCGGGCGTTGGTGCGCAGGCCCAGCATCCTGGTGCTCGACGAGGTGACCAGCGCGCTGGACGCGGAGACGGAGCAGACCGTGATGGACAACCTGCGGCGGCGCGGCTGCGCCTGTGTGGTGATCGCCCACCGGCTCAGCACCGTGCGGGACAGCGACGAGATCGTCGTACTCGACCACGGCACGATCGTGGAACGCGGGCGGCACGAGGCACTGGTGGCGGCCGGCGGCCCGTACGCCGGTCTGGTCAGGGAGCGTTGAGATGGCCACGGTTCACGAGGGCGTCCACGAGCAGGACGTGGTGCTCGGCGCGCTCGGCGGCATGGGCACGCCGGTCGGCTGCGCGGGGCTGAGCCGCCTCGATCTGGAGGGTCCGCAGGTCCTGTGGCTGGTGGTCGCGGGCGCCATGGACCTGTTCGCGGTCGACGCCGCGCAGCAGGGCCACTGGCATCACCTCGGCCGGCTCGAAGCGGGCTCCCTGCTGCTCGGTCCGGTGACGGGCCCTCAGCACACGCTGGTGGGGCGGCCGTTGCGGGACTGCGAGGTGCGCAGGATCGGGTTGCGGGAGCTGTGTCAGCAGGCCGACACGGCGACCTGGTCGTACGGCGCCTACGGCAACCCGCAGTACGTGCCGCCGACGGAGAGCCCGCTGGAGTACGCGCTCGCGCTCGGCGTCGGACGCAGTCTCTCCATCCTCGTCCAGGCCCCGACCGCGGCCGGGAACGCGGCGGCGCCCACCGACGACGATGTGTTCTGGATGCGGGTCCCGCCGGGCAGTGTGCGGTACGGGTCCCTGTACGGGGCCGAGGCGGCGGCCGATCTGCTGATGGACTCCGGGGTCTGGCAGGGCATGGTCGACCAGCAGTACCGGCTGCTGTCCACGCTCGACCGCTGGATCGAGGAACTGGAGGCCGGGCACGAGGACCGTACGGCGGCGGGCATCAGGGCCGGTGAGGCCGTCCGCGCCCAGGCCGACCGCACCCTGCTCGCCTCGATCGGCAGACCGTCGGCGAAGCGCCCGACCGCGGCCGAGACGGACGCCACGTACGCGGCCTGCCAGTTGGTCGCCCGCGCGGCCGGGATCACCCTCGCCGAGCAGTCCCGCGGCGGCACGGAGAGCGACCGGCTCGACCCGGTCGAGCGGATCGCGCTCGCCTCGCGGGTCCGGGCCCGTGCCGTACGTCTCGACGGGCGATGGTGGCGCGACGACATCGGCCCGCTGGTCGGTCACCGGGCGGTGTCCGGCGCGCCGGTCGCGCTGCTGTGGCGGCGCGGCGGATATGTGGCCGTACAGCCGTCGTCCGGGCGGGAGACACCCGTCGAGAAGGCCAACGCGGCGGAGTTCGAACCACGGGCCGTGATGTTCTACCGCCCGCTGCCCGAGCGGCAGTTGAGTCCACTGCGGCTGCTGCGGTTCTGTCTCGCGGGCACGGGCGGGGATCTGCGCAACCTCGCGATCAGCGGGCTGGTGACCGTGATGATCGGCGCGCTGGTGCCGATCGCGACCGGCAGGGTGCTCGGTGAGTACGTGCCGAAGGCCGAGCACGGCCTGATCGTGCAGGTCTGTCTCGCGCTCATGGTCACCAGCGTCGTGTCGGCGGCGTTCATGCTGTTGCAGAACCTCACCCTGCTGCGGATGGAGGGCCGGATCGAGGCGAGTCTCCAACCGGCCGTGTGGGACCGGCTGTTGAGACTACCGACGGCGTTCTTCGCCTCCCGTTCGACCGGTGAGCTGGCCAGTGCCGCGATGGGCGTCAGCGCGATCCGCCGGCTGCTCGCGGGCGTCGGCCCGACGCTCGCGCAGGCGGGCACGGTCGGCGCGATGAACCTGGGTCTGCTGTTCTGGTACAGCGTGCCCATGGCGCTGGCCGCGATCGGCATGCTCGTGGTGATCGCGGCCGTGTTCCTCGGTCTCGGTCTGTGGCAGGTGCGCGGGCAGCGCCGTCTGGTGGTGCTGAGCAACAAGCTCAACAACCAGGCCTTCCAGACCCTGCGCGGTCTGCCCAAGCTGCGGGTCGCGGCGGCCGAGAACTACGCGTACGCGGCCTGGGCGGGCGAGTTCGCCCGCAGCCGTGAGCTCCAGCAGCGGGTCGGCCGGGTCAAGAACCTGACGACGGTGATGGGCGCCGTGTATCTGCCGCTGTGCTCCCTGCTGATGTTCATGCTGCTGGCGGGACCGGCGCACGGCTCGCTGTCTGCGGCGGACTTCCTCACCTTCAACACGTCGATGACGATGCTGCTGACCTCGGTCACCCAGGTCACCGGCGCGTTCGTGTCGGCTGCGGCGGCGCTGCCGATGTTCGAGGAGATCAGGCCGGTGCTCGACGCGACGCCCGAGGTGCGCGGGGCGAGCGCCCGTCCCGGTGTCCTGTCCGGCGGGATCGAGGCGCGGCGGCTGTCGTTCCGGTACGCCGACGACGGTCCGCTCGTCCTCGACGACGTGTCGTTCGCGATCCGGCCCGGCGAGTTCGTGGCGATCGTGGGACCGAGCGGCTGCGGCAAGTCCACCCTGCTGCGGCTGCTGATCGGCTTCGACAGGCCGGTGTCGGGCAGTGTGCTCTACGACGGCCAGGATCTCGGAGCCCTCGACCAGTCCGCCGTACGCCGTCAGTGCGGTGTGGTGCTCCAGCACGCGCAGCCGTTCACCGGGTCGGTCCTCGACTGCATCTGCGGCACCGAGCCGTACACGCCCGAGGAGGCGATGGAGGCGGCCGAGATGGCGGGCCTGGCCGAGGACATCAGGCGGATGCCCATGGGCCTGCACACCCTCGTCGCGGGCAGCGGCGCGATCTCGGGCGGCCAGCGCCAGCGTCTGATGATCGCCCAGGCGTTGATACGACGGCCACGCATCCTCTTCTTCGACGAGGCGACCAGCGCGCTCGACAACGCGACGCAGCGCACGGTGATCGAGAGCACCAAGGCGCTGAACGCCACCCGGGTGGTGATCGCGCACCGGCTGTCGACCGTGCTGGACGCGGACCGTGTCATCGTGATGGAGAACGGCCGGGTCGCCCAGCAGGGCCCGCCCGCCGAGTTGTTGGCGGACACGGGCGGGCGGCTGCACGAGCTGGTGCGGCGGCAGCTGGCCTGAGCGGTCAGTCCGTCCCCGGGACCGTGGCACCGGAGGGGACACCGGCCTCGACGTAGGCCTCGTAGATCTCCCTCCAGGCAGCGATCCCCCCGGCGTGCGGCCCCTCGGACCGTTCGCCGCGGGCCGTCGCGTCGAGGGCCGTGAGGCACACCTCCCAGCCCGCGCCGTTGCGGGCGGCCGTGTTCGGCTCGGCGAGCACGTCGGTGAGCGTGAAGCGGGTGCGCCCGTCGTCGAGGGCTTCGAGGTCGAAGCGCAGTTCGTCGCCGCCCCACTCGAAGGAGAGATGGCGGGGCGGGTCGACGGCGAGGACACGGCCCGTCGACCCGGGCGTGTTGGGATCGCCGCTGAACGTGATCGTGCCGCCGGGGCGCAGCTCCATCTCGGCGCGGGAGGGGAACCACGCGGCCAGTTCGCCGGGGTCGGTCACGAACCGCCAGACGCGGTCGACGGGGTGGTCGTAGGTGCGGCTGAAGCGGACGGCGGGGCGGCCGTCGTCCAGGGTGAGGTACGTCCCGGTGCGGGCGGTGGCTTCGGCGGACATGGCTCATTCCTTCGGTGAGGGTGCTTCCGATGAAGACGCGTCCAGTGGGGGTGCTGCGCCGTCCGGCCGCCTTCGATCGTGCGGGAACGGCTCTTCCGGGTGGTCCGACGGCTCGCCCGGCACCGGGTCCGGATCCCTGTCCAGGCGGCGGCCGAGGGCGTCCAGGCTCTCGTTCCACAGCGTGCGGTACGGGGTGAGCCAGGCGTCGAGGGCGGCGATCGGGGCCGGGTCGAGGGCGTAGACGCGGCGTTGCGCGTCCTGTCGTACCCGGACGATCCCCGCGTCACGCAGTACCCGCAGGTGCTTCGAGGTGCCCGGCTGGCTGAGCCCGCACGCCTCGACGATCTCACCGACGGCCCGGGGCCGCTCCAGGAGGAGCGCGACGATGGCCCGCCGGTGGGGGTCGGCGAGAGCGGCCCAGAGGGAGGCGTCGTCGGACATGGGACCAATATGCCTCGACAGTTATATGGCCGTCAAGGAATGCATGGGACGGACGTCACACCCGGCCACCTAGCGAAACGTTGCCGTTTCGCTCGACGCGGGTCTAAGGTCGAACCGTCGATGTGTACGAAACCGTTTCGTTTACGTGCACGCAATGTGCGACTTCCCTGGAGTGCTTCTCCCATGTCCCAGACCCTGACCAAAGGCACCGGCGCGGGTGCCGCGGACCCGGCGTCCGCCCTCGCGTCGAAGCGGCGGTGGTGGATCCTCTCGATCATCGGCATCGCCCAGCTGATGGTGGTCCTCGACGCCACCATCGTGAACATCGCCCTGCCCTCCGCCCAGGCGGACCTCGGCTTCTCCGACGGCAACCGGCAGTGGATCGTCACCGCGTACTCCCTGGCCTTCGCCTCCCTGCTGCTGCTCGGCGGGCGCATCGCGGACCTCTTCGGACGCAAGCCCGCCTTCCTCGTCGGTGTCGCCGGATTCGCCGGGGCCTCCGTCCTGGGCGGCGTCTCCAACAGCTTCGGGATGCTGGTCACCGCCCGCGCCCTGCAAGGTGTGTTCGGCGCCCTCCTCGCACCGGCCGCCCTCTCCCTGCTGAACACGACGTTCACCGACGCCAAGGAGCGCGCCAAGGCGTTCAGCGTGTACGGAGCCATCGCCGGTGCCGGTGGCGCGGTGGGCCTGCTGCTCGGCGGCCTCCTGACCGACGCGCTCGACTGGCGCTGGACGCTGTTCGTCAACCTCGTCTTCGCGGTCGTCGCCTTCGCCGGCGGCTGGGTCCTGCTGAGCGGTCACCGTGACGCGGCCGGCTCCAAGCTCGACCTGCCGGGCACCCTGCTGGTCTCCACCGGTCTCTTCGCCGTCGTCTACGGATTCTCCAACGCCGAGACGCACCACTGGAGTTCGCCCGCCACCTGGGGCTTCCTGGCCGTCGGAGGCATCCTGCTGGCCGCGTTCGCCCGGTGGCAGACACGGGCGAAGCACCCGCTGCTGCCGATGCGTGTCCTGCTCGACCGCAACCGGGCCGCCTCGTTCCTCGCGGTGCTCATCACCGGCGCGGGCATGTTCGGCGTCTTCCTCTTCCTCACCTACTACCTTCAGCTGAACCTCGGCTTCAGCCCCACCAGGACGGGTGTGGCGTTCCTGCCGATGATGGCGGCCCTGATGGTCATGGCCCAGGTGTCCACCACGGTCCTGGTGCCCCGGATCGGGCCGAAGGCGGTCATCCCCGCGGGCTTCGCGGTCGCCGCGCTCGGCATGGCCTGGCTGACCGGCATCGGCCTCGGCTCGTCCTTCTCGACCGACGTCCTGCCGCCGCTGCTGCTGATCGGCGCCGGCCTCGGCATGGTGATGCCGCCCGCGATGTCGCTGGCCACCAGCGGGATCGCTCCCGAGGACGCGGGCGTCGCCTCCGCGACCGTCAACACCATGCAGCAGGTGGGCGGTTCGATCGGTACGGCCCTGCTGAGCACGCTGGCCGCGAGCGCCTCGACCAGCTACCTCGCGGGCAAGGACGCGACGGACAAGCTGGTCCGGGCCCAGTCGACGATCGAGAGCTACACCACCGCCTTCTGGTGGTCGGCCGGCTTCTTCGCCGCGGGAGCGCTCATCGCGCTCGTGCTCTACCGCCGCGGCACGCCGGCCCAGGACCCGGACGCCGCACCGGCAGTCCACATGTGATCGGGTCCTGACCGGTCACCCATCAGGCCGAGGGGCCGCCGTCCGCAGGGAGACGGCGGCCCCTCACCCGTCGCCGGTAACGGACCGTCGCGGCGACCCGGCGCGCCTCCTGGCGCAGTTCACTCCCCGGCCGGGCGGGCCGGTACACGACCAGCGCCCGCCGCTCCTTCTCCAGCCGCAACCCGGCCGTGCCGGGGCGCACTTCACCGTCGTACGCGAGGGTGTCGGCGCCGAGGAAACCGTCCAGTTCCACCCAGGGAACCCGCTCGGCGCCGTAGACCCGCGAGTGCCCCAGGGTCCCGAGGGCCGTGGAGGCGACGAGGCGGGTACGGGCGAGGCGGCGGTCGGCGTCGGCCAGGCGCACATCGAGCAGCCCGTCGTCCAGACGCGGCCGGAAGGCGGGGGCGAGGCCGTCGGGGACGTAACGGCCGTTGCCCGCGAGGAGCAGCCACAGGCGGCGGGGCCGGCCGTTGACGTTCAGCTCGACGGGGCGCGCGGTGCTCAGCACCCGGACCAGCGCGACGGCCGCCGCCGGCCCGTTGCCCCAGCGCGGCTCCAACTCCTCTCGGATACGCATGAGTTCGGGGTACGGCCCGATGCTGAACGTGTTGAGGAACGGCATGTCCTGTCCCGCCGCCGAGCGCGCGATGCCGATGTCCACCGACACCGCCGCGCCCCCGGCGACCGCGACCGCGGTGTCCTCGAACTCCGGGACACCCACGTCCAGCGCGAAGTGGTTGAGGGCACCGCCGGGGAACACCGCCAGCGCCAGCCCCCGTTCGGCCGCCGCGCGGGCGGCGGCGTTGACACTGCCGTCGCCGCCGCAGACACCGAGCGCGCCGCCGGCCTCCGCGGCCCGGTCGGCCGCCGCGGCGAGCAGCTCCGCGAAGTCGTCGTCGGGGCCGCGCTCGATCAGTTCGGCCTCGGGCAGCAGAGCGCGCAGCCGCCCGGCGGGCGACAGCGGTGCCGCGGGCGTGCCGGCACCGGCCCGGCCGTTGACGAAGACGACCAGTCCCTTGCCGCGCGACAGCGCGGGCGCCCGCGCCGCGGGCCGCTCCCGCTCCGGTACGACGGGGCGCGGCGGCCACCAGCGGCAGGTCAGGGCCGCCGCGCCCGCGCCGATGGCCACGCCCGCGAGCACGTCACCCGGGTAGTGGACCCCGACGTAGACACGCGAGAAGGCGACGGCGGCGGCCACGGGCGCGACCAGGGCGCCGTAGCGCGTCGACTCCAGGGCGACCGCGGTGGCGAAGGCCGCGGCGGAGGCGGAGTGCCCCGAGGGGAAGGACGTGGTGTGCGGCTGACGGGCCAGGTGCCGGATCGAGGGGACCCCCTCCAGCAGCGGGCGGGGGCGGCGGGCGCTCCACTTCACCAGCGTGTTGACGGTGAACGAGGCCAGCGCCAGTGAGCCCAGGCCGCGCAGCGCCGCCCGTCGCCCCGTGGGCCCGCCGACCAGGCTCATCCCCGCCGCCGCGCCGAACCACAGGCGTCCGTGGTTGGCCGCGTGGCTGAGCCGCCGCAGCGCCGGATCGGCCCCGGGCACCCGCGCCGCGGCCACCCGTGTGAACAGCCGCTGGTCCCATTCGAGGAGTACACCCATGCTCCACCGCTACGCCGCCTCGGCCGCGCCGGCATCCCGGGTGACTCGGAACGGTGACGGGTGTGGGCCGTGCGGCGGAGAAATCGGACCGGCCGGGAGGGACCGGTCACGGAACGCGAGGATCCCTGGCACGGACGCCTCGCGGAACGCGGCGCCGTCCAGGAAGGACCCGTCACGGCAAGGGCCGCGCTCCGGAAGGAGTGGGCGTCGGACGCGGCGCCCTCCGGGGCGTGACGCCCGTGTCGCGGTTGTTCCGGCCGTGCACGCGGACATGCCGAGGGCCGGCCGACGGCCCCACTCCGTCTGACCGGCCCTCGGTGCGAAATCACATGGCGCCTCGCGACGGAGCCCGCACTCCCCAGCTACGGATCCCGGTCCATGTCCACGACGGCCACGCGATCCCGGTCTCTCAGAACGCGAAGACAGTCATCCCGTAGGAGTTCTTCACGCACTCGTTGGCGAAGGTCCGTTCGTACGAGACACGCTTGCCCTGCCAGACGCCGGCCGCCGTGACGACCACGGGATCGTACAACCTCGTACAGAAGACGTCGTTTCTAGGTGTCAGTTCGTCGAAATCGCCCTTGACCGCCCGGAGTTCGGCGCAGGCGTCGGCCGCGGCCGGATGGGTCCCGGAGGCCGTCGGGGCGCAGTTGAGGGTGACGGCGCGTTCAGGAGTGGTGACGGCCGCGCTCTGGCCGTGGCCCGTGGTGAGCACCAGGGCGGAGGGGGCGTAGAGCCCGGACGAGCCGAGGCTGGGGGCTGCGTGGGCGGACCCGACCACGGGGCCGCAGACGGCGGTGGCCGTCAGGGTGAGAGTCGCTGCCCAACGCGCGGTGTTCGGCATTGTGTGCATCCTTCCGCTCGATCGAATGCGATACCGGCTCGGTCGAGTGCCGGTTCGGCGAGCGCGAGTCTGCCGAGTCCGCACAGGAAACACACATCGACCCCACGGGTTTCGGTAACTTTGAGTATTGAATCAGTGGCGCGAAGTTACAGAATTCGAACGTCTGAGGCCCGGAACAGAGCGGTTGTTGATCGCCGCCGACGGCCACCTGGCCGGATTGACATGGCTCAGCAATAGGCCTGAAACATTCCGCTTCAACCGGCATGCCGCCTCGACTTCCGCTTACGGCGGACTTCCTCCACAGCCCTTGCGTCTCGTTCGTAACGGAGTAATCGTCATTACATGATTACAACGGAGCAACGCGAGAAGCTGCGCGGCTGGTTCGCCGGCCGCCTGCCCGACGATCTCTTCGAGAGCCTGGCGGAGGTGACGGTCGACCGTGAGGAGATCACCGTCGTCGGCCGCATCCCCGAGCCGAGGCTCGCCGAAGGCGCCTCGGACGCCGAGAAGGAGGCGGCGCTCCAGGCCCGTATCCAGGAATTCCGCGAGCGCACCCGGGACGACCGCGTCGAGGTGGCGCGCGAGGCGGAGCACCGCTTCCGCAAGAAGGTCTCGTGGGGCGTGGAGTGCGGTACCGAGCGCGCCCTGTTCACGCATGTCGCCGCGCCGGTCATGACCCGGCTGCGCCAGCCGGAACGCGAGGTCCTCGACACGCTCATCGCGGCCGGGGTCGCCCGCAGCCGCAGCGACGCCCTGGCCTGGTGCGTCCGCCTCGTGCAGCGGCACACCGACGACTGGCTCAGCGAGCTGCGCGACTCGCTGGAGCATGTGCAGCGGGTCCGCTCACAGGGCCCGGACAACGAACCGGAACAGCAGGACGCTCCCGGCGACGAGGAGTGACCCGGCCGGCGGTTCCGTGACCGCGCCGCTGCCGGTACGGCGTCACACTGGCGGCAGGTGCCGGCGAGACGAGGGAGCGCGGAGGCCGGCGCAGCCGTGTCCCCGCCCGACCATCGCGGACGGCGGAACGGCCCGCGGAGAACGGGAGCCGCTCGTGCCCGACATGGACGAGGACCAGGCGCGCCGCCGGTTCCTGGCGGCGCGGGTGGCGCGCCTCGCGACCGTGGACGCCGAGGGCCGACCGCATCTGGTGCCGCTCGTGTTCGCGCGCCACGGCGACGCGCTCGTCACCGCCGTCGACCACAAGCCCAAGCGGTCACCGCGGCTGCGCCGGTTGCGCAACATCGCCGCCCGTCCGGCCGTCTGTCTGCTCGTGGACGCCTACGACGAGGACTGGGAGCGGCTGTGGTGGGTACGGGCGGACGGCGACGCGCGCGTGATCCCGCCGCCCGGTGAGCGGGAGCCCGCTGACATCCCGCACGCGTACGCCGCCGCGATCGACGCGCTGCGGGACAAGTACCCCCAGTACCGGAACCGGCCACCGGACGGCCCGGTGACAGTGATCACCGTCCACCGCTGGCGGGGCTGGCAGGCCGCCCCGGACCGTTGAGCGGCGCCCCGGGGGCGAAGGCAGCCTGGCCGGTGCTCAGTCGCGGATCGTTCGGGCGATGTCCAGGGTGAGGCGGTGCCAGGGGTCGCGGGGGTCGCGGCCGGTCAGTTCGTGGACGCGGCGCAGGCGGTAGCGCAGGGACTGCGGATGCAGGTGCAGCGCCCGCGCGGCGGCGTTCGCGGAGCCCGAGTCGATGTACGCCGTGAGCGCCTCCAGCAGATGCCGCTGACCGGCGTCGGTGAGCGGCCCGAGCACCAGCCGGGCGATGTGGTCCGGCAGGGCGGCCGGGCGCCCGGCGAGCAGGGCGAGGACCTGCGCGTCGGCGTCCGTCAGAACGTGCCCGGACCGATGGGCGTGGGCCGGCGCCGTGTCGAGCGCGTCGGCGGCGAGCCGGTGCGCGAGGGCGACCCGGTCCAGGCTCTCGCCGGTGATGACACACCCGCGCCAGGGCCGTTCACCCAGGACCGCCCCCACGCGCTCCGCCGCCGCGAGCGGCAGCAGCAGAACGGCCCGGGAGCCTCGTACCGTCGCCAGGGACGTCACCTCGCCCCCGGGACCGGCCAGCGCGTCGAGCAGTCCTGTCGCCGTCTCGTGCGCGAGGTCGGGCCGGTCCGCGGCGACCGGCTCGGCCGCCAGCAGGCAGCAGGGGTCCGGCAGCTGGATGCCCAGCCGGGCGGAGCGGTCGGTCAGCGCGCCCACCGAGGCGTGCCGCCCGGCGATCAGGTCGTCGAGCAGCAGCCGCAGCGCCCGGGTCCGGCCGGCGGCCAGGTCCTCACTGGTGGCGGCGTACGCGGTGGCCATCTCCTCGGAGAGGGTGTCGAGGGTGACGAGCAGCATGCGGGCCAGCGCGAACGCGTCGACGGCCGCGAGCCGGGGCGCGCGGGCGGCGACCTCGTCGGTGAGGACGGTGCCCGCGACCCGGTAGGCGCGCAGCACCGCCTGCACCGGGCGCCCGTCCGCCGCGCGGGCCGACGCGATGCCCCGGAAGCGCCGCAGATCGGCCGGCCCCAGCGTGCCGTCGGTGGCCCAGAGGTGCAGCAGCCGCTCAAGGCCCCAGGCGGCGATGGCCCGTACCTCGGGCAGCCGGCTGTCGTCGAGCGCCGCGTACACCGGGACCTGTTCGTGGACGGCGGCGACGATCGCCTCCACGACACGCGGGTCGGCGACCATCTCCTGCCGGACGCGTTCCCGGACCTCGGACGACTTGTTTGTCACAGGGTGATGATTCCAGCCGCACGTTGTGCGCACCACGGTGGACGGGACTTGTCACAGTCGCCAGGATCGACCTCGCACAGCGCGGTCTCAGGGACGAGAGGCGGGACGTACGGATGGCGAAGCATTGGGCCGACTTCCAGTACGAGATCTATCTGAACGGAATGACGGGCGCCGTACCGCGGCTGCCCACCGATCTGACACGGCTGGAGGAGCTCACCGAGCAGCGGCTCGGACCCGGTCCGGTCGGCTATGTGGCGGGCAGCGCGGGCAACGGCAGCACGGCGCGCGCCAACCGGGACGCCCTCGACCGGCGCCGGATCGTGCCGCGCATGCTGCGGGACGTCCACGAACGCGACCTGTCCGTCGAGGTGTTGGGGCGCCCGCTGCCCGCGCCGCTCGCGCTCGCCCCGATCGGCGTGCTGTCGATCATGCATCCGGACGCGGAGTGCGCCGCGGCACGGGCCGCCGCCGCGCAGGGCGTCCCCTACATCCTGTCCTCCGCCTCCAGCACCCCCATGGAGCAGGTCGCCGAGGCCATGGGGGACGCCGAGCGCTGGTTCCAGCTCTACTGGGCGAAGGACCGCGAGGTCACCCGCAGCTTCCTGGACCGGGCGAAGGCGGCCGGGTTCACCGCGCTGTTCGTCACGCTCGACACGCCGCTGCTGGCCTGGCGCCCGCGCGATCTCGACCAGGCGTACCTGCCGTTCCTGCACGGCGTGGGCACCGCCAACTACTTCTCGGACCCGGCGTTCCGGGCCGGTCTGGCCAAGCCCGTGCACGAGGACCCGAACGCGGCCGTGATGCACTTCGTGAACATGTTCGCGGACCCCGGCAAGACCTGGCCGGATCTGGCCTTCCTGCGGGAGAACTGGGACGGCCCGATCGTCCTCAAGGGCATCCTGCACCCGAACGACGCCCGGCGCGCCGCCGAGGCCGGGATGGACGGCGTGGTCGTCTCCAACCACGGCGGCCGGCAGGTCGCGGGATCGGTCGCGGCCGCCGACGCGCTGCCCCGCGTGGTGGAGGCGGTGGGCAACCGGCTCACCGTGCTCTTCGACAGCGGCATCCGCACCGGCGACGACATCTTCAAGGCACTCGCACTGGGCGCGCGGGCGGTGCTCGTAGGACGTCCGTACGCCTATGGACTCGGCCTCGACGGGCAGGCGGGCGTCGAACACGTCGTCCGCTGCCTGCTCGCCGAGTTCGATCTCACCCTCGCCCTGTCCGGGCACGCCCGCCCGGACTCCCTCGGCCCCGACGACCTCATCGAGGAAACCGCATGACCGTCACGAAGAACGTGCTCGCCGTCGTCTCTCCGCATGTGGGCGGCCGTACGGCGGGTGCCGCGCTCGCCACGCTCTTTCCCGGGCAGGTCCGCGTCACCGTCGTGGAGTCGACGGACGAGGACCCCGCCGCGCTGCGCGAGGCCCATGTCGTCGTCACGGGCCTCGGGCCGGTGACCGCCGGACACATCGCCGCCGCACCGGACCTGGAGCTGATCCAGTGCGCGAGCCACGGCTTCGACTACGTCGATCTGGACGCCGCGCGCGACCGGGGCGTGCCCGTGTGCAACATCGGTTCCAGCGGCGCCGAGAAGCAGAACGTGGCCGAGCAGACCTTCGCGCTCATGCTCGCCCTGGCCAAGCAACTGGTGCCCGCCCACACCGCGTTGACCGAGGCCGACTGGGCGCTGCCACGGCTCCAGCAGTCGATCACCGAGCTGTCCGGCAAGACGCTCGGCATCGTGGGACTCGGGCACATCGGCGAGGAGGTCGCCCGGCGAGCGGTCGCGTTCGACATGAGCGTCGTGTACGCCGGGCCCACGCGCGCGTCGGCCGAGACGGAGGCCCGGCTCGGCGCCCGCCATGTCGAACTCGACGAACTGCTGCGCGTATCGGACTACGTCAGTCTGCACGCGCCGCTCACCGAGGCGACCCGGCACCTGCTGAACGCCGAGCGGCTCGCGCTGCTCAAGCCGACCGCGTTCGTCGTCAACACCTCGCGGGGCGCCCTGATCGACCAGGACGCCCTCGCGGACGCGCTCCACGCGGGCGCCCTCGCGGGAGCGGGCCTCGACGTCTTCGACCCCGAACCGCCCACCCCCGCCCTGCGGTTGCTCAAGGCGCCGAACGTCGTGCTCTCACCGCACGTCGCCGGTGTCACCCGCGAGACCCTGGTACGGATCGCGCTGGCCGCCGTCCAGAACGCCGCGGACTTCGTGGCGGGCAAGCCGCCGCAGGACGTCGTCTCGTAGCCGCGCTCCCGTCGGGCCCTGCGTCCGCGACGGGCCGACAGCGGATCGGGGTCTCTCTAGCGGGCCTCGGTCCGCCAGCGCTGGATGTCGGAGTAGTCGCGGACCTTGACCACGATGTCGGCGCCGGGGTCCGTGGACGCGGGCGCGACGGCCAGTCCGTCGCGCCCGCGGGAAAACCACCCCCCCCCCCCTTCTAAGGCGTCGTCCCCCTCCCCCCCCTTCTTCT
>NZ_JBVJCT010000045.1:0-10011 GCF_055588305.1 Streptomyces sp. NPDC042002 | reverse complement strand
ACCGCACAGGCCCGCCCCGCCCCCCCCCCCCCCCCCCCCCCCCCCCCCCTCCCTCCCCCCCCCCCCCCCCCCCCCCCCCCCCCCCCCCCCCCCCCGGGACAGCAACTCGCCCTCTTCGGTGAGGTCGTAGCGCATGTCCTCGCGCTGCTTCGCGTCCTCGCCGGCACAGCGGTCGAGCAGGAGGACACCGTCGTCGGCACGCGCGTCGAGGCAGAGCCCGGAACTGGCGACGCTGCGCAGCAGTCCGTCCCGCTCGTACACCCACTGCTGGGTCCAGGCGGACGAGCACACGTCCAGCGTGGCCTCGGCGCCTTCCACGGCCCTGGAGTCCCGGACGTCGAGGCACAGATCGGCGTCCACGTTGCGCAGTCGGGCCCGGTCCCCCTTGACGAAGACTCCGGCCGCGATGGACGGAGTGGACATGACGGGCGGGACCGCAGAGCCCTGGGTGGGTGACAGTGTCCGGCTGCTGCTCGCTCCGACGGCGGCGGCGGCGGGGTCGCCATCGCCCTCCTCGTTCGGCCACAGGCCGACCGCGAGGACGGTCGCCAGCAGGGCGGCCGACAGACCCGCCCCGGTGATCAGTGCCTGCTGCGGTACTTCCGCCGGCCTGGCGGCGCGGCGCCCCGTCGGGGCGAACGGGGACACCAGACGACGACGGCCGCTCGCCCCGGGGTGCCCACCGCCCGTCGGGAGCCCACCGCTTTCCGGGCGCACGTCGTCTCCGGAGCGTCCGCCCGCACCGGGTCGCCCTCGGGCCGCCGGGGTCTCACCACTCTCCGGGCGCGCGTCCCCTCCGAAGCGTTCGCCCATGACCGGACCCCCACCGTCCGCCAGGGTCACACCACTCTCCGGGCGCACGTCGTCCCCGAATCGTTCACCCACTCCCGGACGCCCACCGCCCGCCGGAGTCACACCGCTCTCCGGGCGCACGTCCTCTCCGGAACGGCCGCCCTTTCCGGCTCGCTCACGACGTCCCAGGCGTCCGTCGTCCACGGGACGTCCGCCCTTTCCTGGGCGCTCACCGCCTCGCTGTCGTCGGCCGCCGAAGGGGGACACGCTCCGGTGCCGTAGCGCTTGCCGCCCGCGGCTCCGTCGGGAGTCGAAGTAGCGACGGGCGCCCCAGCCGAGCACGGACTCTGCGATCAGGACCCCCAACTCTCCATCAAAATGGCCGAGTTGCTCCGCCGCGTAGCGGCAGTAGGAGCACTCCGCCAGATGCTGCTGGACATCCGGCAGCAAGGCTCCACCGCGCCGGATCGGCACGTCGAGGAGCCGGTTGTGGAAACCGCATTCTCTGGTCGGGGCGAGTTCCAGATGGGCGCGCAGGCAGGCCTGGCGAAATTGCTCGCGGGCCTGCTCCCAGGCGGCGAACGCGGTGTCGGCGTCCATGCCCAAAAGGCCGGCCGGCACGAACAGCGGCTCGTCCTCCACCTCGGTGTGCCACAACAGGCATCGGGCGGCGCCCGGAAGTGCCAGGAAAGCACGTTCGGCGAGCTTGCGGTTTTCGGCCGTCATGGACTTCGCCAGACGCATACCGCGGCCCCCCGCGGGTTTCCTCAAGGCCGGCAGGGCTTCTGATATCCGGTCGTCCGCCGCCCAGTTCCGGACCGTGTCCCGTACCGTCACGAGGAGTCGGGGCCGCAGCGCGAGAGCCTGCTCGCCCTCGGCGAGGCGGTCGAGCACGTGATGGAAGGATGCCTCGGTGACCATGGAGGCGACCTGCGACGAAGTGGCGAGGCAGATCACCGCGTAGTCGTACGCCGGCCGCCAGTGTCGGGCTGTCAGCAGAGCGACGGGACGGGTGGCGTCAGCCTCCGCCCCGCCTCTCAGCACGGCGGCGAGATCCTCGTCGGATTCGCCGAAATATCCGCCGGGCGGATGGGCGGGAAGCGGCGGGTGGGGGGTGCGCACGGGAGCGGGTTCCTTCCGAGGTGCAAGGTGGCACAGAGAAGTGCTTGCCCGTCGAAAAGGAGTCCCGATTGGCGTAGACCTTTTTGACGGAACGCCGGGAAAACGGCCGGGGACGAAGACCGTGCGGCGACCGTCGGCCAGGAGCCTCTTGGGCTCGTCGACAGCCAGGAATGGCGAACAGCGATTCAGACCCGGCCCTTGACCAGGCGCAGGAGGCTCACCTTCGCACAACACACTCATGACCAACAAGGCGCACGACTGAGTTCAGCCTTATTGAAAGAATGTCAAAAGCGGTCGGCAACTCTACGAGGTCGCAACGGCTTTCGATATTTCATGCGCCCCGTGTGATCCGTGCGCGCACGCCGGGCTCTCTCGCACGCTCCCGGCGCACGGAACTCCCGTAGTCCACTGGGACCGGCCCTTCTCGAAGGCCCCGCGCGGGACGGCGGCTCTCCCGCGCGAAACCGGCCGCCGACCCCGTTCCTCCCGCCCTCGGTCGGCGGCCCCGAGAAGGCTCCGGTTCCCGGTGCGGGCGACCCGCAGCCCGGGAGCCCGCACCGGCGGGCGTCGCCCGCACGGGGCCGAGCGGCCCACACGGTCCGGGCGGCCTGTACGGTCCGGGCGGCCCCGCGCGCCCTCGGCGCGGAACCCCGCCTCAGATCTGCCCGCGCCGCCGGGTCAGTTCCCCCACACACCGCGCCTGCGGTAGCCCGGCTCCCAGAACAGCCGGTTGAGGACGCGGACCGGCGGGGGCAGCGCGCCGAGGAAGACTGCCCGGTCGGCGGGCGCGACGCCGTCCACGATCCACGGCACGAACACGGCCGCCCCGCGCAGACCCTGCGTCTTGCGGATACGTCCCGTGAAGGCACCCCAGTCCGCGGGGGTGAGCACCTCCTGGATGAGCGGCAGGGCGCTCCCCTCCTCGTGCGCGAGGTGGTCGTCGAGCGTGGTGGCCAGCGTGTGCACCAGTGCGGGGAGTTCGGCCGATCCGTCCTCCAACGCCTTTTCCACCGCGGCGAGTTGTGGGTCGAGCAGAGCGTGTTCGGCCTCCATCTCCGCGAGCAGGGCGAGGTCCCGGGGACGGCCCTCGACCCTGCGCTGCACACGCGGCCACAGGTCGCTGTCCTCGGCGGCGTGATGGATGTGCAGCTGGTGCGTGAAGTCGGCCCAGCCGGCGCGGACCGGGGGCGTGAAGGCGGCGCCGTCCGCGGCCGCCTTGCCGAGGCGGTCCAGGTCGCGCCGGAAGGCGTCGTGGGCGGCGTACATGATGGTGAGGTCGATGCTCATGAGGTCGCTTCCTCGAGTTCGGGCTCGTACACGGGCAGGGCGTGCGGGTTGGCGGACGGGCCGCGGTGACGGCGTACGGCGAGACAGGCGAGCGCGCCGGTCAGCAGGACTCCGGCGGAGACCAGGACGGCGGGGCCCATCGCGTGGACGAAGCCGTGGCCGAACACCTGGCCGCCGAGCTCCCGCATACGGTCGGCGACGTCGTGCGGCACGCCGGCCGGGGTGCCGGTCGTCTGCCGGGCGGACACGTCGGACTCGGCCCGGGAGAAGGCGGCGACGAAGCCGTCGCGATAGCCGGCGGGAAGCTGTCCGGCGCGCTGCCGCGCCTGGTCCGTGAGCGTGTGCGCGAGCTGCGCCTGGAGCACGGCCCCGACGACGGCGCCCGCGAGGACCGAACCGACCTGCCGCAGCGCGTTGTTCACGCCCGAGGCCGCGCCGGAGAGCCGTGCCGGGACGTTGCGCATGACCTCGGTGGCCATCGGCGCGAAGGTGCAGCCCGCGCCCAGTCCGGCCAGGAAGAGCGGGAAGGCGACCGCCGTCCAGCTCGAACCGACATCGGCCGCGGCCACGATCCAGACCAGGGCGGCGGCCCAGGCGAGGAGCCCGGTCATCAGGATGTACTTGCCGCCGACCTTGTCCGCGAGGACACCCGCGGGTCCGGCCATCACGAACGAGCCGAGGGCGAGCGGCAGCATCACGAGTCCGGACTTGAGCGCGCTGAAGCCGAGGACGGACTGGAGGTAGATGGTCAGCGGCAGGAACATCCCGATGACTCCGAAGGACACCGTGACGCCCACGAAGTTGATGACGGTGAAGTTGCGGTCCCTGAAGAGCGAGAACGGGACGAGCGGATCGCGGGTCTGCCGGCCGCGCTCATGGACGAGGAACCAGGCGAAGAAGGCCGCGGCCGCGCCGAACAGCGACCAGATCCAGCCGTTCCAGTCGTAGCGCTGCCCCTCGGTCAGGCCGAACGCCAGACAGAACAGGGCACCCGAGGCGAGCACGACGCCGAAGGTGTCGAAACGGTGCCGTACCGAGCGTCGCGAGCCCGGGATGATCGCCAGGGCGAGCACCAGCACCAGGACGCCGAGCGGCAGATTGACGTAGAAGATCC
Organism: Streptomyces sp. NPDC042002; assembly: GCF_055588305.1. Classification (NCBI taxonomy): domain Bacteria; kingdom Bacillati; phylum Actinomycetota; class Actinomycetes; order Kitasatosporales; family Streptomycetaceae; genus Streptomyces; species Streptomyces sp. NPDC042002. The sequence continues at coordinate 5,696 of NZ_JBVJCT010000045.1, read as the reverse complement.
AGCGCCAGTCGAGATGGGTGATCAGCGCGCCGCCGACGATCGGCCCGAGCGCGCCGGAGATCCCCGCGACGGCGCCCCACACGCCCATCGCCGCGCCGCGCCGGTCGGACGGGAACACCTCGGCGATGATCGACAGGGTCTGCGGCATGAGCAGCGCGGCGCCGAGGCCCTGGACCGCGCGGAAGGCGATCAGCTGCGCCGGGTTCTGCGCGAGGCCGCAGGCCAGGCTCGCGAGGGTGAAGAGGGCGACGCCGGCGACGAACAGGTTCCGTTTGCCGCGCAGGTCACCGAGGCGTCCCGCGGTGATCAGCAGGACGGCGAGGGCGAGCGTATAGGCGTTGACGACCCACAGGATCTCGTCGAGCGAGGCGTCGAGGTCCTGGCCCATGTCGGGGATCGCGATGTTGACGATCGTCAGGTCCAGGAGCGTCATGAAGAACCCGAGCGAGAGCGTGACGAGGATCGCCCAGGGGTTGCCGTGCCATTTCTTGAACACGATGCGTGTCTCCTTGTTCCGGGGCATCGGAGTGCCGCGTAGGCGGACTCGCGTTCAAGAGGGCGGCCGGCGCGGCCGGTGTGACGCACGGAACCCGGCATGAGACGTACGTCACATTTCGGCCGTCGGGTGTCACATTCGGGCCCCCTCCTCCCCTCGCAGTAGTGAGCGCATCAAGGGAGGCGAGCCATGTCCGAAAGTCCCGAGGCCGTCGACGACGGCCCGACGCGGGTCTTCGTCGAGCACCGCGAGCTGCTGTTCGCGATCGTCTACAACATCCTCGGAACCGTCGCCGACACCGAGGACGTGCTCCAGGAGACCTGGCTGTCATGGACGGGCCGCGCCCGCCGCGCCCCGGTCGAGGACATCGCCAACCCGCGCGCCTACCTCGTGCGCATCGCGGTCAACCACGCGCTGGCCCGGCGCGCCGCCATCACCCGCCGCCGTGAGACGTATGTGGGCCCCTGGCTGCCGGAACCCCTGCTCGACGGACCGGCCACCGCCGAGCGCGCCGACGACCGCGCCCTGCGCTCCGAGTCCGTCTCGCTCGCGATGCTGGTCGTCCTGGAGTCGCTGACCCCGCTGGAGCGCGCGGTCTTCGTCCTCAACGAGGTGTTCGGCTACCCGCACACCGAGATCGCGCAGGTCATCGACCGCAGTCCCGCGGCGGTCCGCCAGCTCGCGCACCGCGCCAGGGAACACGTGCACGCCCGGCGTCCGCTCTACCGGGCCCATCCCCGTGTCCGCAGACAGGCGACCGAACGCTTCGTGGACGCCGCGCTCGGCGGTGACATCAGCGCCCTGATGGAGATCCTCGCGCCGGACGTCACGGTGTGGACGGACGGCGGCGGCAAGGCCCGCTCGGCCGGTCTGCGGCCGGTGCGCGGACGGGACAAGGCGGCACGTCTGCTGGCGGGCTACGCCACCCGCCGGGGCTCCCGTCTCGACGTCCGCTACCGGCGGGTCAACGGCGACGACTCCGCGGTGGTCTTCGACGGCTCGTCGCCCTACGCGGTCATGGTCATGGACCTCACCCCGGACGGCGAGCAGGTGTCCGACGTCTACATCGTCACCAATCCCGAGAAACTCGCACACGTCCGGCGCGACGAGGACTCCGACGAGGACTCCGGTGCGGACGGGTTCAGCGAGGCGGCGGAGGGGAGGCGCGCGTGACGGCCACCGGACGGGCGTCCTCCGGGGAGCCGGGGCCCTCCGGGGAACAGACGTCCTCCGGCCAGCAGGCGCCCTCCCGGGAGGGGGCGTCCTCCGGCGAGCGGGTCGCCGACTGGCTCGACGGCCGGCTCGGTCTCCACTCCCTCGGCAGGCGGTACCTGCGCAAGGTCTTCCCGGACCACTGGTCCTTCCTGCTCGGCGAGATATGCCTCTACAGCTTCGTCGTCCTCGTCCTCACCGGCGTCTACCTCACCCTGTTCTTCCATCCGTCGATGAACGAGGTGGTCTACCACGGCGGTTACGTCCCGCTGAACGGGATCCGGATGTCCGAGGCGTACGCCTCCACGCTCGACATCAGCTTCGACGTGCGCGGCGGGCTGCTCATCCGGCAGATCCACCACTGGGCCGCGCTCGTCTTCCTCGCCGCGATGCTCACGCACATGATGCGGCACTTCTTCACGGGCTCGTTCCGCAAGCCCCGCGAGGTGAACTGGGTCCTCGGCTGGACGCTGTTGCTCCTCGGCCTGTTCGAGGGGCTGTTCGGCTACTCGCTGCCGGACGACCTGCTGTCCGGGACGGGGCTCAGGTTCGTCAACGGGGCGCTCCTCGCGACGCCGGTCGTCGGCACGTACCTGTCCTTCTTCCTGTTCGGCGGGGAGTTCCCGGGTCATGACATCGTGGCCCGCTTCTACGCGCTGCACGTCCTGCTGATCCCGGGCATCATGGCGGCGCTCGTCGTGGCCCATCTGATCCTGGTCGTCCATCACAAGCACACCCAGTTCGCGGGGCCCGGCAGGACCGAACGCAACGTCGTGGGAACGCCGTTCATGCCGGTCTACCTCGCGAAGGCGGGCGGCTTCTTCTTCCTGGTGTTCGGCGTCCTCGCGGTCATCGCGGCGGTCGCGACCATCAACCCGGTCTGGGCGTACGGCCCTTACCGCGCCGACCAGGTGTCGACGGGCGCCCAGCCGGACTGGTACCTGGGGTTCGCCGAGGGACTGGTGCGGGTGATGCCGGGCTGGGAGATCACGCTGTGGGGTCACACCCTCGTGCTCGGCCTGCTCATCCCCGTCCTCGTCTTCCCGCTGCTCCTGGTCGCCATCGGGGTGTACCCGTTCGCCGAGGCCTGGATCACGGGTGACCGGCGCGAGCATCATCTGCTGGACCGGCCCCGCAACCGGCCGGTGCGCACCGCGCTCGGGGCGGCCTGGATCAGCCTGTACCTGATCCTGCTCGCGGGCGGCGGCAACGACATCGTCGCGACGCGCTTCCATCTGTCGATCAACACGGTGACGTGGACGGTGCGGATCTCCCTGCTGGTCGTTCCCGTCGTCGTGTTCGTCGTGACGCGACGCCTCTGTCTGGGTCTGCGGCTGCGGGACCGCGAACTGGTGGCGCACGGCCGTGCGACCGGCGTCGTCAGACGCCTGCCGCACGGCGAGTACGTCGAGGTGCACCGGCCCCTCGGGCCCGGTGAGCTCCACACGCTCACCGAGCACGAGCGGCGGGCCCTCGACCCCGGCCCGTCACACGACCGGGACCTCCAGCCGGCTGATCCGCAGTCCGCCGTCGGCGGCGCCCGGGTGCCCGCTCGCCATGACGAGCCGCAGCCGTGAGCCGCGTACCGCGTCGAAGGTGATCACGGTCGGCGCGTCCGACGCCGTGACCCAGTCGACGGCCGCCGGCCGGGCGGGCGTGGGTCGCGTCGACGGTGAAGGAGACCTCGACACGGTCCACGCGGCGGGGGCGCGCCCAGGTGACCGAGACCCAGTCCTGTGGGCGGGCCCCGCTGAAGGCCGGCGGCAGGGCCGTCACGGACTTACCTTGTTCTTTATCATCCTCGGTCGAGGGTGTGAGCTTTCGAGCGCGACACGCTCGCCTGGTACGGTCCGTCCGCACCCACGCCCCACAGAAGTAGCTGGACGTCGGGCGCGCGTCTCGGTGCTACTTTCTCCGGCTGGCCTTGACCGTGAACAAGACTGTCAAGCAGGCCACAGCTGCGGCCATCGAGCCGAAGAAGGCCCCGTCCAAGAGCAAGCTGTTCGCGCCCTCAACCGTGCCATCCTCACGGGTGCAGGACTTCTCGAAGGGGAAACTGGCTGTATGTAGTTCTCCACAGCGATTTTGCAGGTCCTCGTTGAGCACGCTCGCCTTGACCCAGGACAGCGCCCATACGAGGAGGAAGACCCCTGCGAAGGCACACACGGCGCCCCACAGCCGGTTCAGTTGGGCATCATGCGTACTGGTTCTCGTCACGTGGTGGAGGGTACCGCCACAGCCCAAGCAAGGCCCCGCTCAACCGGTGCCGAAAACTACTCAAGGTTCGATGAGAGCACGTGGAGTTCCGTTAGATGAGTCACTTCCGGCCTCGAACTGAGTCGCCCACCTGGGGATTCACCGGAAGTGGGGCGGCCTTCGTCTGATCATGTGCTCCGACCAGGGTGCATGTGACCACGACGAAGGCTGTGAGGGTGAGTCTGCTGCCTGATGCCTGATGCCGTCCGGAGGGAAGCGTTCGCCGAAGCGTCACGCTTCCGGGGCGAGTTCTACGAGTGCCTGACCGCTCGGCGCGACGAGTTGTTCGAGCTGTTGGACGCGGTGCTGTGTGCGGACGGTGCGGTGAAGCCCCCAGTGGACTTGACGTTGCTGCCCGAGCATCGTCGTGGGCACGGAGCGCTGTACGGCGGCTTGAACCACGGCCGGATCGATGTCGATCGGCTGCGGACGGTGCTGGTCGGGCTGTCGCTGCCGCGTTTCGACGGCGGGCGCCTGGTCCTGGCGGTCGATGTGTCACCGTGGCTTCGCTCGGACGCGCCGTGCTCGGCGGAGCGCCTGTTCTGCCACGTCTACGGCCGGGCGAAGACGGCGTCGCAGTTCGTCCCGGGCTGGCCCTACTCCTTCGTGGCCGCGCTGGAGCCGGGTGCCACGTCCTGGACCGCGATCCTGGACGTGGTGCGGCTCGGCCCTGCGGACGACGCGACCGCGATCACCGCCGCCCAGTTGAGGGGTGTCGTCGAGCGCCTCATCGCCGCAGGCCAGTGGCAGGCCGGGGACCCGCATATCGTGATTGTCAGCGATGCCGGCTACGACGTCACCCGCCTGGCCTGGGTCCTGCGCGACCTGCCCGTCGAGTTGGTCGGCCGGGTCCGCTCCGACCGCGTCATGCGTCTGCCGAAACCACCGAGGATGCACGGCGTCAACGGCCGGCCGCCCAAGCACGGTCCGGAATTCCGCTCCACCAAGCCGGAGACCTGGCCCGAGCCCGCGATCACCACGGTCACGGAAACCACCAACTACGGCAAGGCCGAGGCTCAAGCGTGGGACCGGGTCCACCCGAGGCTCACCCACCGCTCCTCCTGGCTCGACCATGATGGTGAACTACCCGTGTTCGAGGGGGCGTTGATGCGCTTGAAGGTGGAGCATCTATCGAAGGACCGGGATGCCCCGCCGGTGTGGTTATGGTCCTCCAAGACCGGTGCCACCCCGAGCGACGTGGACCGTTTCTGGCATGTGTTTCTCCGCCGCTTCGATTTGGAGCACACGTTCCGCTTCGCGAAGCAGACCCTGGGCTGGACCACTCCGAAACTGCGTACTCCCGAGGCGGCGGACCGCTGGACCTGGATCCTGATCGTCGCTCACACCCAGCTCCGGCTTGCCCGGCCGATCGCCGCGGACTTCCGCCGGCCCTGGGAGAAACCCACTACCTCCGACCGGCTCACCCCGGCCCGGGTCCGCCGGGGGTTCAGGAACATCCGCGCTCACCTCGCCTGCCCGACCCGTGTTCCCAAACCCCGAGAAGCCGGCCCTGGACAGCCACCCGGTGCCAAGAACAAACACCGAGCGCCCCGCTTCGACGTCGGCAAGACCGTCAAACGCCCCGAGACTCTCAAGGCCATCGGCAAGCCCGGAAGATCTTGGTGGATAAAGAACAAGCTTAGGGCGTGCAGATCTTTAACTCGTCTTTTTGACCTTGGTCTGGGTGGGGTCGGGAGCGAGGAACATCGCGACATCGGCTGGTGTGCGGAAG
>NZ_JBVJCT010000044.1:35474-68053 GCF_055588305.1 Streptomyces sp. NPDC042002 | reverse complement strand
TACGACACCCAGATGGCCGACCAGCTCGACGCGGCCATCGAACAGAACGGCAAGGGCGACCTCGCCGCACTCCTCGCCGGCGGCGACACCTGGACCGTGCGCTCGACTCCGGACAGCCGCCCGGGGTTGTACTTGCCCGCGACGGCCGGGACGTCGTTCAGACAGGCTTAGAGTGCCCCCGTGAATGTTGATGATCTTCAGTGGCAGTCGAGCAACCTCGGTGGTGTCCTGCCGCGGATTGTGGACGAGATCCTGGAACGTGGCGGTCTTGAGGTGTTGGTGGAGGCGGCACGTGAGCGCGAGGACTGGTTCTGCGCTGTGGGTGCCGTGCGGGGGCTTTGTGCGGCAGGGGAGTTCGGGCGGGCCTGGACGGTTATGGAGCCGTTCGCGGCGTCGGGCTGGCAGCCGGCGGTGCGGGCAGGGGCCGATGTTCTCCTGCGGTGGAACCGCGTCGAACAGGCGTTGGAGCTGACGTACCCCGGCGGGCGGGGGCAGGAGAGCGGTGACGTGTGGCGGGACTACGCCGCGGCGTTGGTCGGGGCCGGGCGGGTGGACGACGCGATCGGCGTGCTCGTTCCGTGCCTGCGTGACTGGGGGGTGCTGCGTGGTCTGGTGGAGATGACCGAGGGGCAGGGATGCGACGAGCGGGTGCTGGAGGTGCTCGCCCCGATCGCCCAGGAGTTCCGGAGTGACCCGACGCAGCCCGGCGTAGGTGACCTGTGGGAGGTCCTGCCCGCACAGGCCCGGGTCCTGGAGCGGTCCGGCCGCGTGGACGAGGCGATCCGGCTGCTCGGCGCGGACGTGGCCGCACGCCGGTACGGGCCGGTGAACAACGTCGAGTTCTATGCAGAGTTGCTGGCCCGGCACGGTCGGGTCGAGGAACTGCGCGACCTCGCCACCGGCACCCATGCGTCCACCGTCGCAGTGACGTACGTAAAAGTCCTGGAGAACCTGGGCCGAGCCGGCGAAGCGGAGACGTACCTGCGCGACCTCATCGCTGCCAAGCATCCGGGCTGGTACGAGAGCGTGCTGATGGAACTGCTCATCCGCCAGGGTCGCCTCGATGACGCCATCGAGGCGGTGAAGCACACGTTCGACGACCTCTACGACGGAAACCTTCTCCAGTCGACCTTGATCGTGCTCGCCGACCAGGGCCAGCACGACAAAGCCATTGCGCTCACGCAAGGACGCAGCCCCGAGTTCCTCGCCGAGAACGAGGCGTACTGGCTCCGGTCCAACCGGTGGTGGCTGATGGGAGAGGCGGGACGCGCCCGGGAAGCGATCGCGGAGATCGAGGCACTGCCGGCCGACGAGGTCGACGACCGCGAACTGACCATCGCCTGGCTGCTCGCGCAGGACGGCTGCGTTGAGCAGGCCATCGCCCGCCTGCGCCGGCTGCCTGGCAAGCGGGCCGCAACCGACTTGGCCGAACTGCTGATCGGGCAGGCGCGCTTCGCCGAAGCTGTCGCCGTCATCCCCGACGTGGCCGCCCAACGGGATGAAGAACAGCGCTTTTGGACGGACGGGACGGAACAGAAGGAGACGGCTCCATCCGGTAGCGGCGACGGGTGGGGCGACCCTGGGGCGGCCCCGAATACCGCGCACTTGGAATGACGCCCCCGCCAGTCGGCGCCGACACCTGGACCGCCGATGAGCGCAGAGTCTTCGGCAACGACCTCGAATGCCCTCAGCTCCTCGTCGCTTCGGAGTCCTCCAAGTCCAGGGGGCGACGTTCAGATCGGCCGCAGCGTCCCTGAACGTCCGCCTGCCGGCCGAAGCACGCCACAACGCGATCGCGTCGGACCGAAACTCCGCACAACGGGCTCCTGTCGAGGGCTGCTCTCCACAGTCCGCCTCCAGCCGCTTGTCCGGGCGGTGGGCCCGGAGTCTTCACGACGCCCGTACCTCCAGCTCACGCAGTTCGGCCGCGGCCTCCGCCTGCCGGGGGCTGTTGAGCCTGCGGAGTGCCTCGTGGGCGGCTAGCAGGGTTCGGCGAGCCTCGTCGTAGCGGGCCAGGTGGCGAAGCACGATACCGAGGTCGAGACGGGTGGTTTCGGCCCAGGTGGCCATGTTCATGGCATCGAAGATGTCCAGCGCCTGCTGAAGCGGTCGTTCGGCCTCCGGCCAGCGTCCCAGTGCCGCAAGGTCGTTGCCGATCTGCTGCCGGACCGCGGCGAGGTACACGGTGATCAGCTCGGTCGGTCGTCCGGGCACCTCCGTCCGGCAGATCGCCTCGCTGCGCCGGTGGATGGCCAGGGCCTCCTCGGCGCTGCCCGACTGACGCAGGTAACTGCCCAGCGTGTTCAGGGCGGTGAGTTCGGCGAGGCGGCCCTGCACGGAGGTCTGGTCGGCAAGGCAGACGGCGGCGGCGCGCAGCCGGGCTATGGATTCCTCGGCCCGGCCGGTGCGTTGCAGCGCCGATGCCCCGTAGCCCAGTGCCCAGCCCATCTGGAGCCGGTCCCCGATCTCGTGGGCCACCTCCAGGGCGGCGTCGGCGGTGACGAGCGCGGCGTCGGGGTCGTGGACGCAGTTGTTGTACGACCAGGCCAGGAAGTTCAGCTGGACGGCCTCGTCCTGTTTGCTGCCCAGCGCGCGGGCCGCCTCGACCCCGTGCCCGAACAGCTCCACCCACAGCTCCCAGTGCTGGTTGAGATCGGAGAACCAGTGCATGGCCCTGGCCGTGTCGATCACCTGCTGGTGGTGCCCTCTGGCCTGTGCGTGGTGTAGGGACGCGAGCCACTGGGCCCGCTCGGCCTCCAGCCAGGCGCGGGCTTGGTCACGGTCGGCTGGTGCGCCGGCGGGGTCCGGATCGCCGTGGGATGAGTCTTCGTGGGGGTCGGCGTCGAAGCGCAGCGCGGCGGCCGTGGCCCGGCGCAGCATCCATTGTGCCGTCCGGTCCAGTGCGGCTCGGGACACCTCGGCGCCGTCCTCGATGGTCAGTTGTTCGGTGGCGAAGAGCTTCAGGAGGTCGTGGAAGCGGTAACGCTCGGCGGAGGCGTCGGACTGCAGCAGCCCGGCGTCCGTCAGTTCTTCGGCGCACCGGGCCGCCTCGTTGACCGGCAGGTCGGCCAGGAGGGCGGCGCTCTCGGGGCCGAAGTCGCCTCCGGCGGCCAGGGAGGCCCGGCGCAGTACGGTTCTGGCGGCCGGGGCCAACTGCCGGTAGGACAAGGCGAAAGCGGCTCGTACCTGAAGGTCTCCGACCTGGAGCGTGTCCAGGCGGCGGCCTTCCTGGGCCAGTTGGGCGGCCAGCTTGCCGATGCGCTCGTGGGGCCTGCCGGCGAGGCGCTGTCCGGCGATCCGTACGGCCAGGGGCAGGAGTCCGCACAGGTCCGCGAGGTCGCGGGCGGCCTGGGCCTCCTGCCGTATCCGCTCGGGGCCGATGATACGGCTCAGCAGCTCGACCGCCTCCTCCCGGCGAAACAGTGCGAGGTCGCTGCGGTGGACCGATTCGAGACCGGCCAGGGCGTGGCGGCTGGTGACGATCGTCAGGCAGCGCCCGGCGCCGGGAAGCAGGGGGCGGACCTGGTCCTCGCCGGCCGCGTTGTCCAGCACCAGCAGCAGTCGCCGGTCGCGGAGCACGGACCGCAGGAGTCCTGACCGGTCGTCGGCCGAGGCCGGGATCGCCTGCTCGGCCACGCCGACGGCCCGCAGCAGGGACGCGAGGGCGTCACGCGCGGCGGTGGGTTCCGGGTCCATGCCGTGCAGGTCGAGGACCAACTGTCCGTCCGGGAAGTGCGGCGCGAGGTGATGCGCGGCATGGACCGCGAAGGCGGTCTTGCCGAGGCCGGGCTGTCCCGACACCACGCTGATCGCGGAACGGCCGGCGTCAGGGCGCTCGACCAGGGCGAGCAACCGGGCCAGGGCCGGACCACGCGAGACGAAGTCGCCGACGTCACGCGGCAGGGCCAGCGGGTTGTGGGCTCGCGGCCCGGCGGCCGGCCGCGGGCGGGTCCGTCCCCGGCAGGCGGCCCGCTCCAGCTCCGCGGCGGTCTCGTCGTCCAGGCCCAGACCGGCGGCCAGGGCCTGGACGGTGCGCTGCTGCGGTCCTCGGGAGCGACCGCGTTCCAGATCCGCCAGTGCGCGCACGCTCACCCCGGCGGCGTGGGACAGCCGCTCCTGACTGAGCCCGGCGCGCGTGCGCAGGGTCAGCAGCAGCCGCCCGAACTCCTCTGTGACCGGTACGGCATGTCCCATGTCGAATCTCCCTGTTCAGCGCTGTCCGGCCTCGAACAACCGCTTCCCGGCAGAAGTATGACGGGCCGTAACCCTGCCGGAAGAACTGCCTGGTGCCTCTCGGAGTCCGAATGATCAACTTGACCTGTTCGCACGAGAGGGCCGGACCTGCGGATTCCCGGCAGGGTCCGGGCACGGTGTCGGTGACAGCGCTGAGACCGGCGGGCCGAGTACCGAAACGATGTGATGCGGATCATGCCGCGGGTGTTCCCCCGGAGGAGAGGAAATCGTGGAGCGAGTCGACCACCTCGCCCGCTGCCGGGCGGGCGTGCAGTTCTACGGGCCACCCCGCCGGTCCGCGGGCCGCACGTCGTTATGTTCAAATGTGGAGGCGAGATGCCCAAGCCAATAGAGGGCCGCAGGCTCGTTGTCCTCGATTTCGGCGGTGTGATCCGGGATTCGTCCGCCGGACTGCACGAGGGTTACCGGGCAGGATTCGCAAAGGTGGGACTGCCTTTTGACTTCCGGATCGCGGACACCTGGCACATGAGGGGAATCGGCAAGTACGACATCGGCCTGGAGTGCCTCAAGGTGCTCCTGTCCCTTCAGTTGGCGGGCGAGAACCGGCGCCTCCCGGAAATCCTGGAATCACCGGACGCCGAAGCCGCTCTCGATCGAATCGCGGCAGCTCTCGACGACGAGAGGGCCAAGCTGGCCGAGCAGATCCGGCTGGGCTACAAGGACTTCTTCAATTCGGCTGCGGCCGGGCTGCTCGTCGACATCTACCCGGATGCAGAGGAATCCGTCCGAAGACTGAAGAGAAAAGGCTACCTGCTGGCGCTGCTCACCAACGGGAACCGGGTCACGGTCGACCGCGACCTGCCTTTCGCCGACGTGTTCGACGTGATCGCCTCCGAGGACGATGTCGCGGCGAAGAAGCCGTCCGGGAAGGGGCTCGTCCACATCATGGCCGAACTCTCCGTCACGGCGGACGACACCGTCTTCGTCTGCGACGCTCCCAACGACATCCATGCCGGGAGGGACGCCGACGTCGCCTGTGTGGCGCTGCTGAGCGGGATGGGGCTGCGTCCGCACCTGGAATCCGCGCGGCCCGACCACATCGCCGCCGGTCTGGGGGAGTTCGTCTCCGGGCTGCCGGTGTACGCCACGCTCGACAACACATGGCGCGCAGTCGCCGTCGGAGGGTCATAGCCATGGGATTTCACGGAAGAGTAGCCATCGTCACCGGATCCTCCCGGGGCATCGGCCGCGCCGTGGCCGAGCTGTTCGCCGGCGAGGGCGCCCGCGTCGTGGTGAACTACCGCAGCGATGAGGAGAACGCCGAGAAGGTGGTGCGTGACATCATCGCGAACGGCGGCGAGGCGACGGCGGTACAGGCCGACGTCTCGGACCCCGACGACGTGCAGCGCCTGTTCAAGGAGGCGCTGGCGACGTACGGAACCGTGGACGTCCTGGTGAACAACGCGGGAATCCTCCGGTCGAAGCCGTTCCTGGAACTCACCAGGCAGGACATCCTCACCACGCTCGAAACCAACTTCGTGGGCGTGGTCCTGTGCGCCCAGCAGGCCGCGAGGATCATGCTGGAGCGCAAGTCCGGCAGGATCATCAACATCGCCTCGGTCAGCGGACTCGACAACTTCGGGACCGCGGGCAACATGTCCTACGCGGCCTCCAAGGCGGCGGTCCTCAACTTCACCGGTGTGCTGGCCAAGGCCCTGGCCCCGCACGTCCTGGTCAACACCGTGGCCCCCGGCTTCGTCGAGACCGGCATGGGCCATTCCCCGGAGTACGAGAAGCTGGTGACGGCGGTGCCCCTGGCGCGGTTGATCCAGCCGCGCGAGGTCGCCGAGGCCTGCCTCTTCCTCGCCTCCGACGGGGCCGGCGCCATGACCGGGGAGACCATCGTCATGGACGCTGGGTTCCGGCTTCGATGAGTGGGGGCGGAGGCATGCACGACTGCGTCATCATGTGCGGCGGGCTCGGCACCCGGTTGAGGCCACTCACTCACGATGCGGTGCCGAAACCCCTGGTGCGGGTCGGTGGCCGAGAACTCATCCGCTATGCCTTCGACCTCCTCGACCCGGCCTTCATCCGCCAGGTGATCCTGGCGGTCGACCATCACGCCGACCGGTTCCAGGCCTGGCGGGAGTCCGCGGCCCTGCCGTACGAGACCAGGCTCTCCTTCCAGGACCGGCCCGGTTACCTCAACGCGGTCGAGTGCGCCATGCGCGAGTCGGGCGCGGAGACGGTGCTCTTCTGTCACGCGGACGAGATCAAACCCGGCCTCCGGCTCGATCTCGCCCTGGAGCACCACGTGTCGTCGGGGCTGCCGGCCACGGTGGTCGCCACGTACGCGGACCGGCTGTACCGGCACTGGGTCGTGTCCGCCGACGAAGCCTCCCAGCAGGTGACGGACATCGCCATCTGCCCGGACGCCTACCGGCGCGCCCCGGACCAGCGGGGACTGGTGCTCGCCGGCGCCCTGATCCTCGACAAGGCGGCGCTCCCGCGGTTCGACCCGGAGCTGAGCATCGACTACCTGGGGATCGTCCGGCCGCTGATCGACGCCAGAGAGCTGGGCCTCTACGTGAGCCCGACGGAAGCGCTCTTCAACATCAGCACGCAAGAAGAGTACGAGGACGCTGTCGCCTACGTCTCCGGCGTACTGGCCGGCTGAACGCGACCGATGGAGGTCTGACATGCAGGATTTTGAGGATTCGTCACCCATCGCCGCCGACCGCGAGGCTCTGCGCGGCAGGCTCCGTGAGGACGGTTACCTGTTCTTCCGCGGTCTGATGGACCGCGACGTCGTGGGTGAGCTGGCGGCACTGACGCTCTCGACGCTCGGTGAGCACGGTTGGTTCGAACCCGGTACGCGGCAGTTCACCCTGCCGCCCCGCAAGGGGGAGGAGGGCAGGTCACCGCACGGCGACCCGGGTTACGAGGCAGCGGTGGCCCTGGACGCCTTCCAGGGGCTGAGCTACAACGCGGAGCTGAGGCGGCTCATGAGGACGCTCATCGGCGATGACGCGTTCCCGCTGCCGTCCTGGGCGCAGCGCACCGCCGAGAACCCCTATCCGGCCCGCGCCAGTGTGCTGCGCACGGTGTATCCGCAGTCTCTGGTGCCGGTGCACAACGGCATGTACGAGCACCAGGACTACCGAGTCTTCGGCGTGGTGGACATGTTCACCGCCTGGGTGCCGCTCGTACCGATCGACCGCACCATGGGCGGGCTGGCCGTGCGCGCGGGCGGACACGCCCATGGTCTGCTGACCGACCGCCGCCTGGTGGGCTCCGACGACGGATGGAGCACGACCGACTACGAGGTCGGCGACGTGCTGGTGTTCCACGCCCTGACGCCGCACGCGGCACTGCCCAACAACAGCGACCGCCTCCGCCTCTCCGTCGACACCCGCTTCCAGTCGACGAAGGCACCGCTGGTCGGTGCCTTCGCCTACGGCATGCGCGACAGCGCGGAGTTCATCGACGCCCCCTTCATGCGCAGCGGGTGGTGGGAGCCGGTGCCCGACACGGTGAAGGTGATCGAACGCGAGCTCTTCGAGTCCGAACCGCCCCTGACCGCCTCCGATTTCGTCCCGGTCCCGGGACACCCGGACACTGCCGCGCTCGACCGGGCACCTGTGCTCTGAATTACGGACCGAGTGTCCGCGGATTTCAACCTCTGCCCGAAAGAGCAGTATGGAGAATGAAATTCCCTGCCCTTTCGGGGTTGAATTCCGAGGGAATCGCATGGGATTATCGAGATAGGAAATTCGAATGGCTGGGGAGGTGTGATGCGGCAAAAGGAAAGTGCGAAACCGCTTTATGAAAGGCTGGCCGAGCTGGCGGCCGAAATGCCGGACCACTCCGCCGTCGTGGAGGTTTCCGCCGGTGGAAGGCGCCGGGAGATCTCCTACCGGGAATTCGTGGACGGGGTGTCGGAACTCGCCGGCCTCTTCCGGGAATGGGCCGGCGAAGAGGGTGCCGTCATCTGTCTTCCCTCGACGGTGTCCGCCTCCTCGGCGAGGATCATCCTGGCCGCCCTGTGCGCGGACGTGACGATCTTCCCGCATTCGCCGGAACTGGTGGGCGAAACCCTGGCCGAGGCACTGCGCCGAGCGGGACTCGATCCTTCCACCCGCCGTGCGCAGGTCCCCGCGGTGTCGGGATCCGGCGCGGAGTCCACCGTCGAAGTGCGGCTCTCGCGCTGGGTGGACGGGGCCGGGAAGCGGCGCCCGCGCTACCTGCTGGCCACCAGCGGGTCGACCGGGGTGCCGAAGATCGTGCCGTGCTGGGATCTCGGAGCCTACGACCCGCGGACCGTTCCGGACATCGTGTTCCGTGCGTGCGGCTGGCGGAGCGGACAGAAGCAGCTCATCACGCTTCCGATCTACCACATCGGCACAGTGGCTGCGCTGGTGCAGGGCGTGCTCGACCGGAACCAGATCTTCCTGGCCCATCGGCTGGACCCCGAGGATCTGCTCGGCGTGATCTCGGAGCGCCGGATCGAGTGGCTCATGCTGACCCCGAACTACCTCAGGAGCCTCCTGCCCGCCGCCGAGGGCAGCCCCGAGCGCCTGAGCAGTCTGAGGGGGCTGCTGCACACCGCGCTCCCGTGTCCGGCGCCGCTGAAGCATGCCTGGCTGGACCTCCTGGGAGGCGATCGCCTCTTCGAGATGTACGGCGGCACCGAGGGCGTCGGGGTCACCGTGATCAGCGGCGCCGAGTGGATCAAGAAGCCCGGATCGGTCGGTCGCGGTCTCCTGACGGAGATACGGATAGGTGACGACCAGGGCCAGGAGCGGGGCGACGACGGAATCGGCCGGATCTACCTCCGCCGGCTGGGCGGCTCGGCCCGCGTCCTGTCGGAGACCCCGTGGCTGGAGCGCACTCCCGACGGTTTCGTGAGCCTCGGTGACATGGGCTGGGTCGACGACGACGGATACCTCTACGTCTTCGACCGCGCCGCGAACCGGGCCGCCACCTCCACCGGGTTCACCTGGCTCGGCCGCCTGTCGCTCGTGCTGCGCAGCCATCCGGACATCCTGGATGCCGAATGCATCGCGCTGGAGGGCGCGGGCGACGACGGGGACGGGATCGGGGTCATGTTCGTGCCGCGCGACCCCGTGGGCGGCGTCAGCCTCTCCGAGGTCCGGGCCTTCTGCGCCACGCAGCTGGCCGGACAGGAGTTCCCCCGGATCTGCCTGCGGGTGGACGAGATCCCCAGGTCGGAGATCGGCAAGCCGGACGCCGTGGCGGTGAAGGAGATCTTCGATTCGACCAGGGATGCCTCATGACCCGACAGCTCGACGTCTCGCTCTTCCGTGAGACCTGCCCCGACGTCCTGGGCGCCCTGGTGCGGGAGGCCCCCGAGCCCACCGTTCACTTGTCGACGCCCGGCCGGCGGTCCGGAGTGGAAGTCCGTGCGGCGTTCCGCAGGTGCTACGGACTCGACGTTCGGCGGGTGCGGTTCGTCGAAGGGCTCCGGTGGCCGGCGAAAGGCTGGTGCGAGGACCTTCCCGAGGCTCTCGGCACGGCCCCGCAGGCTCACGCCGAATACGCCTACGTCCCCCCTTCGGATCCACTGGAGCAGGCGCTCGTGGATTTCTGGGAAGAGCTTCTTGAGGCTCGGGGACTGGGTGTGTGGGACAGCTTCTGGGAATGCGGCGGGGATTCTCTCGGAATCGTCGAGACGATCACTTTCCTGGCCGGCGAATACGACGTCCACATCGGCTTCTTCGAGATCGGCGACAATTTCACCGTCGCCCGGCTGGCGACGCTCGTCCGCGAGCGGTCGCCGCGATAGAGACTCGTCCACTTCCTGGACCTCCGTCGGTTGACGAAGGCTCCCGGGAGTGGATGACAACACCGGAACCAACGCTCAAGGAGGTGAATCATGGAGTACTTCGACACTGAGGTCGTGGACATCGAGTCCCTGTCCGACGACGCTCTCGACGACATCGTCGGTGGCAGTGGCCGCTGCGTTAGCTAAGTAAGAACTGGTTCTTGGCCGGCACCCGGGTTATTGGGTGCCGGCCAAGAACTTCAGTGATGTGGAGACAATGAAAGTGAACCACCAGGGCCGGGAAACAGCGCCGCTCACACTTCCGCAGCTTTCGATGTTCCGGGCCCTGCGTGACGACATGAGAGCCCCGTCGACCGTCGAGGTCTCCTACCGCATCGAGGGCCCCCTCGACGTACCGGCGTTCGTCGCGAGCGTCGGCGATGTGATCCGGAGCCACGACGCGCTGCGTCTGGCGGTGTGCGGGTGCGGAGGCGCCGGGCCGCACCAGTGGGTGCGGGACACCCCGCCGCTGGGCGAGTTGGTCACCTGCCGGCGGGTCAACGCCTCGTCCGAGAAGCACTTCTCCCGCTACGTCGTCGGCCTGGCGGCGAAGGACGCCAGCGACAGCTGGGACCCGCGGGCAGAGTTCCCGTTCCGGCTGAGGCTGCTGCAGTACTCGCCGGAGGTCCACGCCTTCGTCGCGACGTTCTCGCAACTCGCGGTGGACGGCAGTGTGCGTGCGGTCTTCGGCCAGGAACTGTGGCAGGCGTACCGGCGGCGGCGCGGCGGAGAGCGTGACGCCACCCCCGTGCCGGGCCCACAGTTCCTGACTCCGGCGGCAGACCACGACCGTGCGGCTGACGACGCGCGCACCACGGCCGACTTCTGGCGGCACCAGTACGCCCGCCTGCCCCGGGGCGGCTGGCCTTCCCCGTCCGCCGAGCCGGATACGGCGCAACCCGGCGTCCTGGAACTGGACTTCGCCCTCGACGGGGAGGAACTCCGCTCGATGCGGAGCTCGGCGAGAGCGCACCGCGCCACCGAGCCCGTCTGGATCCAACACGCCCTGGCCGCAACCATGTTGAACCACACCGGTGCGGACTCCCTGGCGCTCTGGCAGCCCGTGGACACCCGGAGCCTCCGGGAACGAAGGGTCCTCGGCATGTTCACGCTGAGCCTGCCACTGGTCGTGGACCGCCGCGCCACGGCGCTCGAACTCCTCCGCGCGCTCACCGACGACTGGTTCGCCGTCCTGAAGCACCGCCGGGTCACCCGCGAGATCGCCGCGACGAGCGGGATCGCCGATCTCGGCTCGCTGGTAGGGGGGCCGGAACGCACGGTGCGGCTCGCCTACGTGGGCCACCCGCAGCAGACGATGAGGACCACGGTGAACGATCTCGTGGTCAGCTACGGCACCTACGCTCTCGCGCGCGACCGCGCCGTCGACGGCGTCCATCTCAAGATCGGCAGCTGGGGAGACCGGGTCGAGTTCCACCTCACCTTCAACCGGTCCCGGTTCACCGATGACGCCGCCCACAGGACGAGGGCCGACATCGAGCGCGTCCTGGTGGGCTGAGCCCGCGCCGGATGCCGCACCCCTCCGATGATTCCGCTACTTCCGAAGAGAGCCGCCGTTCATGATCGAACCCGATGAGGCGACGACCGGACCAGGGCAGTCCGAGCCCGCGGCGTCGGCCCCCCTCGGCCGGGCCAGGTTCAGCCGTCAAGCCGCCGAGAAGCGCGCCAACGTCCGTCGCTGGGGAGACGCCCTCACCCTGCCCGGACTGCGGGAGGAACGGCAGGACAAAGGCCTGCGCCGACTCGTCGCAGCGCTCTCGAACCTGGTGCCGGCCCGGCGCGGCGCGAAGGTGCCGGTCCTCTACCAGACCGAGAGCGCCGACTGCGGTCCCACCTGCCTCGCGATGGTGCTGGCCTTCCTCGGCATCGACGTGGACATCACGGACGTACGGCGTCGGCTGGTCGGCGGTCTGGGAGGAGTCTCGGCGCGGGCGTTGCTCCAGTCGGCCCGACACTTCGGGGCGCTCGGGCGCGGCGTACGCGTCGGGGTGGGCGGCCTCGGCCGCCTGCGGCCCGGCAGCATCCTGTTCTGGAACTTCAACCACTTCGTGGTACTCGAACAGGTGACCTCCACGCATGTCTTCATCGTCGACCCTGCCGTGGGAAGGCGACGTCTCAAGCTGTCCGAGGTCGCGGACGCCTTCACCGGAGTGGCGCTCGAATTCGAAGCACCGCTCGTCGAGCGCGCACCGGTGCGGCGCCGCAGGCCGGGCGTCGCGCACAGCTCCTGGCGCTACCTCAGCCTGTTCGTCACCCGGGACCGCCGCTGGATCAGCCTGGTCGTCGCCTCGTTCCTGCTGATCGTCTTCAACTTCGCGACACCGTTCGCCACCTCCTACGTGGTCGGCGACGCGAAGGAAGGAAGCGGACCGGGGCAGGCGATCGTCATCCTCGTCAGCGCGATCGTGGGGTGCGTTTCGTTCGCGCTGCTCCAGATACTCCGTGGCCTGTCCCTCGTCGCACTCCAGTCGCTGGCGGACCGCCGCGTCACGCTCGGCGTGTTCGGGCATCTCCTCTCGCTCCCCTACGACTACTTCACCAGGCGGAACCCCGGAGATCTGGGGATGCGGGTCCGCACCAGCACATCGGTCCGTCAGGTGCTGACGAATGCGGCCCTCTCCGGCATCTTCGACGGCGTCCTGGTGCTCTTCTACCTGACCCTGCTCCTGATGGTCGACCTGCAGTTCGCCCTGCTCAGCATGGGGCTTGCCGCGGTGATGGTGGCTGTCCTCGTCCTGTTCTGGAGGAAGCAGCGCTACCTGTCCGCCGAGGAGCTGGAACACCAGTCGATCGCGGAGGGCGACCTCCTCGAACTGCTGGACGGGCTTCAGACGATCAAGGCGTGCGGCCTGGAGGACACCGCGCACGATCGCTGGAGCCACACCGTGGTCGACGAGATCAACTATCGGGGGCGGAGCCGGCGCAACCAGGTCATCGGTACGGCGATGAGCGCGACGATCCAGTTCTTCGCCCCGCTCGCGGTACTGGCCCTGGGGTGCCACCGGATCGCGACCGGCTCGGACTCCCTGAGCGCGGTGGTCGGGTTCACCACACTCGCCGTCGGGATGTTCATGCCCCTGGCGAACCTCGTCCAGAGCGCACTGCAGGTCGCCGGTCTCGGTGCGTCACTCGCCAGGCTCACGGACATCCTGGGCACAGAGCCGGAGGAACGCCCCTCCGACGCCAGGGACCTGGAGGACGTCAGCGGACCCGTCGAGGTGCGCGAGGTCTCCTTCAGCTACACCGGGAGCAACGCCCCGGTCCTCAGCGAGGTCGACGCCCGCTTCGAGGGCGGCACCTTCACGGCCGTCCTCGGCAGGTCGGGCTCCGGCAAGTCGACGCTGGCGTCGGTCATCGCCGGACTGCAGATCCCGAGCAGCGGCTCGGTCTTCCTGTCCGGGGTGCCGATGGCCGAGATCGACCGGGTGTCGCTGAGGCGCTCGATCTCCTACATCTCCCAGGACGCGAGGCTCTTCGCCGGCACGATCCGGGAGAACATCACCTTCGCGCAGCCCGGGGCGCCGCTGGACGACGTGATCCAGGCGGCGAAGTCGGCCTGCGTCCACGAGGAGATCATGGCGCTCCCGATGCGCTACAACACCCAGCTCGGCCCGGGGGGACTCGGTATGTCGGGTGGGCAGCGTCAGCGCATCGCCCTGGCCCGCGGGCTGATCCGGAAGCCGCAACTGCTCGTTCTCGACGAGGCCACGAGCGCGTTGGACAGCGCGACCGAGAAGGCGATCTTCGACGGGCTGGCCGCGTTCGACCAGACCTTGATCGTCATCGCGCACCGCCTGTCGGTGCTCGAAGCCGCCGACCAGGTGATCGTCGTCGATGCGGGCCGGATAGCCGCCCAGGGAACGTACGAGGACCTCGTCGCCGAATCTCCGATCATGCGCACGCTGATCGCCGGCCACGGGGAGCAGCCGGCCTAGGGCATGCCCCGTCCGACCACCGCAAGAAGGCGGCCCAGCCGGCCGACCCGATCCGACCCGCAGACCGAAGGGAACTTTCGTGCTCTCCGAAGCAAAGAACAAGATGTTGACCCAGGTCGGCCCGGGAACTCCCATGGGCGAACTCCTGCGACGGTACTGGCATCCGATCGCCGCCGTTTCGGAGCTCGCCGAGAAGAGGGTGAAGCCGGTTCGGCTGATGGGCGAGGACCTGGTCCTCTACCGCACCGACGACGACGAGTACGGCCTGATCCAGCGCCGGTGCCCCCACCGCGGCGCGGATCTGGGCCAGGGCTGGGTGGAGGGCCAGAGCCTGCGCTGCTCGTACCACGGCTGGATGTTCGACCAGGCGGGAACATGCGTCGAGCAGCCCTACGAGGACATGGCGGCATCGGACTCGCCGTTCCGGTCCAAGGTGAAGGCCGACGCGTACCAGGCCGTCGGCTTCGCCGGGATGGTCTGGGCCTATCTCGGGCCGGCTCCGGCGCCGCTCATACCGGCGTTCGAGCCGTTCACCTGGGACCGCGGGTTCGTCCAGGTCATCCTGGCAGAGCTGCCGTGCAACTGGCTGCAGTGCCACGAGAACGCCGTGGACCCGGTGCATTTCGAGTGGCGGCACACCAACTACGTGGCCCGTGAGGCGAACCCCGTGGATCCCGAGCGCGGGCCCCGCCACCAGAGCATAGAGTTCCGGGAGTTCGAGTTCGGGATCGTGGTGGCACGCCAGGCGGAGATGGTCAGGATCCCGTCCGCTCCGGTCGCACCGACCAGCCGGCTGGAGGACAGCGGGGTCGCCTGCCTGTGGCCCAACGCCCTCTACGTCGGCAGCAGCATCGAATGGCGTGTCCCGGTCGACGACACGCACACGCTCAACATCGTCTGGCACTACTCGGCGACACCGACGGACATGCCCGAAGCCGAACCGGGCCCCATTCCGTACTGGTACGGCCCCGTGTTCGACAGCGACGGCGAGATCCTGACGAGCCACATCCAGAACCAGGACTTCGCGGCGTGGATCGGACAGGGGGAGATCGCAGACCGCACCAGTGAGCGCCTCGGCCGCAGTGACGAGGGGATCATCATGCTGCGCAAGAGGCTCTTCGCGGACATGGAGCGGGTCGGGCGCGGTGAGGACCCGCAGGGCATCGTGCGTGATCCCGAGTCGAACAAGTGCATCACCCTCCCGCTGGACGTGCACCAGGTCTACAACAGCGAAGGTTCCGACCGCGCCTTCTTCGAGGAGCGCCTCAAGCGGGTGTTCAACTGGCGGCTGAGCGACGACCCGTCCTACGTCCCCCAGGCGGGACAGCCCGCGCCGGTACGGCACGCGTTCGAGAAGGCCATGGGCATCAGCGAGGACTTCCTCAAGTGCCCATCCCCTCGAACTGCGGAGATCGTCTAAGCGGCCGGCTACGAGGCGGAGTTGGCCCGGTGGTCGTGCTCGTAGTCGATCGGACTCCGATATCCACACACGCCGTGTAGCCGACGGCCGTTGCAGAAGCCGGTGATCCAGGTCGCGATCCGCAGCCGGGCCTCGGTGCGGGTGGCGAAAGCGCCGGGAGCCGTATTCGCTGCCGCGGTCGCTGTGGAAGATCACGCCCTTCACGTCACCGCCGCGGGTGGCCGCGGCCATGTCCGAGGACGCCACGACCAGTTCGGCGTCATGGCGTGCGCCCATCGCGTAACCGGGCAGCCGGCGCGAGAACAGGTCGATGACGGCGGCCAGGTACAGCTTGCCCTCACCGGTGGTGATCTCGGTCATGTCGCCGCACCACACCTGGTCAGGAGCGTCCGCGGTGAAGTCCCGCCGCACGAAGTCCGGGGCCGTTTGCCGGGCCGGGTCGGCCCGCGCCGTCGGCGGGCCTTCCGTCCGGCCAGGCCGCGTTCGGCCATCAGACGGGCGACAGTGTTCACCGAGACCCGCCAGCCCGCGCCGACCAGGAGGAGCCAGACCTTCGGGGAGCCGTAGGTGCCGCCGGAGCCCTCGAAGATCTGCCGGATCACGTCGGCCAGCTGCCCGCGCCGGATCTCACGCGCGGTGGTGGGCTTGTCGCGCCACTTGTAGAACCAGGACTCCGACACCCCAGAACCCGGCAGGCCAGGCGGTGGATCGACTTGCGTTGGAGTGTGCTCGAACTCGTAGTGTCGCAGACACCACCACGGCGCGAGGCCCGTGTCGCCGTCCGTCTCTCACGGGATGCCGACGCCGGAATTCGCCGCTTGGATGGATGAGGGGCTTCGTGCGCTCGAACGACAGGGAAGGGCTGGGACACGCCATGCACAAACGCAGTCTGCGGGACCTCCAGGTATCGCCCATCGGCCTGGGCTGTATGGGCATGTCCGCCTTCTACGGATCCACCGATCAGCAGGAGAGCATCGCGACCATCCGGCATGCCCTCGACCTCGGGGTGAACTTTCTCGACACGGCGCAGATGTACGGGCCGCTCACCAACGAGTCGCTTGTCGGCGAGGCGATCCGGGGGCATCGCGAGGAGTATGTGATCGCGACGAAGTTCAACTACCGGATGGACGACGCCGTACCGGGCGACATCAGCACGGTCGGCCCGCAGGACGGCTCGGCCGAGCACGTCCGCAGCTCCGTCCACGGCTCCCTGGAACGCCTGGGGACCGACTTCATCGACCTGTACTACCAGCACCGGGTCGACCCGAACGTACCCATCGAGGAGACGGTCGGCGCGCTGGCCGAGCTGGTCGCCGAGGGCAAGGTGCGGTGCATCGGCCTGAGCGAGGCGAGCGCGGAGACCATCCGGCGCGCCAACGCGGTGCACCCGGTCACCGCGGTGCAGAGCGAGTACTCGCTGTGGTCACGGGACGTGGAGGCCGAGGTGCTGCCCGCCTGCCGTGAGCTGGGCATCGGTTTTGTGCCGTACTCGCCGCTGGGCCGCGGCTTCCTCGCCGGCCGGTTCGCCTCGCCGGACGATCTGGACGCGAACGACTGGCGCCGTCAGAACCCGCGCTTCCAGGACGCCAACTTGGAGGCGAACCAGCGGCTGGCGGCGAAGGTGAAGGAGATCGCCGCCGAGAAGGACGTGACCCCGGCCCAGCTGGCCATCGCCTGGGTGCTGGCCCAGGGCGAGGACCTGGTACCGATCCCGGGCACCAAGCGCCGCACTTACTTGGAACAGAACGCCGCCGCGGTCGGTATCGCGCTGACGCAGGAGGACCTGGCACGCATCGATGCGGAGGTGCCCGAGGCGGCGGGTGAGCGGTATGACGAGGCAGGGATGCGAGCCGTCAATCGTTAGTGCGGATGTGCGGCCAGACAGCGGGGCAGGCGGCTGCCCGGGTGCACCGGCATCCGGGCAGAGCCGCGATTCGCGTTCGTTGGTGTCAGCCGCTGATGCCAACGAACGCGCTGAGCCTGTCGGCGCCGGGTCACCCAGATGCCGTTCAGACCCCGCCTCCCGCACCTACTACGACCGCCAGCGAGCCCGCGGCGAAACCCAAAGGAGTGTCAGCCGATGGCTGCACCGCTTCAACCGCTTGGGCCTGGACGGGCTGAGGGCCTGGGCTGACAGGGCCGCAAACGGTGGATCACCGAGGCGGAACGCTCAAGAATCATCGGCCTGGTCAAGCAGCCGGCTCCGGGCCGACTGACCGTGCAGGGCCGACATCGACTACCTGGAGCTGGACTACAAAAGAGCAGGCGGAGGGGAATTCGACTTGAGCTATCAGTTGGCCGGGGAGCGTCGGTTGGCGTGCCTGTTCGCGTAAACCAGCCACCGCCAGCGCCGACGCTCTGTGACAAGGGTGCCGACGGCCAGCAGGGTGGCGGGGAGCGCCGCCCAGACGGGCCAGGCCAGCCACGAGGAGATCACTGCTGCGGCGAGTTGGAGCAGCACGAGCAGGATCGTGGCCCAGCCCGGCACCGCGATGATCACGTTGGCCTTGTCCCCCCGGGTGGAGAAGAGCGTGGGAAGGCCTATCAAGGCCACAACGGACGCGGCGGCAAGCAGCCATGAGTAGCCGGCCAGGGCCCAGGGGGTGGCCACCCACGCGATGAGTTCCGTCGCGAAGCGCAGGGCGGACGCGGCACGGTCATCCGGTCGTCCCGAGGTCGTTTCTCTACCAGCAGTGTCGGCCACCTGCGGACGATCTCACGGCGCCCGGCCGGCTGTCAGGGGGTTGGGGCACACCATCGCTTTCCGTATGCCCCGCAGAGCAGGTGGGACTGAAGCACTGCCTGCTGTCTTCCCGCAGCTATCGCATCCGCTCCTTCCAGAACCACTCCGCCGACTATCGTGAAGACACGACCTGCCGGGAGGAACATCCATGAGCGCGCAGCCCGAGGAAGCCCCCGCCCCGCCGCCGGCCCCCGCCGCTGCCGCCCGGCTGCGCGAGCAGCTGCGCGCCGACCGCCGCGCCGATTCCTGGGTGCCGGCCTTCGAGCGGGACTGGGCCAAGGCGTTGGAGGACTCCCGCCACAGCTACAGCCTCGCGCCCCTGCACGACGTCGTGCGCACCTGGCAGCTACGCGTCACCGCGGCCCCGGCCGTCGACGCCTACCTGGACTCCGGCCGTGACGAAACCGGCTTCCTGGACCTGAACGACGTCCTCGGCACCCGCAGGTGACCGCTGATCCATGGGCAGCCCGCCTCTCGCCGCAGGCCGCCAAGACGCTCACCGAACTCCCCACGCACGCCAAAGAAATGGTCCGTGACGTCCTGGACATCGCGGTGCGCTCCCCGTGGGGCTGGCCTCAATGGAACGCCGGCGACCCGGAAGGCGAAGACGTCCGCGCCGCCTCTGTCGGACAGCTGTCCGTCGTCTATATGATCAACCGGCTCTCCCGGCACCTGTCTGTTCTGGACATCGTCTGGCTCGGGTAGTCACCCGAGTACATCCGTCCGGCCCGTTTTGGGCGTCATCGGGCCTTGCGGGAGCTGGTGACCGCGTAAGTCCCGTGCGTTGTGCGGCTGAATGCGGAGGCACCGGAGCGGGTGTCAGCGGCGTGCTGGAACACACGCAGGGGACCGTCGAGCAGTTCGGCCGCGTCGAATGCCGGGTCGCCGCCCATCACTGCCACGCAGTGCTCATCGACCACGATCGGCACCTGGACACCTACCTCGATCAGGACGCCGCCCAGCGAATCGGTGGGCTATGGAAGCTCGCTGCCTCTTCACCGCGCTCGCTGGTCCACCTGCCGATGCGGGGAAACCGTGGTCCCTCCCGCGAACTGCCAGAAGACGGGACACGGCAGCTTGATCTCGTGCTGCTGCACCACTCGCTCCAGTTCGCACTCTCACGCCGGAAGGAAGTACGAGGACGGCTCGGCCCAGGGCGTCCGCAGACCGTGACACTGCCCGGCCCGGGACACACCGACGAAGCCGTGATTGATCACGAGGCACGGCACTACCAGGAGAACCGGGATCTGTTTCACCAGCATCTCCACGCCGAGACCCTGTTCATGACCGGCAGCGCGAAGGTGTTCGGGGACACCGCCCGGCACTTCTTCGACGTCGCCCGAAACGGTCCCGGATACGTCCCCGTCCATCCGGGCTACCCGCACTTCTGCACCGAGCTCCACTCCAACGACGGCATTCTCGGCGACGCCCGCGAGATCCACATCGGGTACTGCGACCAGTGGGACTCATGACCCCGACCGGCCCAGAGGGCATCGGGCACGTGGAGAAGCGGCAGCTGGCCCTGGACATGCTCGATGAGCCCCGTTCCTGGGGACTCGAGGTGCCGCTGGCCGTCGCCGACGCCGGATACGGCGACGCCGCCGCGTTCCGGCACGGACTACAGACCCGCGGCCTGCGCTACGTGGTGGGGATCTCCACCACGCTGTCGGCCCAGAGCGCCGACGCGGTGCCGGTGGCCGAGCCGTACTCGGGGACCGGACGCCCGCCGGCGGCGAAGTATCCCGACAGACCGCGGCCGGTGAGGAGCGGGTCTGTACGCTCACCGGTGTAATTGATGATCATGGAAGAGGCGTCAAGTGACTGACACCGTGACCGAGTTCGTGGCCGCTGCTGCACCGGCGTCTCCCGCCCGGGAGGCCGGTCCGAGCGTCCCAGGTGGGTGCACAACAGGCAGCAGTCCAGGGTGACTTCCGATGGTGGGATAGGGTCGGCCGAGAAAGATCCGCTCGGTGCGTCCGAGCTGCACCAAAGGGCAGACACGGCGGCCGCCCGCGAGGGGAGCTGGATGCTTCAGGCGTTGGGATTGGGGCCGGCCGAAGAGGCTGTCTACACCGCACTGCTCGTTCGCCCGGCAGCCTCCGCGCGCGACCTCGCCCGGCAGACCGGATTCGAGGAGCCCGAGACCACCCGCATCCTGCTCGACCTGACGGCACGTGGCCTGGTGGTGATCGCCGCCGAGGCCGGGAGCGGGACACCTGACGTGGCCGACCGCGGGGCCGGCCCTCCGTCCGTCCGCTACCGGATCACCCCGCCCTCGGTGGCCCTGGCCCCGTTCCTCGTCGAGCAGCGCAACGCGCTTCAGCGGGCCGAGACCGCGTTCGCGATGCTGACCGATCAGTACCGCAGCACCGCAGCACATCCCGCGGGCAGCGTCATGGAGGTGGTCGTCGGCGTGGAGCAGGTCGCGCACCGGTTCCATCAACTGCAGCGTGGCGCTCAGCGGGAGTTGCTCGTCTTCCTCGTCGGGGAGCCCATCGCGGTACCGCGCGAGGACACCGACATGTCGGAGAGTTCCGCGTTGGACCGCGGAGTCGACTTCCGGGTCGTGGCGGCCAAGGACTATCTCGACGGTCCCGACGTGGGCAGGGATGTGAGGGAGGCCATCGCGGCGGGTCTCGAGCTCCGTCTGGTCGACTCGTTGCCGCTGAAGATGGTCGTGTCGGACCGGGAGCGTGCCATGGTGCCGCTGGACCTGGAGGACTCCGGCGGTGAGCCGAGCGCCATCGTGGTGCACCGCAGTGGCCTGCTGACGGCCCTGGTCCATCTCTTCGAGAAGGAATGGGCCCAGGCCCGTCCGCTGTACACCACCGCCACGGGTGTGCGCGCGGGGTCGGCAGCCGATCAGCAGCCGACCGAGGGGGAACTGGAGGTCCTGGCCCTGTTGCTGGCGGGGGTCTCCGACCGGCGGGTGGCCTCCCAGCTCGGTCTCTCGATACGCACCGTGGAGCGACGGACCCGCCGTCTGATGGACCTTGCCGGAGCTGATTCGCGTCTGCAGCTCGGGTGGTACGCCGCACGTGCGGGCTGGTTCTGACCCGCCGGGCCGATGCTTGCCCGGATGATCGCGGCGAAGGACACGCGGGCGTACCTGCACCTGCCGGGCCGCAAGCCCCACCGAGCCGACGAGCCGCCGGATGCGACCGCGTGACGGGAAACCGACATGCGGGAAACCCGTCACGCGCGGCATCCCCCGCCGATCCGTATGCATGGCAGGCTCCAGCCACAGCCTGACATGTTCACGGTATCCAGTGGGGAGATCCATGCGCTCCATAACGCGTACAGCCTTGGGCGCGGCGACCGTCGCCGTCCTGACTGTCACCGCGGTCCTGCCTTCCGGGGCGGCGGCGGACACGCCGTCTGACGGTGCCTCGGGCAAGAGGCCCATCGTCGGCGGTGGGACCACGGCGGCAGGCGGCAAGCAGGTGTCGGTCACACTCGTCACCGGCGACAAGGTGCTGGTGACCACGGACCTGTCGGGTCACAGCTCCGCGGCCGTCCTGCCCCGTGAGGACGGCACACAGCCGATCGTGCAGACCTTTCAGATGGGCAAGGACCTCTACGTCTACCCGGAGGACGCCTCCCGGGCGATCGCCGAGGGCAAGGTCGACGAGCAGCTGTTCAACGTCACCGGGCTCATCCGCCAGGGATACGACGACGCACATACCGACACGCTTCCGCTCATCGCCACGTACCAGAACAGTGTGAACGTCGCCAGCAGCGCGCCGGCGGCCCCTCGCGGGGCCGAGCGGGGCCTGAGCCTCCCGACTGTGGACGGCGTCGCGCTCAAGGCCGGCAAGGACACGGCCGCCACCTTCTGGCAGGACATCACCAACGCCCGCTCACGTTCCGCCTCCACGCTGAAGAAGCTGTGGCTGGACGGCAGGGTCGAGGCCACGCTGGAGCAGTCCACCGCGCAGGTGCACGCGCCGGAGGCCTGGGCGGCCGGCTACGACGGCAAGGGCACCAAGGTCGCCGTGCTGGACACGGGCGTGGACGCCGAGCACCCGGACCTGGTGGGCCGGGTCACCGCGTCCGAGAACTTCACGGACTCCAAGACCACCGACGACCAGGTGGGTCACGGCACTCACACCGCTTCCACGGTCGGCGGGTCCGGAGCGGCCAGTGACGGCCGCGAGAAGGGCGTCGCCCCCGGTACCTCCCTGCTCATCGGCAAGGTCCTCAACGACCAGGGCTACGGCCAGGACTCCTGGATCATCGCGGGTATGCAGTGGGCCGTCGACCAGCAGGCGGACGTCGTCTCCATGAGCCTGGGCAGTCCCGCGATCGGCGATTGCGCCGACCCGGTGGCCCAGGCCGCGCAGCAGCTCTCGCAGAACACCCACACCCTGTTCGTCATCGCCGCCGGCAACGCCGGTCCGGGTACCGAGACCGTTTCCTCGCCCGGTTGCGCGCCCGGCGTGCTGACCGTCGGTGCCGTGGACCACGACGACACCACGGCGCAGTTCTCCAGCCGCGGTCCGGTCGCCGTCACCCACACTCTCAAGCCCGAGATCGCCGCCCCCGGCGTCGACATCTCGGCGGCCAGCGCGGGCGGACGGGGCGTCTACGCCTACCGGACGATGTCCGGCACCTCCATGGCCACCCCGCATGTCGCGGGCGCCGCGGCCGTCGTCCGCCAGGCCCACCCGGACTGGACCGCGCAGCAGATCAAGGCCGCCCTGGTCTCCTCCGCCCGCACCGGCGGCAAGGTCGCCGGCGCCGACCAGACCGGCGCCGGTGTCCTCGACGTGTTCGCCGCGGTGAACCAGAAGGTGCTCTCCGCGCCCGCCGTCCAGGCCGGCAGCTACGACTGGCCGCAGGACGCATCGGACCGCACCACCGTGCGGGTGCCGTTCACCAACACCAGCGGCCGCGATCTGACCCTGAGACTGAGGGTCAGCGGAGTGCACGGCAACGACGGCAGCGACGTCGACTCCCGCATCGTGCAGCTGGAGGACGACAAGGTGAGGGTCCCCGCAGGGGCCACCGCCCAGGTGCCGCTGCGGATCGACCCCACCGCCCGCCTGAAGGACGCCCAGTACGGTGCGGTCACCGGTCGGATCCTGGCCACCGGCGAAGGTGTGCACGTCTCCGTGCCCGTCACGCTCTACGTCCAGCCGGAGACGGTCACGCTGCGGGTCAAGGTCATCGACCGCAACGGCAAGCCCGCGGCCGGCTCCTCCTCCCTGGACCTCGTCAAGCTCGACATCGACAAGGGCGAGCGCCGTACCAACGCGGGTGCGACCGACCAGACGTACAGCGTGCGCCCGGGCGACTACGCTCTCAGCAGTTTCGTGACGTCGTACGACGCGAACAACGCGGTCGAGTCGGTCAGTTACCTCGCGCGGCCGCAGCTGCGGATCACCCGTGACACCACCGTCGTCCTCGACGCCCGCAAGGCCCACCAGCTGAGCCTGCACACCGACCGGCCTTCGACGGTGGACAGCACCACGTTCAGCTACAGCCGTATATGGGACGACACCTGGCTGATGGCCGGCTCGGTCGTGATCGGCAAGAGCGTCCAGAAGGTCTACGCGGACATCGACGGACGTGCCAGGAACGGCACCTTCGAGTTCCGGCCCACCTGGCGGGCGATCGGCTCCGAGGACGGATCGTCCTACGTCTACAACCTGTCGTACCCGACCCGGGGTCCGCTGTACTCCGACCAGGTCTACAAGCCCAAGGACTCCAGGCTCGCCCAGGTCGCCGAGACGTGGAAGGCGATGGGCAAGGAAAGCGACTACCTCGACGCACTGTACGTCCGCCCTTCCGGGGGTGACAGCGACTACATCACCGTCAGCCCGTTCGGCGGGGTCCATGTGCCCGGTACCCGCACCGCCTACTACACGACCGGCGACGACGCCTGGTACCACGGCGCGATGACCAGCTTCCCGTTCGCCGCGTTCATGGGCGACCAGGAACGCACCTACCGGGCCGGACAGCGCAGCGCGCAGGAGTGGTACGGCGGCCCCCTGCGGCCTGCCGCGCCGCGCGACGCCGACGGCAAGCTGATGCTGTCCGCCGAGCGGCAGGGCGACCAGATCGGCTTCCAGAACGCACTCTGGGTCGACGGTTCCGGCGACCACTGGTCCTCCGGCGGATCGTTCGGCGACCTCGGCAACCTGATGCTGAAGCGCAACGGCGAGCAGATCGGCACCAGTTACGACCCGTACGGCGTGTTCAAGGTGCCGGACGAGGACTCCGCGTACGAGCTCACCCAGAACCTGGAGAAGATCCCCTCCTCGGACCGGAACTGGCTGCGCTCCACCGCCGTCACCACCACATGGAGCTTCCGCTCCCACCGGGAGCCGGACGTCTACTCCCGCGGCCTGCCGATCCTCGCCCCGGCGTACGACCTGCCGGTGGACGGCATGAACACCCTGCCGGCACAGAGCGGCATCAGGGTCGGCCTGTCGGTCGAGGGTCACGCCGGGTACACCCCGGGCGCGATCACGGAGGCCTCGCTGTCCTACTCCTACGACGGCGGCACCACCTGGACCCAGGCGCCGACCCAGCGGCGGGGCGGCAAGTGGACGGCCGTCCTCGACCACACCGGCGCCGCCGGCAAGCAGGTCATGACGAAGGCCACCTTCACCGACGCCAACGGCAACGCGGTCACCCAGACCATCACCCGCGCCTACGACGTCCGGTAAACACCCGGTCCGGCCGGGCGGTCCAGCGCAACGGGCAGCCCGGCCGGCCCCCGCTCCCACCTGTGAATCACCAGAGCATGGTCGGCTCCAACTCGCCTGGTGGGATGTGATGGTGGCCTGGCTGGCGGGTGAAGCCTCTGGCGGATGAGTTTTCGATCGAGGGAACCGTCTCCAGCAGAGGCTTCGCATGCCGAAGTGACGTTCACCGGCGCGGACCGGGTCCGGGACGTGATCCACAACTTCGACACTGACGGATTCGACTCGCCCTGGCCCAAGTGCAAGGGCGGGCGACCGAAGACCTTCACCCTGCCGGAACGCCGGGAGATCAAGAAGATCGCCAAGTCCAAGCCGGCCGAGCACGGCCTGTTACCGACCTTTTCGGGTTGCCCTCGGATGGTGACGGTGGGTGATCCTGCGATATGCCGGTGTTATGCGGTATGCGGATGGTGGGGGCCCGACCGCTGAGCGGCGGGCTGAGCGTGAAGGGATTCGGCTGGAGGCCGGGCAGGGGTTCGCACGGGGTGACAGGTCGTGGTGGCAGCCCGTGAGGGCGTAGCCACCGGGGTCGGCGTAACGGGTGGCATCTGGTCCAGGGACGGCAACGACTCCACCCGGGCGTAGTGGCACGTGAATGGCACGGCGCCGGAAACGGCAAAGGGCCGGCCTGGGAGGAAACCCCTCCTGAGCTGGCCCTTCTGCCTGTGCCCCGACAGAATCCGAACCTGCGACACCCGCTTCAGGAGTTCGGTCCGAGCCTGCTACGGCCGCAGCCGCCGACTGATGCGACGGCCGGACAAGGGTGCTGGTGTGCGCCCCCGTCCGGCATCGTGGATGTCAGAAACCGGCGGTTGCGTGGCGTCGCTACGGCGAGGGGATCGGATTCCGGCGCCTGGCGAGGCGGCGCCAGGCCACCCCGGAATTGATCACGAGCAGGACCGCTCCCGCGATGGGCCAGCCCATGGATCCACCGTTGCGGTAGGTCTCAATGCCTACAGCCAGCAGCATGACACCGATCACTGGGCCCATCAGGTCCATGAAGGCGTCCAGGCGGCTTGCGATCTTCGAAAGGTTGGCCACGGCTTGATCGTGACAGTCAACGCGGCGCCTGCAAAGGAGCGAGGTCAGCACCGCACGGAGCTGCCGCTGTCTGTCTGCGCCGAGGGCGAGCAGAGTGGTCAGTGTGGCGACTGGGCCGGCTTTGCGTGTGGCTCGTCGGATGGCAGGGACAGGTGCTGCATAGGGCGCTCCAGATCAGCGGGGTGTCGGGGTGTCGGGGCGTCGGGGCTGGAACTACTTGGTGAATCGCTGGACGAAGGCCAGGGCGGTCTCGGCGACGTCGCGCCAGCCGCGGTCGATGGTCAGCGAGTGCCCGCGGTCCGGGATTTCGGTGAACTCGGTGAGGCCGGGGTTGTGGAGCTGGCGTTTGTGGGCGGCGGAGGAGATGGCGTGCGGGACGGTGTGGTCCTTCTCGCCGGAGACGATCAGCAGGGGGCCGCGGTCGGGGTTGTGGACGTCGACCTTGGCTTCGGTCCAGGGGTTGAAGTTCGCGGTGGCGGCCTGGAAGAGCGGTGCTCCGGGTGCCGGGACCGCGTAGGTGCCGTGGAGCTGTCGGGCTTCCTCCTCGCTGACGGCGTTGGCGAAGGCGTAGCGGAACTGCTCGAAGGTGAGGGGCACGGCACGGTGCCGGTTGGCGGGGTTGCCGAGAACGGGCAGGGAGGAGCGCAGGGCGGAGACGGGCAGCGGCAGGACGCCGCGGAAGGGCGCCGCGTCGATGGCGACGGTCGCCGCAGCCAGCCCGCGGCCGGCGACGATCTGGGCGAGGAGGCCGCCGAAGGAGTGGCCGATGACGGCGGGCTTGCGGTCGAGGAGTTCGATGACGGCGCTGTAGTGGTCGGCGACCTGGCCGACCGACTTGTTGGCGAGGACCTCCGGGTGGGCGGCGGCCTCCTCGACGGTGTCCGGGTCGTCGGGCCAGCCCGGGGAGAGCGGGGCGTAACCGGCGGCCTCGAACAGCGTCGCCCAGCGGTCCCAGCTGCTGGGCAGGAGCCACAGGCCGTGGATGAAGACGACGGGTGTGCGGCCCGAGGCGTTGGCCTCGGCAATGCGCTCCAGGGTGGCGGCGGGGATCTGGGCAGGGTGATCGGACATGCGGGGCTCCTCGAAGCAGGTGTTGAGCGGAAGACCGGGGCACCGGCATGCGGTGCGGTGCCCTGGGCGCGGACGGGCGGTGGTTCAGCTCGCGATGAAGGCGAGGAGGTCGGCGTTGAACGCCTTCTCGAAGTCGCCGACCAGGCCGTGCGGCGCGCCGGCGTAGAGCTTGAGCTGTGCGTCCTTGACGAAGTTGACGGTCTGCAGGGCGGCGGCCTGGATGGGGACGATCTGGTCGTCGTCGCCGTGTGCGACCAGGACGGGGATGTCGATGCTCTTGAGGTCCTCGGTGAAGTCGGTCTCCGAGAACGCCTTGATGCAGTCGAGGGCGCCCTTGACGCCGACCTGCATGCTCATCAGCCAGAACGCGTCGCGCAGGCCTTGAGAGACGCTCGCGCCGTCGCGGTTGGCTCCGTAGAACGGGGAACTGAGGTCCTGGTAGAACTGCGAGCGGTCGGCGGTGACGCTGGCCCGGATCGCGTCGAAGTTCTCGATGGGGGAGCCTTCGGGGTTCGCGGCGGTCTTGAGCATCAGCGGAGGGACGGCACCGAGCAGGACGGCCTTGGACACCCGGGAGGTGCCGTGGCGGCCCAGGTAGTGGGCGACCTCGCCGCCGCCGGTGGAGTGGCCGACCAGGACGGCATCGGTCAGGTCGAGCTGCTCGATCAGTTCAGCCAGGTCGTCGGCGTACTGATCCATGTGGTTGCCGTCCCAGGTCTGGGAGGAGCGGCCGTGCCCGCGCCGGTCGTGGGCGATGGCCCGGAAGCCGTGCGAGGCGACCAGGTTGGCCTGGTTGTCCCAGGCGTCGGCGTTCAGCGGCCAGCCGTGGCTGAAGACGACCGGGCGCCCGCTGCCCCAGTCCTTGAAGAAGATCTCGGCGCCGTCGCGGGTGGTGATGGTGGGCATGCTGGTCCTCCGGTGGGTGAACAGGTGTCGGTGGGGTGGGGCTGGCACGGTGGCCGGCCGGCGCTGTCACACCGGGTGGTCCGTCGTGCTTGGTGCCCTCAATCTCCCGTGCCGGGCCCGGCGCAGGATTGAGTCGTCCGACTGTGCCTGCTGCTTGAGTCGTCGTCCCGGCCGGTGCTGAGCATTGAGTCGTACGGGAGCGGTACGACTGCCGGGGGGACTGCAGGCAACGTCCCATCGTGGCTGGTCATTACGATGGGACCAGGGAGGGGCAGCCGCTGCGAGCGGCTGGGGGGAGGGACGACATGGTTCTGGTTCTCGACACCGCGGACATACCGGAGCGCGATCGGGCCGAGGCCGTCCGCGCCGCGATGCTGACCGCCACCCCGGCCTGCCACCTCCAGCATCAGGACTCCGGCTGCAGTCCCCGCGCCCGGATCGACCTGTGGCATTTCGGTGACGCGTTCCTGTGGCGGCACGACGGTACGGGCATGCGGATGACCCGCACCCCCACCCACATCCGTCGCGACGCACCCGAGACCGTCGCGCTGGCTCTTCAGGAGTACGGCCGGGCCCGCCGCTCCCAGGCCGAGCACACCCTCGACCTCGGCCGCGGCGACCTTCTCCTCTCCGATCTCACCGCCCCCTACGACTACGTCTGGTCCGGTCCCGGCTGCGCCAGCGCTCTGTCCATCCCCTACGACCGGCTAGGGCTGCCCGTCGACCTGGTGCGCCGCGCCGCCCCCAGGCTGCAGACAAGCACACTGTTTCCGCTGGTCCGCCAGCACTTGGCCACCCTGACCAGGCAGGCCGACGCGGTCAGTTGCGATGACCAGGCGCCGGCCGTAGGAGAGGCGAGCATCGCCCTGGTCCGCGCCCTGCTCGCATCCACCGACAGCGAGCACAGGGACGCGGCCGCCGTCCTGGACGACACACTGCCCGCCCAGATCAACGCCTACATCGAAACTCATCTGCGTGACCCGGAGCTACGGCCCGCGGTGATCGCCGCCGCGCACAACATTTCGCTGCGTCAGCTCTACCGGCTGATCCAGCCACCAGACACGACTCTTGAACAGTGGATCGTCACCAGACGCCTGGCCGGCGCCCGGACCGATCTCGCCCGCTCGCAGGAGCGGCGTTCGATCACGGATGTCGCCCGCTCCTGGGGCTTTCGCGATCCCTCTCACTTCACACGGCGATTCCGGGCCGCCTACGGCCTCACCCCCCGCGAATGGCGCCGCCTCACCACCGAGGAACGCGAAGCCTCCTAGCCGGCACGACTCGCCTCCCTGGCCGCGAGTCGCTCTGGTCCGACCGTGCCTGCCTCTCTGACAAACAGCCTCACCATGACGGCCATTACGGCAAATCCGGCACTCCGCGCCACAGGCGTCGGCCCCGCCGTACGTTCTCCCTGCCGATGCCACCCGAGGCACCCGGCGACCGTCGTACCCACGTCCCACACCCCCGGCGGAGCAGCCCGTGAACGGCCCCCTGTCCCAGTCCGCGCCGCTCGACGGCAGCGAGAGCGACCTCGTGGGAAGACAGACCGAGCGCGCGCTGCTGGAGCAGTTGCTCGATCAGACGGCAAGCGGGCAGGGAAACGCGCTGGTCCTCAGTGGCGGGGCCGGCATCGGGAAATCCGCCCTGCTCGCCTGGGCCTGCGCCGGCGCCACCCGCCGGAACATGACCGTGCTCACCGCCCTGGGCGTCGAGCCCGAGAGCCGGATGCCCTTCGCGGGACTTCACCAGCTCCTGCTCCCGCTCCGACGGCACGCGCACCGGCTGGAGCCGGGCCAGCGCCGCGCCCTGCGCACCGCCTTCGACGCGCAGGGAACGGTCCCCGACCTGTTCAGCGTCGCCCTGGCCACCCTCGAGCTCCTGACCGAGTGCGCCGCCCTCACCCCGGTGCTCGCGGTCGCCGACGACACCCAGTGGCTCGACCGGCCCAGCGCCGACGTGCTGGCCTTTGTCGCCCGCCGGGTGACCACCGACCCCGTCCTCGTCCTCACCGCCTCACGCACCGGCCACCTCGACCCTCTCCGGAACAGCGGCATGCGCGAACTGCCACTGCACCCCCTGGAATCCACCGCCGCGCAAGCACTCCTCGCAACACGCGCACCACAACTGACCCAGGCCCAACGCTCCCTGATCCTGAGCCAGTCGGCAGGCAACCCGCTGGCCCTGGTCGAACTCCCCGAATCCCTGACCCGGTCCAACACGCCAGCCGGACACCCCCGCGACCTCCTCCCGCTCAACGAGCGTCTCGAGCGGGCCTTCGGAATCCGCTACACCGACCTACCCGCGGACAGCAGGACGCTCCTCCTCGCAGCGTCCGCCGACACCAGCTGCGACCTGCCCAAACTGCTGCGCGCCGCGGCGATCGCCAGCGGCGCACCCGTCGGTACCGCGGCGCTCCAGCCCGCCGTCGACACGTTCCTCATCGGTCCGGACACCCTGCGCGTCCAGTTCCGCCACCCGCTGATCCGATCCGCGGTCTACACCCGCGCCACGGTCGCCGAGCGGCTGGCGATCCACGCGGCGCTGGCCGTCGTCCTTGAGAGCGACCCGGACCGACAGATCTGGCACCGGGCCGCCGCCACCCTGGGAACAGACGAGGACGTCGTCTCCGACCTGGAGGCATTCGCCTCAAGAGCCCGGCCCCGCGGCGCCGTCACCATCGCCGTCACCGCCCTCGAACGCGGATCCGACCTGACCGCCGCTCCCGCACGACGCACCTCGCTCCTGCTGCGCGCCGCGGAGCTCGCCAGCGAACTCGGAGAACGTACAGCCGCCGCCGAGCTCGTCCAGCGCTCCGACCCGACGCTGATGGGCCCAGAGGACCGTGGCCGCCTGGCTGTCGTCCAGGAGATCGTCGCCCCGGGCGAGATGCTCGACGAAGCCCGTATCCGTACCCTCCTGGAAGCCGCGAACGACGCCCGTGCCGACGGCCACCGCGACCTGGCAGCCGACCTGCTGTGGCGGGCCGCTTCACGGTGCTGGTGGGGCAACCTGCCCCCTCATCTGCGCGCGGCCGTCGCCCAAGGGGCCGACCACCTCGGCCTGACCCCCGACGCCCCCCGCACCCTGGCAATCCTGGCCTACGCCCTTCCTCAGACGCACGGGAAAGCGGCCCTCACCCGCATGGCCGCCCTGACCCCCGACCGGTCCGACCCCGACGTCATGCGCTTCCTCGGCGGCACCGCCCTCATCCTCGGAGACTTCCACACCGCCTCCTCCTACATGAACGTCGCCGCCGACACCTGCCGCTCCCAGGGTCGTCTCGCCCTCCTGGCGCGCACGCTCGGCGCGGGAAGCTGGGGCAGGATCTGGACCGGCGAATGGGACCGTGCCCGCTCCGAGAGCGAAGAAGCCGCAGCGCTCGCCAAAGAGACCGGCGAGACCTTCTGGGCCACCTCCGCCACCACCAACCTGGCCATGCTCGCGGCCCTGCGCGGCGAGCACGACATCGCCCTGGCCCTCGCGCAGAACGCCCAGGACGGCCTCAACATCACGGGCGTGCGCTTCCTCCTCAACAGCATCCAGCAAGTCCGCGCCGTCACGGCGATCGGCACCGGCCGCTACGAGGAGGCCTTCGACATCCTGCGACGCCTCTTCGACCCCGCCGAAGCCACCTTCCACGAAATGCGCTGGTGGGTCGCCCCCGACCTCGCCGACGCAGCCGCCCACACAGGACGACAGGAAGAAGCCCGCACCATCCTGGCCGGCCTCGAGCACCTCGCCGACCGGCTCCCCTCACCCATGATCCAGATGTGCCTGAACTACACCCGGGCCGTCCTCGCCGACGACGACAACGCTGAACTCCCCCTCGAACAAGCGCTGGCAGGCGACCCCAGCCGATGGCCGCCCTACCGCGCACGCCTCCTCCTCGCCCACAGCCGCTGGCTTCGCAGACAGCGCCGAACCGTCGAATCCAGAGCACCCCTGCGCGAAGCAAGAGACATCTTCGACACCCTCGGCGCACCACACTGGAGCGACCACACACGCCAGCTCCTGCGATCCGCCGGCGAAAGCAGCACCCAACGACCACCAGCCGCCCGCGACCGCCTCAGCCCGCAAGAACTCCAGATCGCCACACTCGCTGCCACCGGCTTGACCAACCGCCAGATCAGCCAGCGGCTCTACCTCTCCCACCGCACCATCGGCTCCCACCTCTACCGGATCTTCCCCAAACTCGGCATCACCACCCGAACACAACTCACCGACGCCCTCAGCTCCTTGGAACCCCGAGTCTGACGAGCCGACGCCGCGCCGACGGCCCGCCCACTGCGCCGGCCTACTGCGAGAGGTCACCGTGCAAGGGACCCGGGATCCCGTCCACACCTCCTGGCAAATGACTCACAGAACACACCTGTCGCGGCGATCTGACTGGTGAGCTCCCCCTGGGCCGCGCGGACGACTGCTTGAGCGGGGAACGCGCTGGTGGTGACGCTGCTGGTGCAGCGGGGTGGTGGCGGTGACGGGGCTGCTGAATCTGCGGC
The DNA here is from genome assembly GCF_055588305.1 of Streptomyces sp. NPDC042002. Classification (NCBI taxonomy): domain Bacteria; kingdom Bacillati; phylum Actinomycetota; class Actinomycetes; order Kitasatosporales; family Streptomycetaceae; genus Streptomyces; species Streptomyces sp. NPDC042002. Next base: position 35,671 of record NZ_JBVJCT010000044.1, on the reverse strand, counting down.
TGCCCCGGGTGGTCGGCCGAGAGCTGAGCGGGGCCGACCGCGCCCGGTACGGCAGCAGAGCCCCGATACGGCGGCAGGGGGGGGGGGGGGGGGGGGGGGGGGGGGGGGTGTTGGGGGTTTGGGGGGGGGGGGGGGGTGGGGAGGGCATGAGCAGACGACTACAAACCCACAAGCCCCCAACACAAAAAACCCAAGGC
>NZ_JBVJCT010000044.1:27818-35467 GCF_055588305.1 Streptomyces sp. NPDC042002 | reverse complement strand
CGTCCACCCTCCCCCCCCCCCCCCCCCCTCCCACCCCCCCCCCCCCCCCCCCCCCCCCCCCCCCCCCCCCCCCCCTCCCCCCCCCCCCCCCTGCCCGTGCGGTGCCGCCCTGCGGCGGCGGTGCGTCAGCTCTGTGCGGTGTCGCCGCCCGCCTGCCCGGCGCCCTCAGCTGCGCCTGCCTTCTCGCGCATCTTGCGCACCAGCTCCGCCTTCTGGTCGGCTGCACCCTGGCGGTCGAGGTTGCGGTGCGGACCGTTGTTCTGCCGTTCGGCGCGGGACAGCTTCTTGCGCTGGCCGCCGCCCATGCCCACGGGGTTGTTGATGTTCTTGCTCACGGTCACGGGTACTCCCGGTAATGATGTGAAGTGATCTACGGATTCATCGGTGGGCGACGGGCGGCGACGTCTAAGGACGTCAGCGGGGGCCCATCCGCTCTCACTCGTAAATCGGCGTCTGGAAGAATATGCCAAAGACGTTACCCGGTTCCGCCGGCCCCGCACACCAACCCTTTCGCCGCCCCGGCGTCGGCCGGGCCTTCGGCGAGCGCCCGGGATTCATCTGCTTCAGGACGGTTCTGTCGCGCACTGGTTCGCCCTTTTTTTAGCAGTCGGCCTCGGCTGACCCGGCAGCGATCAGAAGACCTCGCCTGTTTCCCGGTCGTGCCTACAGATGGTCGGGGCGTGAGACGCCACGAGCAGGTCGAGGAGTTCCGCGGCCTGCCGGGGTGAGCGACCGCACAGTCGGGCGAAGACATCGAGGTCCGTACTGCCGGCGTCGCCCGAGGTGTGCGAGGTCAGAGAAAGCGCGGCCGGCTCCCGGCCAGCGGCCGCCCGGCTGGCACGGCAACTGGGGCGGGGCACAGAGACGGCTACGCCCTTCGGCCGCTGGTGCGTCAATTCCGCGCCAGGGCGCCCCATGGGCCCGCCTGCCCGGAACGACAGCATCCGCCGCGTCCGCTGGCGTGGAGCTGGTTCTGCCCGCAACGGTGGCTCAGTGAGCGCACCGCTGCGGGCAGATCCACGGGGAACAGAGATGCCTGGTCGCGGCTCACGGCTTTTCGTCCAGTCAGCGGGCGATCGAGATGGCGAAGGGCGCGAATCCGCTGGACCGGATCACGTGAGGCACGAACAGGATTGCGGCCTCGACGGCCTGCGCGGTCTCGATCCCGCCGAGGTCCGTGATCCACTCCCGGTGCCAGCCGAGGTCTTCGAGGAGCCCGCGGACTGCCTGCTTGGCCCCCGGGTCCTCACCGGAGAGGAAGGCGGTGGGCGACTGGACGAGTGCGGTAGGCGCTGTCATCACCGTGTAGAGCATGGTGTTGAGCGTCTTGACGACGCGCGTGCCGGGGAGCGCAGTTTGGAGTTGCTCCCCGAGGCTTGAGCCGGGGTAGAGCAGGTTGGCGGGCAGTCCGTCCGGTCCGTCGACGGTGGCGTTGGAGACGTCTACGAGGATCTTGCCCTCCAGCTCCTCGCGCAGAGCGAGGAGCCGTTCCAGCGAGCCGGCGCCCGGCGTGGCGTTGATGACGATCTGCCCTGTCCGGGCAGCGTCGGCGGCGGCGCCTGGCGAGCGGTCCGCCACGGTCACCTCATGCCCGGCCCGGGTGAGGGCTGCGGACAGGCTGCCGCCGACACGGCCGTTTCCGAGTACGGCGATCATGGTCATGCTGATCTGGTCCTTCCAGCGCTTATGGTTCTTGGAGGTGGTCAGCGCGAGAGCGTGGCGACGGCGTCGGCGTGCACACCGGGCGCGGCGGCCAGCAAGCTCTCGCTCTCCGGCGTCCAGGGCCGGCCCTCGGCGTCGGAGATGCGTCCGCCGGCCTCGGCTACGAGCAGTGCGCCGGGCAGCAGGTCCGCGCGGGCCCCGGCGAACTGCCAGAAGGCGTCGATCCGCCCGGCGGCCACGTTCAGCAGGTGCAGGGTCGCGGGCACAGACGTCCGTACCACGAGCGCGTCGAGCAGCATCGCGGTGATCGAGGAACCGATGCGGCGCACGATCGCTTCGCCTTCGTCCGGCCTGGCCTGGCTCGTGGCCACGAGGCTCAGTCCGAGGTCCGTGGTCTCGGAAACGCGCAGCGGCCGGCCGTCGAGGTAGGCGCCGCCGCCCGCGAGCGCGGTGTAGGTCTCGCCGGTCAACGGCAGGTGGACCGCGGTGAGTACCGGCCGGTTCTCGCGCACGAGTGTGGCGGTCACCGCCCACTCCGGCAGTCCGTGCAGGTGGTTGATATTGCCTTCGGCCGGATCCACGACCCACCACTCGCCGGACGGCAGTGCCCCGCCCTCGAGCTCTTCCTCCACCCAGCCGGCCTCCGGGCGCAGGAGCGCGAGGCGTGGGCGCAGGACATCGAGAGCCGCGTCGTCGTTGGCGGCGAGCGCGCGCATCAGCTCTTCGCGTGTCCGGTAGCGGACCACGCCGCTGAACCGCTCCCGCAGCACCGAGCCCGCCGCACCTACGGCGATCGCGGTCTGCGCGAGCAGTTCGGCGTCGGACACGGAGCTGGTGGCCGCGGCGCTTCCGGTGCTCTGGATCGATTCGGGCATGGTGGTACTCCCATCTCAGCAGGGGGATGAAGCCGAGGGCGCGAAACCGTCGATCTTTGCGCCCGCACCTCGAAGGTATGAGCAGCGAGCATTAACCTCAAGTGCATGTAAAGCACGGCTAGAGTGACTCGCATGCAATTGGATTTGAACCTGCTCGCCGCGCTCGACGCGCTCCTCGAGGAAGGAAGCGTGACTGGCGCGGCCGAGCGCCTGCACGTGACCGCCCCGGCGATGAGCCGAAGCCTCGGCCGGATCCGGAGAACGACGGGGGATCAGATCCTGGTGCGCACCGGACGCACCATGACCCCGACGCCGTACGCGATCGCCGTCCGGGAACAGGTCCACGACCTGCTCCAGCAGGTCCAAAGCGTGCTGGCACCAAGCCGTGAACTCGATCTCGCGACCCTAGAGCGCACCTTCACGCTCCGCTGGCACGATTCCCTCGTCGCCCTCGGCGGCCCCACGCTCCTCTCGGAAGTGCGCAGGCAGGCGCCAGGCGTGCGTCTGCGTTTCATCGCGGAATCGAGCATCGACACCCCCGAACTGCGGCGCGGCGAAGTCGACCTCGAAGCGAACGCGAACCGCCCGACCCAGCCCGAGATCCGCGCTGACCAGGTGGCCGAAACCCGCCACGTCATCGTCATGCGGCGAGGGCACCCGCTCGCCCATGCCGCAGCCGTCACCGCCGCGCGGTACGCCGAGGCCGAGCACATCACCATCTCGCGGCGCGGAAGGTTCGACAACGCTCTCGACGAGGCTCTGGCGCGGCTTGGCCTCACCCGTCGTGTGGTGGCGACCGCGCCCACTGAAGGGGCCGGGTTCGAGTTCGTGCGCGAGTCGGACCTCCTTGTCACAGCCCCCGAATCCACCACACACTCAGCGGCCGCGGATCTCGGTCTGGTCATACTCCCGCTGCCGTTCGAACTGCCCCCGGCCCCGGTGTACCTGTCGTGGCATCAGCGCTACGACACCGACCCCGCCCATGTGTGGCTACGCGACCTGGCGCGGACCGCGCTGGCCGGTCCGGGGAGAGGCCGGGACCAGGCAACGCACTGAGTTCTGGCCGAGGGACAGCGTCAGGACCTGGTCGCCTTCCTGAACCGATGGTCACCGCGCCGGCCAGCACGCCGTAGGGAAGCTGCCGTTCGAGCTGGACGCGCCGAGGCTTGGTGATCTCCAGCGCGCCCGCGCCGGCCCAGGGCAGGGTCACCACGGCACGCAGGCTGGCCGGCTGTCCAGTTCTCGGCCGACCGGCTCGGGTGGAGACCGAAGCGGGGGAGCGGGTCCCACCGCTACACGCCGACGCCACGCTCCGCGCATGTCAGGCGGCTCGCACCCCACGTACCGCCGCCGAGGTCCACGCTCCGCGCGTCGGCCCCGATCACCCACGGCCCGGCCGCGCCTTCGGGCGGTACGGGACAGCCCACGGCCGTGAGCGGTTCCTGGCCCGGGGCGAGCCGGCCGGCGTCGATGACCGCCTGCCACACGGGCGCGGCGACAGCCACCGGCGGCTGGCCGGCCGTCAGACACAGCACCCAGCCGGGTTCGTCACCGCGCGCGTGGTGGAAGTCCTGCAGGACAGCGGGCCCATGAGCCCGGACCGGTCCGGCCGGCTGCCCCAGCCCGGCCCCGGCGAGGTCCTTGTGCGCCTCGCGCATCTCCCGCTCGTGTTCCCAGAACCCCTGGCCGACCCGCGGTTCACCGCCGCCCGGCCCGGCTTCGGACACCGCTTCGCCTGCGAGTGCGGCAAGGGCCTGGTCGGCGGGCACCCCGGAAGCGCGGACCCCGGCCGAGAGCAGCGCCTGGATCTCCGTGTGCGCCAGCCAGTGCGTCCCGTCGCCGTCCCGTACCGGTACAGCGGCCGTGTCCGCCCGCTGTACCCCGGATGGCTGACTGCCGACGCGTGACGGGCCACGCTATTGGCGTGTATATATGACTATTTGCGCTGAATGAGAAATTAATTTGCATTTCTTAAGAAGCGGATTTCTAGGGCGATTTGGTCATGACCGGGGGTGAGGATCAGTACGTGTCCGGCCGAATGGTCCGGGCAGCGCCGGGGCGTCAGCCCCGGTTCGTACGGAAAGGTCTGAACATGATCAACGGGTTGAAGAGGGCCGCGGCCCTGGGGGCGGCGACGGTGGCCCTGGCCGCGGGCGCGGTGGCCGGTACGGCTGGTACCGCGTCGGCCGCCCCGCAGGACCACCGGCCGTCGGCGGGGCCGCAGGACCACCGGCCCTCGGCGGGGTCGCACCACTGCGAGAGGGTGGCGGGCCACTGGGCACGGCAGTGGCGCCCGGCGTTCCGGGACCGGCACCACCACTGGCACCCCGGCCAGTGGATCCGCGTCTGGCACCCCGCCCACCAGGAGTGCCACCACTCACCCCGTCGCTGACGCCGGCAGCCGCCCGTAAGGGCGGCTGCGATTCACACCGGAACCGGCCCCGGCGCGCCCTTTCGAAGGCGCGCCGGGGCCGGTTCGTCAGGTCGCAATGCCGTCAGCCGGGCCGACATCCACGCCACGCGCACCACGCGCCGGTTCGGTAAGGCGTTGACCGTTCATGGGCGCTCGCCGGCCGTCCATGAACGCCGGGGCGCCCGTACGGCTACGGCCGCACGGCAAGCGTCAAGCGCGACGTCGAGGGCCAGCCCGTACGCCTCCAACGGCTCCTCGTCCATGGCGGAGTCCTGCAAGTCCTGCAAGTCCTGCAAGGCCTGCTGGGACCGGCCGGCGGGCAGAGCGGCGCGCTCTCATGCTCAGGTGTCGAGGGTCACTGGCGGGTGAAGGTCGTCGGTGCGCCGAGTCCCAGTGCGTTGGGGGCGAGTCGGAGTGTCCCGTCGATCATGCTTATTTCGTAGGAGTTGCCGGACGAGCAGACCACTGTGCCGGCCGAGCCTGTGGTGTGCGTGGACTTCGCGGCGAGGTCCACGCTGCCCGCGTTCACCGCCTTCAGCTCAAGTGACTCGGTGCAGCCGTCGTTCTTGCCGTCGTCCTGGTCATGGATGTCGCTCACCTGCTGTCCGACCAGCTGACCGAGCCGCCCCGCGTGCAGTGTGAGGGTGACCTTGTAGCTGTCGGTGTGCAGTCCGAACGAGTAGTTGCCGTTCGGATTTCCCGGGCCGGTGCCGACCCAGGTGCCCGCCCAGGAGGCCGGCAGCGCGTTTGGATCAGGGCTCGGGCCGCTGTCCGGCGGGGTGGCCGGCGCGCCGTTGCCACCGGTCGAGCCAGTGTGGTCCGAGCCGGAGTCGAGCACGGCGCGCACCAGCAGGCCGGCCAGCGCCAGAACGGCCAGGGTGCCCGCCACGGCGACCAGCGGGATCCGGCGTCCCGTGCCTGCCACCGGCTCCGGAATCGGACTCGGCGTGGGTATCGGGTTCGGTCCGTCGCGGTGGGCCGGGCGGTCGTGCGCGGTCCGCGTCACGGTGTGAGGGGACGGGCGCGGTGCGAGGCCGGTGGCGTCTTTGGGCGGGTCGGACAGGGGAGTGGCGTCGTCGGTGGCAGTGCCGACAGGGGGCAGGGAACGCGTGGCGGCCGGGTCGGCCAGCGCCGCGCGCGTGTCCGCCTTCCGTGCCGCCAGTTCCGCCGGGAGGGCCGGCGGCTGCCGTAGTGCCCAGGACCCGGCCGGACGATCCGGTTCCGGCAGCAGCTCGGCGGCGGCCCGGGCCGTCGGGCGGTCTGCGGGCTGCTTCGCCAGACAGGCCCGTACCAGCGGCAGCAGCGCCTCGGGCACCCCCTCCAGATCAGGTTCCTCGTGGACCACGCGGTAAAGCAGCGCCTGCGCGGAGGGCTCCTGGCCGGGCAGACTGAACGGACCACGACCGGTGGCCGCGTACACCAGTACCGCGCCCAGGGCGAAGATGTCGCCGGGCTCTGCCGAGACGCCGGCGGTGGCCTGTTCGGGCGCCATGTAGCCCGGTGAGCCGATGATCCCGCCGGTCCGGGTGTGCCGGGAGTCCTCCGCGGCGCGGGCGATGCCGAAGTCGATCAGCAGCGGCCGGGTGCCCGCCAGCAGTACGTTGGACGGTTTGACGTCCCGGTGGGCCAGGCCCGCATGGTGCACCGCGTGCAGAGCCTCGCACAGCTCGGCGGCCAGTGCGGTCAGACTGCCCACCGGCAGCGGCCCGTACCCCGTCACCCATTCGGCCAGCGACGGCGCGGCCACGTACTCGGTGGCGAGCCACTGCGGGCGCGAGCCCTCCGGCGAGAAGTCGACCACCGTGACCGTCCACGGCGAGCGCACCCGGTCGGCATGCCGGATCTCACGGGCGAAGCGCTCCCCGAAAGCGGGGTCGAGCCCGAACTCCGGCCGCACGGTCTTCAGCGCGAGCGGCCGTCCGGCCGGGGTCCGCGCCAAGTACACCTGGCCCATACCCCCGGCACCGAGCCGCGCGAACAGCGGATACCCCCCGACCGACACCGGATCGGACTCCTCCAGACACTCCATGCCCGAAGCCTATGATCCCCTTCCCCGGCTGCCGTCGGTTGGGCCCCTGCCCGAGGCCACAGGGCCGAACAGCTCGGAAAAGAACCTGCCGGCCAGACAGACGAACCACACCCAATTCGTCGTGATGGCCCCAGAGGCAAGGCCACCGCCCGACCTCGCCGCCTCCGCCGACGGAACCACAAGTCGCCCACCCCAGGGCAGACATGAAGCCATTCGAAGCGCCGATACGCGCACTCCGCCCGCGCTCTCCTGGAACGCCCGTGGCGACCAGCTCCGACGGGGCTATTGGACGGGGCGGTGATCGCCCTGCCCGGCCGCGCTGAGCGCAGCCACCGTCGTCTCAAATCGCTAACACCGCCCACGCGGCAATCTCAGGCGCCTTCCAGAACACACCGTCCCCGGGCTCGGGCCGCGGCGAGGGCCAGCGGATGAAGGGCAGGCGTTGGCTTCTTCCTCCCGCGTTGTCGCCCACACCAGGTCGAAGGGAGGGTTTGTTCGGCAGCCCCCACTCAGTCAGCCGGCGCTGCTCAGCCGCCTCCCAGCGAGGCGGGGGGGGGGGGGGGGGGGGGGGGGGGGAACAAAAAAAAAAAACCCCCCCCACAGGGGGGGGGAAAAAACAGAAAAGGATGCGCGGTCACCACCCCCCCCACCAACCGCCACAACCCGGAAC
>NZ_JBVJCT010000044.1:0-27808 GCF_055588305.1 Streptomyces sp. NPDC042002 | reverse complement strand
TGGTGGGGTGTCTTTTTCCCCCCCCCCCCCCCCCCCCCCCCCCCCCCCCCCCCCACCCCCCTCCCCCCCCCCCCCCCCCCCCCCCCCCCCCCCCCCCCCCCCCACGACCACGGCCCTCGTGAACGGGGGGTCAGGACACCACGGGAGCGGCGTCCGTGACCTCGCTCAGCCGGACCGTGCACAGCCCGCGGGCTTCGCTCTTCACCTCCGTCACCTTGAGCTGGGTACCTGGCGTGAGGATGTACTCCTCCTCGCCGGTGAAGGCCGAGAAGCGCTTGATCCCGACCGCCCGGGCCGGCGTCACCTCGAAGAGCGTCCGCTTGCCGCGACTGCCCAAGAACGCCCTGGCCACCTTCAGCTCGGAGGTGCAGGAGGAGACACCCCACCAGGTCACTGTCCGGCCCACCGGGTACTGCGCCCGAAGGTCCAGCGACACCCCGCGCCACAGCGGTTGCGTGTAGGCCGGCAGCTTCGAGACCGCCGAGAACAGCAGCCGCAGGTACGGCAGGTAGGGCGTGACCCTGGTGCGGTCGGGGGAGCGCAGAACGCTGTTGATCTCACGGTAGAAGGCCGACTCACAGGTATAGAGGTGGAGCGCGGCGATCGCGTCGGCGGACGGGCCGCCCTCGGCCACCTGGTCCGCACGCCGCTTGCCGAAGTCGCGGGAGCGCTGGATGTGCCCGGCGAGCCCGGACAGCGCCGCGGAGACCGGGGCGGCGGCGTCGTGGAAGTCCATCAGCGGGGTGTCGAAGACACCGGTGATCGCGGGCAGGACCAGGCCCTCGTCCTTGACGCTGGTGAGGCGTTCCAGGTACAGCTGGTGCAGGTTCATGGTCGACTCGATGAAAGCGCCCATGCGCGCGGCGGCACCCCCGTCCGCACCGCCCGTGCCGACCGCCGTCTCGTTCCACCCCTTGCTCGGCAGCCAGTCGATGCCGTCGGCGCCCAACGAGGCCAGAGCGTCGTTGACCTGGGCGAAATGGTCGCCCTCGCAGAAGAGGTCGCCCTGCGCCGCCGGGTTGGCGTGGTCCAGATGCCGCACCTCGACGTCCGGGTACTTCTGCTGGAGCCGCAGGACAACCCGCTTCAGGCTGCGGGCGTGCGCCCCCCACCACGCGAACACGACCCCGCGGTCCTCCTCGGCCGCGTCCTGCTTGGCCTTGAGGATCTCCTCGACGATCCGCTCGGCGACCGGCCGCCAGAACGTCGTGTGCTGGTCGGCCCCCATCGCCCCGTCCCCGCTCGCGGTCAGCGACGCGTTCAGCAGGAGCACGCCCTGCGTCAGCATCGCCTGGAACCACTCCGGCGGCTGGACCGTGTCCCGCTCCTTCAGCAGCGCCCGCACATCGGCGATCGGGGTCTTCTTGACGATGCCGTACTTCCACATCGCCGCCGCCTTGATGAGGCACCGAATGCTGACGACCCGGCCGAACCGGCTGTCCTTCCAGTCACTGAAGGTGTTGTCGAACATGGCTATGCCGGTGGCGCTCTCCGGCCGCGGATACGGGTTCTGACCGAAGACCACAACCTTCCACTTGTGCGGCGGGTTCGGTTTGAGCGCCTGGAACGTCAGCTCGCGGACCGGGACCACCTCAGGGCTGCGGCCCTTCCCGATGAACCGCGCGGCGTCCGGCTGCGCCTCGATGACCGGCTTCAGCAGCGGGAGCCAGGACTCCCCGCCGCCGTCGAAGAGCTCGCTCAGGGCGAGGGGGTCGCTCGCACCGGGCTGGGACTGCGGTGGCTGGCCCGGAGCCGGGACACCGGGCCCCGATCCGGTCATGGCGGAGGCGCCTTCACTCGTCGTGGCGGAAGGAGAGGAGGGGGCGGGAGCTACGGGCGTCGGCACGGCGGCCACCGGTGGCACGATGCGTACCCGCTGGTCCACGGGCACGTTCTCGATTCCGTGCAACTGGGAGACGATCGTGGAGCGCAGCTCGTCGTCGTCCTCGAACCAGTGGTCGTGAAAGAGCGTGTAGCCGGTCCACATCAGATTGGCGCACACCCGCGCCGGCACCTGGCCGGTCTGCGCCCCCAACCCGACCAGCGCCACGGACCGGATGCTGCCCGGCTTCTTCCAGTTCTGCCGGTGAACAGCCTGGAAAGCAGCCGCGCACGCCAGCGCCACGTTCAGCGTGGCACTCACATTCTGCGAGGACCGCACCATCGTCGGCGTCGATATCAGGTACCGGGGAACGGTCGCGCCGGACGGGACGCAGACCGCGCTGCCCACCGGCATGGGTCCGGCGAACCGGTCACGGATCGCCCGCTGGACGCGCACCTGGATGCCGGACCCCAGGTACCGCTTGATGACGGCGTCGACCCCGCCGTCCATCCGGCCCAGGGAGTTGGTGGGGGTGACCCAGGCGTCGACGTCCTCGTCGAGGATCGAGCCCTTGCGGATCTCGATGCCGGGCGTGTCGGCGAACGCGGCGCGCCACGCCTCCACCACACGCTCGTTGACGTCCGTCAGCACCACCCTGAGCGCGGGCGGCACACTGCTCTCGGTCATCGTCCACTCCTGTCGTGTCACAGCGGTTCCAAGACGCCGAACGTATCGCCCACCACTGACAACGCGGCCCCGGCAAGCGGTCTATGACCTGCCGTCATGCTCTGCTGAACCCACACCGACCGGTGGCCGCACACGCTCACGTCCCACCGGCCGTGCACCCGCCGATCGGGGTACATGAGGCGGACGGGGCCTGGCCCCGGTCGGCCGACTCCTCGCCCGGACCGACCCGGCGGAACGCGAAAGGACGAACGGCAAAAGGGGGCTTGAGGTTCCCTCACTTCTCCGTGACAAAGCCCACCGCGCACCAAACGTGATCGCAATGGAATAAAACGCCTTCTAGGTGATGTGTGCGCACCAGCCAGGCACTAGTTTGACGATTTCTTGATCACTACCAGGCCGTCTGACCAAGGGGCCAACGCACACCATGCACATATCACCGCCCGTTCCGGGGGAACGGGTCTCTTCGCGCGCGCTCAGGCAACTGCCCCGCACCACCGCCTTGTTCGCGCTCTCCCTGACCTCGCTGAGCGGGGTGGTCCTGGCAACGCCCCGGTCGGCCATCGCGGCAGCACCCGCCGTGAACAGCCCGGCCGGGAAGCTCTCCGCTCCCGACGTTCCCTCCGCCCTCGACGCGGCGAAGCATTCCGGCGAACGGGTCGAGGCACTGTCCGAGCGCACCGAGACGTCCACCACCTGGGTCGGACAGGACGGCTCCCTGACGACTGAACTCACCGCCGGCCCCGTACGGTTCGACCGGAACGGCAGTTGGGTCACCGTCGACACCGACCTCACCGAACACCCCGACGGCACTGTGGCGGCCAAGGCACACCGCCGCCTCGCCCACCCTCGTGGGCAAGGACGGGACACCCGCCAACGGGGCTACAACCACGTGGCCGTCGTCGAGCGCAAGCGGCACGGGCTCCAGCTGATCCAGCACGGCAGCTCGAACAGGACCAGCCTCGCGGCTGCCATCCTGCGGCACCACGGCAAGCCCAACTACATCGAGCGGGTCGTCATCCTCCGCCCGAAGGCGAGGTCCTGACCATGACACGCAAGACAAGACTCACCCGCATCACCCTGGCCGCCGTCGCCACGGGCGGACTCCTGACGGGCTGCACGTCGGACGACGAATCCCTGACGTACCAGACGGACTACAGCAGTCACCGGCCGCTGCGAGTCGTGGGCTACCCCTCCACGGGAAGCCTCGAGACGGTGCAGAAGGCCGTGTGGCGGCTCGCCGACGGCGACGTCGACGCACTGGCCGCGCTCGCCGTCGACGGCACGCACGCCGACGCCACGGCCCGCAACTGGGTCAAGGCCTTCGGCGCCGCCGCCAAGGGAGAGGTGGCAGCGGACTTCTACGACGAGGGTTCCGTACGGCAGGTCGTGGTCCTCTACTTCGCCAAGAGCGGCCAGATCAAGGAGATCGAGGCCCGCAGGGGAGAGAAGGACGACGCCTGGGGACTCACCCTGGCCGAGCCCGACCCGGCCGAGGCAACGGCCAAACCGACCTGGGCCCCGTCGAAGCCGGGCCGCTCCGGCTCCCGCACCTCGGGCACCTCGTCCCAGAACCAGCGCTCACTTGCCCGGTAGCGCCATCGAGGCCCGCACTCCGAACAATCGGGGTGCGGGTCTTTGCATGTCGCCGTCACGGGGCACGCCACGGCCCCGGCGGTCAGGGCCGCTCCACCGGACACCCCGGACGCGAGAATCCGCGAACTCACCTCGGGCTCCGACCGTGTGGGACCGGGTACCGCCGACCGCCCCCCGACCTTCCTGGACCAGAACGAGACCCCCCGGTCGCAGTCCCGGCGAACCCTCGGCAACTGACCTCGGCCCATGAAGATCCCCGACAGAGTCAAGTCAGAGGTACGACGTGACCACCACGACCGAGACGAGCTCGCCGGTGGCGGAGCGGCCCAGCCATACCGGCCACGTTCCGTCGCCGCCCGTGCCGAACGACACCAGGTCGCTGCCGGTGGCCTCGTCGACGGCGCGCACGTAGCCGTCGCCGACCGACTCGCACACGTCGTCGTCCTGGTCCTCGTAGGAGCGCCTGACTCTGCCGGACAGCGTCTCCCAGGCCGCGGCGTCCGCGAAACCGCCGGCCGCACCGTCGGTGCCGAAGCCGTAGGCGTGGCCGTCGAGGAGCAGACGGGGGTCCTCGCCCTGGCTCAGCGCCAACTCCCAGGACACGGTGGGCTCCTCCCGGATCAGCAGGCGTACGGCGGGCTCCTCGGTGACCGGGAACCGGTGCCCCTCGTACTCGCCCTCTCCGGTGATCACGGCGGTCTCCAGCAGGTATTCGCCGGGGGGTATGCGCTCGGCGAGTTCGCGGGGCTCGTCCCCCAGCGGGTCCGAGACCGCCAGGCGCCCGCTCGGGATCCGCACCACGGCAATGTGCCGCGGTTCGGCTGTCTCCGTCTTGGTCCAGGGTTCCACGAGGAAGGAATTGCCGGGCTGGAAAAGGGCGTTGAGCGACACCTTCAGACGCATGGGCTTCGGCGGGCGTCACAGGATCGCGGGCTCCTCACCGCCCGCGAAAGCCGCCTCCGCCGCCGTGACCTCCGCCGCCGTGACCTCATCCGGCTCGGGCGCGTCCGGCGGCCTGGACGCATGGTCGACCGCACCTACCCCGAACCCGGACCGATCGTGCCATCGCAGATCCTCCGGCACATCGGCCACGGTGTGGAACGACCCGCCGCTGTCGCCGCGTTCCTCCAGGATCTTCCTGCCCGCTCGCCCCGGGAGGAGTTCCAGCGTGACCCGCCAGGCGTCGGGCGCCAGGTCCGGCTGTTTTGGTGAGGCGTAACGCCGTTCCACATACTGCCGCAGGAACAGGCGGTCGTCCTCCAGCGGCCGGAGATCGACGTCGCGGACGCGTCGCCCCAGCTCGTCGTAGACCCACTGCCCGACGAAATGGTGACGCCAGGCGACGAGATGCACCTCCGCGGGGACCGCGCGCCCCGGAATCCGGTGCAGCACCGCATAGGGCTCCCCGGCTCCGTCCCGCTCCTCCGCCTCCGCCCGGGTCAGCGGCCCGACCGCACGACGGGAACCGGCGTCCCACCCCTCGGCGTACGAAACCATCACCACGTCCTCGCCCACGCCCCGCCCCTCAAGATCCACCGATCACCGGCCACGATACGCACGACCGGTGCCGTCGGCGGCGTGGGACGCCTGGGTGAAGGGTCAGGGGCGCGGCGGCAGCCAGCCCTGTTGGACGGCTCGTACGCCGGCTTCGAAGCGGCTGCGGGCGTCGAGGCGTTCCATCAGTTCGGAGGCGATCCGGCGGGCCGTGCGGTGCGACACCCCGAGCCGTTTGGCGATGGCCTCGTCGGTGTGGCCCTCGGCCAGGAGCCGCAGGGCGGTCGTCTGCTGGCCGGTGAGTCCGTTCGGGTCGGTGGGGACGATCTCGCCGAGCGGCTGGGCGGATTCCCAGGTGGTCTCGAAGAGCGCGCACAGGGCGGTGAGGGTGCCCTGGCCGGTCAGCAGGACGGCGCCGGCGGCGGTGTCGTCGCTGCTGACCGAGATCATGGCGGTCAGCCGGTCCATGAGGATCATCCGGGTCGGCAGGGACGCAACCGTGCGGACCCGGCCGCCCAGCCGGGCCAGCCAGGTGGCGTGTTCGACGGTGGGCCGGTTCGTACGGACACTGTCGAGGTAGATCGTGCGCATGCGTACCCTGCGGCCGAGCAGGTCCTCGTTGAGCGGCCGGGAGGCGGCCATGTTCTCCGCGGTCTGCGGTCCGCCCGGGGCGAAGGCCAGGAACTCCTCGCGCACCTCGCGGGTGAGTACGGCCAGCCGGTCGCGTATCTGGTCGAGGCCGACGAGTTGCTCCACCCCGGGATGGCTGGTGGCGGGGCGGAGCTCGGCGTACTCGGAGATGAGCTGCGCCGCGGCTGCCCGGGAGGATTCGAGGCGCTGCTGCTGGGCCGCCAACTGGGCCTGCTGGCGGCCCATCAGGATCTCCATGCCGATATCGGGGGAGACGGCCCGGAGCCGGCCCGCGTCCCCCGCGGCGGGGCGCACCAGGGCCAGCTCGCTCAACGTGTCGAGGGCGTCGCGCACCTCTTCCCCGGGCAGCCCCACGGCGTCGGCGAGGGCCGTGACACCGGCGGCCGGACTTCTGAGCATGGCGCGATACACCCTCTCGGCGGCGGTATCGAGTCCAAGCGCGGTCAGCATCAGGTTCCCCCCGGTTTCCACAGACCCTCCCCAGTCCCACGATGATCTTCGCAGAGGATCGGGGATCGTCGCAGGGGGAGGCCCAAAGCGGCCAGGGCCTCAACTGGCCACCGTACAAGCCGACTTGTTGACGCATCCCGTTGAGATTCTGGATTGCATGTACCTGGTCCACACATATCTGGAACTGCCGTCCAGCGACGAACTGCCACGCAACATCAGGACTCTGGTGCGATCGGCGATCGTCCCCCGCGACGGCGTCGAGCACGTCGCCGTGCATACCGTCTCCTCCTCCGAACTCACGCTCGGCTTCTACCTGTTGGCCGAAGCGCTCGAAGAGGCGGAGGAAAGAGCGGTACGGACCACCCGCCGACTGCTGCGCGCCGTGCCGGAGTTGGCCACGGCGCGGCCGACCGGCGCCGGAGTGCCGCTGATGCCCCTGGCCTTCGAGCCGCAGACGGTGGGCTGAGACGGCCCCCGTGGACGCATCGGTCCAAGGCCGCTTCCGTCCATCCGTGAACCCTTTCCTCGGGCCTGAGCTGCGACGAACCTATGAATCACCGGCCGAGCCGAGCGCCACCGCGGGGCGCGACAGCAGGCCGGACACCGCATCTCGTCCCGGAAGGAACGGAAACAGCCATGCTTCGTACCCGCATCGCCAAGGCCGCCGCGGTCTCCTCCCTCGTCGTCGCCGCGGCTCTCGCCGCCCCGGTGGTCATGCCCCGGTCCACGGCGGACGCGGTTCCGGCCTCCTCCGTTCTCGCCTCCGACGCCGGCTGGCAGGTCGCTCCGGCGGACGCCGGCTGGCAGTAGGCCGCCCGCCGCGCCCGGCAGCCACGTGCCGCGGCCGCGTCCCGTCGGCCTGAAAGGGCGGTGCCCCCTCGAACCGAGGGAGCACCGCCCTTTTCGGCATGGGCCGGAGCATGGCCGGGACGGATATCTCCAAGGGTGTGGGGCGTGCGGACGCCTTGAAGGCCCCGCCGGGGGACCGGCGGGGCCTTCAAGACGTCGGGTGGGGCGTCAGGCGATCTTCTTGTAGCGCAGGGCGACATAGTCCGAGCCCGGGTGGCCGCTGATGTTGCCGCTGTTGATGTTCGCGGTCGCGTAGTTCATGTCCGTGTCCGGGCTGCTCTCGGAGTAGTAGTAGAAGGTGCCCGCGTCCTGGTCCTTCCAGCCGGCGAAGATGACGGCGTGCTCGGAGTAGTCGTTCAGCGCGTCACCGGGCCTGAGGTCGGCCTTGTCGATCTGCGTGCTCACGCTGGGGAGGGTCTCGGTGCTCAGCGAGGTGGTGAGGTGCCAGGCCATGGAGACGAAGCCGGAGCAGTCGGTGCGGTAGGAGTGCTCGCCGTCGACGTCGCTGGCGGTGTCGGACCCCCCGACGTACTGGACGTTGCGGTCGTACCAGTTCTTGGCCCGGGCCATGACCTCGTTGCGGTAGATCGTGCCGCCCTGCACGGACTGAGGCGGGGCCGGCGCCACATAGGCGCAGTTGTTCGCATAGGTCGACAGCAGGCTCTGGGTCCAGCCGGACGCGTCCACCGGGTCGTCGGAGTGGTACGTGATGTCGCTGCCGTCACCGTCGGTCGGGTCCGCGTCGGAGTACCAGTACATGCCGCCGTTGGTGCGGCCGTAGTAGAGGCCGCCGCCCGGCGAGGAGAGCGAGTCCACCGCCGACCAGCCGCTCGCCTTGAGGACCGTGCGGTCCCAGTCGCCCACTCCGTTGATCTTGTAGCTGAGCAGCCGGCCGTCCGCGGTCGAGGCGACGATGCGGTCGTCACCCGCGGCGGCGAGCGTCTTGAGGACGAAGCCGGTGTCGATCACGACGTGCTGGCCTATGTGGGCCGACCCCGCGGGCTTGGGCTGCGACACCACGTACTGGTGGAGCTCGCCGTCCACCGTTCCGTAGAGGTGACCGGCGCCGTCGTAGACCATCTTGTCGAAGGTCCAGCCGCCGTCCCAGATCTTGACGACTCCCGCGAGCGTGAGGGAGGTGTTGTTCGTGGACACGTCGACCCGGTAGAGGTCGCCGGTGGTCGAGGTGACCAGGATGGTGTTGAAGTTGAGGGTCGCCATCGCCTTGGGCGTGAAGCCGAGGTTCGGGCCGGTGAGCGTCTTGACGCGGTCGCCGGTGTCCGGCGCGATCTGCGTGTACGTCAGCCGTCCGTCCGCCAGCGTGCCGTACATCGACACGTCACCGGAGCACGACGCGACGGCGTGCGCGGCGCCGGCGGTGGTCGCCACCATGCCGAGGGACATGGCGCCGACGGCGGCGACGGCTGCGGTGGTACGGCGGAGGGCGTGGCTGAACTTCATGATCTCTCCTGCGGTGTGGAAGTCGAACGGGCGAAGGCACGTCACCGACCGCCCGGCTGCCCTGCATGTGCAGCCGTGGAGGTCGTCCCGGGTGTGTCGCCCGGTGGCAAGAACTACTTTCGCCGCAGGTCACGAGGGGTGGAAGAGAGATCGGCTGGACGCAAACGTCCTTGGCCTGTTGCGTCCTGACAGGGCATCGGAAGGCCCCGGACACACACTCGGCGCCCCGGGGTCGGCCGGTCCGCGTGAAGTCGCAGGCCTCAGGAATCCGCCGGGCGCCCCGGCGGGGTGAAGGTGTACAGGTCGAGGACGTCCGGCGGCGGAGCCACTTCCGGACGCCGGCGCGCACCCAGGCCACGATGCCCTCGGCCGCGTCGGGGCCGTTGACGAGTCCGAGCCGGACGGGCCGTGCGCCGGCGGCCCGGCCCGCGGCGGACGGCTGTACGACGACGACTTCGGCCTGGTCGCACACGTCGAGGCACTCGGAGACGCGCACCGGTACTTCCGCGCGCAGCCGCGCGGTCTGTGCGGCGTGATCCACTCCGGTCATCTCAGGACCGCCGCAGCAGCAGTCCCGGCACACGACGACCCGGCACGGCACGGGTCCGCCCACCACCACGGGCTCCCTGGTGCCTCTTCCAACGGCGTCCCGGGCACAGCACACCACTCCCCTCCCGGCGAGATCCGCCCCGGTGCCGCTCGGGGAGGCGACCGCGTGAGTCTCCCGGCTCCCGGATCTCTGAACGCTCCGCCTTCCCGACCCGGTTGGGGCGGTGGCCTGCCGCAGCGCACTCACCGGTCACAAGGGCGGGACCGCGCCGGATTCACACCGGCTTCCTCGTCCCGCCGTCGCTCTATGCCGCCGATCATCGTGTTGTCCACCGATGCCGGTGTCCGTTCGCCGCCGGCGTTCCGCGGCTGTGGCGGCTGGGATGGGTCGATGACTTCTCAGCGAGACATGAACGGCAAGGTGGCCCTCGTGACCGGCGCGCACCGCGCCGCGGCGGCCTCGTCCCGAGGCGCGACTGCCGTCGAGGGCGCGGGCGATACCGACAGACCGCTCAGGCCTGGGCCGGCATCACCCGGGTCACCTTGCCCTTCAGGTCGGCATCCAGATAGCCGGTGACGTAGTCGTCGGCGAGATAGACAGCCAGTCCCAGCGGAGTGCCGAACGTGTCGTCGGCAGGGCGGACCAGGACGTAACGCATGGTCGGCCGCTGTACGTTCAGGTCCTTCTTCGCCCGCCTCAGCAAGGCGGGAAGGACGTCCCAGTCGAAGCTGTCGAGACTGAAGGGGCGTTCGCCGCCGATGATCGCACTGCTGATGATGCCCTTCTCGACGCCCTGGCCCGGGCGGTAGGTGTAGCTGTCGTACTTGGTGTCGCTGCCCTTGACCATGATGTCCGCGGAGACGTACGTCGGATAGACGGTGAGGTCGCATGCGCGGTCCGTGCCGGTCGCGGCCTTGATCTCCTTCACCGCCGCCCGGATGCCGGCGGGGGTGAGCAGATCCGTCTTCGCGTCGGCCTGAGGCGTCGGGGTCGGGTTCGGGCGGGAAGCTGTGCGCGTGGGATCCGTCGTCCTGGCCGAGGAGGTCGCACCGGCTGAACCGGCGGCCCCTCCAGCGTCCTTGTCGCCTCCGTCCGGCAGCAGGGTCCACACCAGGACTCCCGCCATCACGGTCCCGACGACCGACGATGCGATCGCGATGCGGGTCTTCGCACGGTTGCCCGGCCCCGTCGGCGTCTGCCGTGTGGGGCCCGCCGGGTACGGAGTCGGCGGCCCGAAGCCGGTTGACGGTCCGAAGCCGGCAGGCGGTCCGGACCCAACCGGCGCCGAGGGCACGGGTGTCGCACCCGGCGGAGGGGCCAGCCTGTACGACGTGGCCCCGTCCGCCCCGGCGTGAGCACTCGCAACCGTGCTGCCGCCCTCGACCGCCTCCGCGAGCAGCCGGTCCGCGGTCGTCGCGTCCACCCGGTCGGCCGGGTTCTTGACGAGCGCGGCGTTCAGGAACCCGGTCAGGACTCCGGCTCGGACGGGTGGCGGAAGCTGCTCGCTCAGCAGCGCCGCCAGCGTCGCGAGGGTGGTTCCCCTGCGCAGCGGGTGATGTCCCTCGACGGCGACGTACAGCATCATCGCCAGCGACCACAGGTCGGAACCCGGGCCGCCCTCGCCGCCGGAGATGCGCTCGGGTGCCATGTAGTCGGGCGTGCCGATGATCGACCCGGTTACCGTCAGGGCGGTCGAGTCCCTGATGGTCGCGATGCCGAAGTCGGTGAGGACGGGACGTCCGTCGGGCCGCATCAGCACGTTGGCGGGTTTCACGTCCCGGTGCTGGATGCCGGCATCGTGCGCGGCGCGCAGCGCGGCCAGCACCTCGCGACCCAGCCGGGCGGCGTCTGCGGGAGCCAACGGCCCCTTGTCGAGCCGGTCCTGAAGTGACCCGCCGGTCACCAATTCCATGACGAGCCACGGGTAGACGTACTCCCCGCTGTCCACCACGTGATGAATGGTCACGACATTGGGGTGATCGACGCGAGCCAGCGCCCGTGCCTCGCGCAGCACTCGGGCCCGGAGCATCGCCGCGCCCTGCGGGTCGTACTCGGCAAGACCCGGATCGTGCGGCCGTACCTCCTTGAGTGCCACGGCCCGGTCAAGGACCAGATCGCGTGCACGCCACACCGTGCCCATGCCACCGCCACCGAGCCGCGTCTCCAGCTCGAAGCGCCCCTCTACGACCCGTCTGCCGGAATCCCCCTCGCCCATGGCCGGAAGCCTACGAGATACCTGTGGCACGGCCCCACGCAGGTGACCGCAAACACCCGGCAGACCGGTGCGATCAATGAGCGTTTTCCAACCTCACGCTGACGCGTGGTGAAGGGCGAGGGCAGCCTTCACGACGTCGGTGATTCGGTTGGTGCTGCAGCGGAGTTTCCGTGGGAGGCGCCAGCCCTTGAGGGTGGCCATGGCCGGCTCGCCAGGGCAGCGGATCTTGGTGTGGGTGGTGTTGTGGCGGCGCTTCCATCCTTGGTACGCCTTGTCCGCGCAGTATTTGAGCCCCGCGTCGGCGAGGGCTTCGATGATCCCGTGCTGTCGCGTGGCGGTCAGGTCGTGCGTCGAACCGGGCAGAGCCGGCGAGGCCCGGAGCAGCTGTCCGAACGGATCCGTGAGGACCTGGACGTTCATGCCGTGGCGTTTGTGTTTCCCGGAGCAGTACGGGGTGCCGGCGGCGATGTCCCCCAGCCTTCGGCCGGGAGGTGCCCCCAGTCGATCGGCGGCAGGGTGCCGTCGAGGATGACGGACGCCTTCGCCCGGATCGTCCTCATCGCCTCGGCCAGGGGCGGGGCAGGGGCGGACAGGGTGTCGACGGCTTCACGTATGCAGCGGTGAACGGTCGTGATCCCGATGCCGAATCCGGCGGCGAGTTGGGCGTAGGTGTCACCGCACCGTGGATGGGCCGGGGCGAGCAGGGCCTGACGTGCGGCGGAAAGGCGCCGCCACCGTGTTCCGATCTCCTGCCGCCCGGCTGTCAGTTGTCCGGTCAGGAACCGCAGGGTGCGGCTGGGCAGATCAACCGAGGACGGGTGGACAAGCACGCGAGGCTCCTGGCGGACACGGGTGATCTTGGTCGAGAACCCGTGCCCGCCAGGAGCTTCGTCGCTGCGCAGGACTGTCCAACTCGCGGTCAACACCGCCAGCTTGGAAAAGGCTCAGTGCTTCTTCGCTAGAAAAAGCTGCTCCAACTGCCCTTTCAGGGAGCCCGGAAGAGCTTTTCGTGGACGGATTACGATGCCCTTCTGGTCCGTGCGCATCTTCAGCTCGGTACCCGTGGTGATCGTCTGGGACAATCTGAACATCCACAGGACGGCCGGACTGTGTCAGGGCGGGGCGGACCACGACTGGCTCACCATCTTCCGACTCCCGTCCTACGTACCCGATCTGAACCCTGTCGAGGATGTTTGGTCGCTGCTGCGGCGAGGCCCATAGCCAACACCGCGTTCACCGATCCCGAACACCTTGAGCGCACCTTCCGTCGCGGACTGGCACACGTCCAACGACATCCCGACCTCATCAATGACTGCCTCACCGAAACCGGCCGAACCTAGACATCACCGCACATCTGACACCAAGGGCCAGTAGTGGTCCTCGGCCTCGCCCCGTCACCTCTGCCAGGTCGGTCGCGATGCCGTCTACTGCCCGCTCCGCCTCCGCTGCCAAGTGGGTGCCGATGCCGTACCGCTTCCCAACGCCTGAGCCGGTGCCGACCTCAACCCCCTCCAGGCTGCGCCTTGTCCCGGTCCAAGCAGTCCCGATCAGAGAGGGCTGACGTGAGCCGGCATGACCACCACCGGCCCCCGGGCAGCTGCTCCGCTCGTCCTGCTTTCCACAAGTAGAAGGCTCACCACGTGATCCATGAGAACCCGCCCGCGTTTGTCGACGAGCCACGGAAGGGGGCGAATCGCCAGCCGGTCTCCTGGGAGCGGCGGATGCGGCACTTCGGGCACGTCGAGCGCCCGCCTACGTTCGTGCGCGACCGCCTGGTCGTGCCGTTTCCCGAACCCGGGTCACGGCTTTGGCGCACGCTCGGGCTGTCCCCAGTAGCGGCGGGCCGGCTGGCGCGCTGGTCGCAATGGGGCGGGCCGCTGCTGGTGGCGCTCCTTGCCGGGCTGCCGCGCTTTTGGCGTCTGGGCAGCCCGCGGGCGGTCGTGTTCGACGAGACGTACTACGCCAAGGACGCATGGTCCTTGCTGCGGCTCGGCTACGAGGGCACCTGGCCGAAGGGCCAGATCTCCGACCCGCAGATCCTGGCCGATCCCCAGGTGATCCCGCTCTCCGACACCGGGTCCTTCGTCGCCCACCCGCCGACGGGCAAATGGGTCATCGCCCTCGGCGAGTGGATGTTCGGCCTCACCCCCTTCGGCTGGCGCTTCATGACGGCGCTCCTCGGCACGCTGTCGGTGCTGATGCTGTGCCGAATAGGACGCCGCCTGTTCCGTTCGACCCTGCTGGGTTGCCTGGCCGGAGCACTGATGGCGGTGGACGGTCTGCACTACGTGATGAGCCGCACCGCTCTGCTCGACCTCGTCGTCATGTTCTTCGTCCTGGCGGCGTTCGGCTGCCTGCTCATCGACCGCGACAGCGCGCGAGCCCGGCTCGCGGCAGCTCTACCGGTCGACGAGGACGGCCGGGTGCGCCCGGACGGACACACGGGCGACCATGCCGGGACGGGAGCGCGTCCCTGGCGGCTCGCTGCCGGCCTCTGCCTGGGACTGGCGGCCGCAACCAAATGGAACGGCCTGTACTTCCTCGCCTTCTTCGTGATCCTCACCCTGCTGTGGGACGTCGGCTCTCGCCGCGTAGCGGGGGCGCGCCACCCCTACCGCGCAGTGCTGCGCAAGGACCTCGGCTGGTCGGCGCTGTCCCTCGCCCCGGTCGCTGTCCTGACGTATCTGGCGACATGGACCGGCTGGTTCCTGTCCGACAACGGCTACGGACGCCACTGGGCGGACGCCCGCGGCGGCACATGGTCGTGGATTCCGGCCCCGCTGCGCAGCCTGTGGCACTACGAGCACGGCGTCTACCAGTTCAATGTGGGGCTGAGTACTCCCCACAAGTACGAGTCGAACCCTTGGAGTTGGCTGGTCGTCGGCCGCCCTGTGCTGTTCCACTACCAGTCGCCGGCACCCGGGCAGGACGGCTGCCACGCGACGGCTGGCTGCACACAGGCGATCCTCGCCCTGGGAACACCGCTCCTGTGGTGGTCGGCATGCTGCGCACTCGTGTACCTGCTCTACCGATGGGCGCTGCGCCGCGACTGGCGCTCCGGCGCCATCCTCTGTGCGGTGGGCGCCGGTTATCTGCCCTGGTTCCTGTACCAGGACCGCACGATCTTCTCCTTCTACGCGGTCGTCTTCGTGCCGTACCTGAGCCTGGCCGTAACGATGATGCTGGGAGCACTGCTGGGTCCGGCGGGAGCGACCGACAAGCGCCGCATACGAGGTGCGGTGGCCGCAAGCGTCCTTGTCCTGCTCATCGCCTGGAACTTCATCTATTTCTTCCCGATCTACACCGGACAGACGATCCCGCATGTCGACTGGCTCGCCAGAATGTGGCTCGACACCTGGATCTGAGCCTGGCCACATGATCGAAAGCCTGGACGTCGAGGACTCGGACCGGACCCGGGGCCATCATCGGATGCTGATCCGCCGGCGTAGCGAGGTCGTGTCGGACATTCAGCAAGACCGCCGTCGTCGTCACCGCGAAGTCCGCCGGGCGCGAGGTCTTCGGCCTCGCCACCGCAGGCGTCCGTCTCGCTTGACCTCATGCGCGTCAGTCCGGCAGCCAGTGCAGCTCGTGCGCCAGGGTTTTGGCGACGGCACGGATGCGGCGGTGTAGCGGCGACTGCTCGCATGGGAGGACCAGGTGGATCGTCAGGCTGGGCGCGCCCCGCAGCGGTCGCCAGGTGAGACCGGCCAGTTGTGCCGTGACCGCGGCTTCTCCGGCCGGGGCGAGGGTGACCCCGTCACGCAGGTCGCGCTGAGACATGTCGAAAGCGACTGCGGGCGTGTGGAATCGGGGGTGTGGTCGGGTGTCTCGGAACAGTGCGGACAGCTGATCGTGGATCACGGGGTTGGCCGCACGGTCCGGGAGTCGCAGCGGATACGCGGCCGCGTCGGCGATCTCGATCTCCGGGTGTTCGGCCAGCGGATGGTGCTGCGCCAGCTGGACCCCGATGCGCGCACGCCGCAGCAGGAACCGGCGCACGCCACGGCCCGGCTGTTCACCGCGGGTGATCCCGGCATCGATGCGGCCGTCGGCGACCGCGGGGGAGATCTCCGGTGTCGCCATCGGGACCGCGCCGACCTCGAGTCCGCTGTTGCCGCGAATCAGCCTGTCCACCAGGGCCGGTGCCGTCTCGGCCCCGGTGCTGAGGCTGTATCCGATGCGCAGCGTGCCCAGTTCACCGGCCGCCGCGCTCCGGGCGGTGTCCCATGCCCGGTCCAGCGCCGCCAGCGCGGGCGGCGCGGACTCCGCCAAAGCCGCACCGGCCGTGGTCAATACGACGTTACGCGTGTTGCGGACCAGCAGGGCCGTACCGAGTTCCGCCTCCAATCGGCGCATCCGGGCGCTGAGTGCGGGCTGTGCGATACCGATCCGTGAGGCCGCGCGGGTGAAGTTCAACTCCTGCGCCAGCACCAGGAAGTACCGCAGGCTCACCGTATCCGGCGCCACGTGCCCTCCCTGCCGATTGATAACGATCCGTTCTGAGTCTATCCCGTACCGGTCTTTCCCCCGACCGCACATCAAGCCCTAACCTGCGCATATGACGATTCAACTGACCGCAGTACCCGTCGCCGGGATCGATCGATCTGAGTGTCAATTCGAAGTCGGACGTGTCCGGCCGAACACAGGAGGTTTCCATGGCTAAGGGCTACTGGGTCAGCGTCTACCCCGCCATTTCCGCCCCTGAGAGGCTGACTGCCTACGACAAGCTGGCCGGTCCGGCCGTCCGGGCTGGGGGCGGGCGCCTCCTGTCCCGTGGCGGTCGAGTCGTCGCCCACGAGGCCGGAATCACGCAGCGCGTCGTTCTGATCGAGTTCGACAGCTTTGAACAGGCCGTCGCGGCATACGAGAGCGAGGCATACCAGAAGGCGCTGGTGGCCCTCCCCGACGGCGTCGAGCGCGACTTCCGCATCATCGAAGGCATCGACTGACCGGCGGGCCCAGCCAGCGCTGAGCATCCGTCACCTGATACGCACACGGTGCTGAACGACGACTCACGAGACGAGTTCGAAGCCATGCCCCGCGTCCCAGTTCGTCGTCGACGTCCTCGACGGCCTGATCCCTGTCGGGCGGATCGAAGAAGCGACGCGACGTCCGGGCCGGCTGGACTGTCTCGCTGACCTCGTCGACGAAACTCACCCTCGCCCGAAGCGAACCGCGAACCGCTTCTCACACGACAGATCGGTCCAGCGAACACAAGGCTTCGATGACAAATGTCGCGGGCGAGCTTGTGCCGGGACTCCTGCACGGTCAGCTGCCGGTTCATCTGGCGGCGGTAGGTGTCGTCGACGGGGTCGACCACCGCGAGCAGGTGCGGGGTCTTGGCGATACGGCCGTACTCGGCGAACGCCTGTCCGAGCGGAGTTGGGCGGCCAAGGCGGGATGCTCTCTACCGGGATGCCTATGAAACAGCCCGGTTCGACGCCGGAGGCAACACACCAGCGTTGTCACAGGCGCCGGCCACGCTCGTATACACACTGAGGACCTGGTCGGCGGCCGTGATCTGAAGCAGTCGCAGCAGCTGGTCGGGCGGGGCGGCGATGCGCAGCGTGGTGATCTGGTGGAGGGTCAGCAGCAGGTTCAGGGCCGTGGAGTCCGCGAACGTCACCGCCGAGGCGTCCAGGACGAGGACCGGATGCGCCGCGGCGGCCTCCGCTGTCCGGCGCAGTGCGGGCACCGTGGTCATGTCGAGGTCGCCTGAGCGGCGATCACCCAACTGCCCCTGAGCGGATACTGCGCGGCAACAGCTCCAGACGGCGGGCACGCTCGGACACGGGCAACTCCTAGTCCGACATTCCGTAAACGGACGAACGGCCGAAGAGGAAACTGCCGCAGCAGGGTTCGGGACACAGACGCCGGGTCAGTCGAGCTGCCGGTCTGTGGCAACCCGGCGTGAACGGGGTCACCACCGGGCGCGCAGCACGCCGTCGCTGTCGGGCAGGGCGGCGCAAAGAAGCGGGTGGCGTTCGTCGAGGTACATGGGCAGGGCGCAGGCCGCCCGGGCGCCGGCCACCAGGGTGGCGAGCTCTTGGTACGCGGTGTCGTCGACGACCGCGTGTCTGATCGTCCCGTCCTGTGCCTCCCAGACGAACTCCGCGGATCCCTCCTCTGGCAGCATGGCAAGGACCGCGCCGACATCGGCGTTCAGGTCAGGCCAGACGGTCAGCAGCGCGCGGGGGCTGAGACCGGTACGCACCGCGTCAAGGTTCTCCAGCGTGAGGCGGTGGAAGCGTGCAGCGTTGCGGACGTAGCCCTCCTCCAGGAGCACTGCCTTCCGTGAGGCCAGCACGGTGCGCACGCGCGCCCAGAACCCCTCGTCGGCCGCCTCCATCACGTCCGGCTCCTCCAGCTCCGCCGCGTAGGGGGAGGTCGCCATCGGTTCCGGGAAGAGACCGAGTTCCCGTGCACGGGCCACGGCGTCCGCGCAGAGCCGGTTGCTGCCCACATACACGTACTGGTCCCACCCGATATGCACGGTGAACACGTCCCCTGCCTCCAGACGGCACCAGGCACCTTGGTCGCGGAGCATGACCCGGACCAGCTCCAGAGCGACCGGAAGGGAGACCTCGGCCCCGTCGTGGTAGCCGGAGAGGTCGGGCGGGAAGAGCCCGTCGAGGCCATGTCTCCCATCCGACGGCTCCACGCCGAAGTGGACGAACCCGGTGACTGCGGGCTCGCGGATCTCCAGCCGATCGATGCCCGAGGCCTCCGCGAAGGCGGCGATCGCCGCGAGGTACGCGGCTTCGACCGGCCCGTAGTCACTGACCGCTTCCTCGGCACCGGTGTAGTGATCGTGTTCGTCACGGTCGGCGGGGTCGTACTTGGTGATCCGGTAGACGAAGGACGGCGGCACGTTGCTCCCTGCGGGGTCAAGCGGGGTGCCAGCGCGATTCCCCGGTGTGAACGGATGGCCGACGATCGGGTAGAAATGTGCTTTCCAGTGCTGGGTATCAACTGCTGAGGTCGAACACGCCCCAGGTTGTGAACGGCTCGGCCTGGACGTAGATCCTGCTTCCTCGGCCGACAACCCGCCGACGGCCGGGGGCAGAGCTATCGGGCAGGGTGAGCAGCCCGACGTCCGTTGACTCGACGGATGTTTCGATGATCTCTCCGTGGGCAAGTCGGTCCCGCTCCTCGCCGTAGCCGCCGTAGAAGGCGACCCGCTCACCGTGGACGGCCACCGCTTTGGCGCCCTGTACGCGGTTCGCCCACACCCTCACGGGCTGATCGGTGCGGTCGGGGTGTATCTCGACGAGAGGGAAGTCCGTGTATGGACACGCCCAGGCGGTGGTGCCCGACACGTTCAGGGCGTAGCAGTCGAAGAGACCGGGGATGCAGGTGTCGTCTGACGTCCAAGCGAGTCGGCCCGTGGCGCTCCAGCAGCGGATTCCCACCGGGTTCTCGTCGAAGTGCCCTACCCAGATACGGCTGGCCTCGTCCACGAGCAGGTACTCGATGGCGTCCCCGACGGAGAAGGACGAGGTCTCACGGCCGAGCGCGTCGAAGACCTGGACCTGGTTCGCGTCCTCGTATCGGCGGACGCGAGACGCGGCGACGACAAACCCGCCGTCGGGCAGGCGGTCCAGGTGCGGCCAGCGGGCCCGCACGGCGCTCAGCTCGGTGAGTTCGACGTTGCCGCCCGGGTCGACGGAAACGACCAGCGCGTCAAAGGGCAGGACATCGCCGCCGGGCTGCGGAGCGCGTTCGACAAGCAGCCAGTGGGCGACGCCGAAAACGTCGACGGTACTGGTCAGGACGTGGCGGTCGTGGTGTGCTTGGGGCAGGTGGGCGTAAGGAACGAGGACGGTCTTCTGCACGGGGGGCTCTCCTGAGCGGGCGGTCGGTCACGGCCATCGGGCACTGCGGTGCGGCGATCGGCGGAGCGCGAGCGGTGGAGAGCGGAGCGGGGCGCCTAGAGGGCATGGCCCTTTCTGGTCGTCATGAGGTGATCCTGGTCGACATCCGACCTAGGGACAAGCCATTTCGGGTGTACCTGAGCGCTCCAGTTGGCACCGTTCGCCAACTGGAGCGCTCAGTCGGGTGTCAGCGGAACCAGACGACGAGGCGTACGTTGTCCGGGCCGTGGACCTCGCTGAGGACAGACATCACGCGCCAGACCCGACCCCAGTCGGTGTCGGTCCCCGTGGCTGGGGCGCGGCTTCGTGTGCCGGAGGCGTCTGTCTCCTGCCAGTCGGTGGCCTCGAGCTCAGCCCAGGTCAGCCAGGTGGTTCCGTGCACGTCGTCCGGGCCGCCGTAGGCCAAGAAGTCCCTGCGCAGCCCATCCGAGGCGTCATGTGGGAAGCCGCGGCCTTCGGCCAGGGGCCGGAAGCCAAAGGAGTTGCGAATGCCGAAGAGACAGGCCAAGCCGTCGTAGGCGTTGCCCCTGTTGAGCAGGAAGAGGTCGAGCCGGCTTCCCACACCGAGTCCTCGTCCTCCAGTCCCCACAGCCGGCCCCCCGGCCGACACTCGATCACTCCGCTGACATCGGTTGACATGCCCGCGATCCTGCCCCGTGCCCCACAGTCGTTGCATGCGCATTTCGCTTCGGCATAACGCGCGACTACGCCTGATCCGTAGATCCAGGCAGCCGGAGATGAGCTCCGTGCCAACTGAGCCGCCATCTGAGCCCAGGTGGGCACCACGGAGCCTGCGAGGCTGCAGCTTGCCCGGAACAAGCGCCAGAGGGAGGAGGGGGACGGGTAGGGTCGAAGGCGCCGAGCGGACAGCGGCTCATGCCAAGGTGACGTCCATGCCACCCTCGGCCAGGGTTTCAAGGACTGCGGTGAACAGGTCGTAGGGCTGGCCGTCCGGTGTGAGGGCGTGGGACAGGTGCTCGCGCGCGGTCGCGGCGTCTCGCCAGAGCAAGGCGGCGGGGGCGGTGTAGCCGAAGGTGCCGCGCAGGCAATCGTCGAGGGCGGCGAGGCAACCGCCGAAGTAGCCGCCGGGCCCGTTGACCGCCTCGCCGAGCGCCAGATAGAGAGCTGGTTCGTCGGTGATGTACCGGCCGTCGAGTTCGTAGGCGTGGCCGGCTGGCCGGTCACGGTGGGATCGTCGGCAGGCCCACTCGCGCACAAGGTCATGCCAGGCCCCGCGGCGGCGGGTGTCGAGGCCGGCCCAGGTGTTCACGGCGGCCGGTGGTCCAGCGAGCCACCGCTCCCAGATCGGCCGAGCATATTCGGGGACCGGCGTGAAGCGGCCTCCGTCGAGCTCAAGGTCAATCAGGTCCGCTCCGCAGGAGGATGGGCGCCAGGCGCTGACTGTGGCCCACAGCAGCCGATCGGTGAGCAGCTCGCCTCGGCCGTCCCGTATTTCCAGCGCGGCCTCCTCCAGGTCCAGCGCCCGCCGGGTGCCCTTCGTGAATGCCGCCCTGAGCTGATCACTCTGCGCGAGCCCTCGCAGGACAATTGGTGCAGGCATCTGGTCGGGCGACAGGATGCGGGTGAATTCCCGGCAGGAGCCCAGCCAGCGATGCCCGTCGTGTACGCGGACGCGACCCCTGTACCCCTCGGGCGGACCTTCGTAGTCGTCCAGGCCGGTGAGCACCAGACTGTCCGTCCCGGGGGGCTGCCCTAAACTCTCCGCGTCCTCCAGCAGCCAGGCATCGAATGCCTCGTCCTCCGGCACCAGCCACACCCTGCTACCGGCCCAAGCGGGCACGCCAGATCCCTCCGGAACCCAGCCGAACAGCTCGTACGTCCCGCGCTGGGATTCTCCGAACAGCCCCTCCACCCCGGCGCAGACGCCCCAGACATGGCCGTGCTCCGTCTCGGTCAGCGTGTAGGGCGCGATCCCGCGCTCCTTCTCGTCTTCATGCACAGCGGAAATCATGCCGCGACCGCGTTCGGACGACGAGGCCAGGGCCGCAGGGGCCGTTCCTGACTGACGGCGCATGTGTCGGTGTCAGTCGGAACGACTCGATGTCATCTATCTCGAAAAGTCACCCGGGCTCGAACGTCAAGGGCAGTCCACGCTCACCTCGCGATGTTCGATTTATGTTCGATGTTTTGATCTTGGAGGTGCACCTGCAGCCCTCGAAGCACTGTGAGAGGCGGGTCTGGCAGTGGAGGCCGTGGTGGCCGACATCGAGCCGGACCTGGAGCCCTTGACGCAGATGGTGCCCCAACTGGACGCCGGCGGCGTGCGCCTGTGGCTCCCGGACGCGTTGTCGGTGCGCGCCTGTACCGACAAGGCCCTCTTCCACGAGGTGCTGACCGAGCACGGCATCGCGACCCCGCGCACCTGGCAGCCGCGCGAGATCGGCCAGGTTCCGGACGGCACCGAGCTGGTCGTCAAGCCACGGCGCGGCCACGGCGCGCAGAACGTCCACTTCGTCCGCCGCCGGGAGCACGCGCGCGTGCTGTGCGAGCTCGTCCCGGAACCCATCGTGCAGGAGCGGATCTACGGCTCCGAGTTCACAGCCGACTGCCTGGTGGACCGCACCGGATGCGCCTCGGTCATTCTGCGCCGCCGCGATCTGGTCAAGGTGGGCCTCGCCGCGGTGTCCACCACGTTCGACGACCCGAACGTGCGCGACCTCGTGGAACAGACGCTGGGCGCCGTCGGCGCCCGCGGCCTCTGCTGCGTGCAGGGATTCGTCTCCGGCGACGGCACGATCACCATCACCGAGCTGAACCTGCGGATCGCCGGCGGCTTCCCCCTGACCGAGGCGGCCGGAGCGGACCTCGTCGGCCAGATGGTCAACGGCCTGTTCGACCTGCCGGTCGACCACACCCGCCTCACCTACCGGACCGGCGTGTTCCTGACCAACTACACCGAGACCCTGGCCGTCGGCGACGTCGCCGAGCTTGAGCGCACGGCCACACCGAAGGGAGAAGCACGATGACCGTGTCAGCGAGGCCCGATGCCCGGCGCAACGCCGGCCCGTACCTGTACGGGCGGGAGGCCGAAGCCATCGCCCGGGTCTTGGAGGGCGGGCAGTACGGACACACGGAGGTCACGGAGGAGTTCGAGCGGCGGATCGCCGACTTCCTGGGTGTTCCCGAGGCCGTGGCCGTCGCCTCCGGTACCGCAGCCCTCCACGCCGCCCTGCTCGCGGCCGGGATCGGCCCCGGCCACGAGGTGATCGTGCCGTCCATGACGTTCTGCGCGACCGTGCAGGCCGTCCTTGCCGTTGGCGCCACCCCGCGCTTCGTCGACATCGACCCCGCCACGCTGTGCATCAGCGACCAGCTCGTCATGGACGCCGTCACCGATGAGACGGCTGGGGTCATGCCGGTCCTGTTCGGCGGCAGGCCCGTCGATCTCTCCGCCGTCCAGGAGGAGCTCGACGACCGAGGCGTCGTCGTCGTCGTCGAGGACGCGGCGCACGCGTTCGGCTCCCGGCGCGGCACACGCCGTGTCGGGGGGAGCGGGGCACTGACCTGCTTCTCGTTCGGGCCGATCAAGAATCTCACCTGCGGCCAGGGCGGCATGGTCATCCCCCGCACGCCCGCGGAAACCGACACGATTCGGCGGATCCGGCTCCTGGGCGTGGTCCAGTCCCAGGGCGAGCGGGCGAACACAACCAGCTACCGCGTGGACAGTTTCGGCCTGCGCTACCAGCTCTCCGCCCTCAACGCCGCCATCGGCCTGGTCCAGTTGGACGGCTTCCAGGCCGCCGAGGACACCCGCCGTCACCTGCGGCGCACCTACCGGGGCGCCCTTGCCTCGCTGGCCAGCGTGACGCTCGTCGACGTCGACGTGGACCACGCTGTGCCGCACCTGTGCCAGGTCCGCGTCCCTCACCGCGACGAGGTGTTCGCCAACCTCCGGGGCCTGGACATCGGGGTCGGTGTCCAGGCCCCGCCCAACCACACCCAGCCCGCGTTCGCCGCCTGGCACCGCTCCCTGCCGGCCACCGAGCAGGTCGGCGAGGAGATCCTCAGCCTGCCGTTCCACCAGCACCTCACCGACACGGACATCGACCTCGTGGTGACCTCGCTCGAACAGGCCCTCAAGTCCGCCGGAGGAGCGTGATGCGCAAGTTCCTGACGGTATGCCTGGGGAACTACTGCCGAAGCCCGTTCGCCCAGGTCGTGCTCACCCGCAGGGGCGGGGCGGCGGTGACGGTCCGTTCCGCCGGGCTGATCGGCAAATGGCAGGACCAGCCCGCCAACCCGTCCATGGTCAAGGCAGCCCGGCGGATCGGACTCGACCTCACCCACCACCGCGGACAGCAGATCACCCTGGAAGACCTGGACTGGGCGGACGACGTCCTGGCGATGGACGCCGCCGTCCTCGATACGCTCCGCGCGATCGACGACGGGCGCAACGCCCACAAGTTCCGCCTCTACCTCCCCGGCCGCGACGTCCCCGACCCGGTGAGCCAGGACGAGAACATGTTCAACGACTGCGCCGTGCTGATCGAGGCGGGCACAGCCCTGCACCTCGGACACCGCCGCACATAACGCGGCTGATCAGCGGGATGCGGCGGACAGCACCACGTCCACGAGCCTGTCCGCCGCATCCGGCCGACCGTGTGTCCGGGCCCGCTCCGCCATCGACGCCCGCAGGGCGGGGTCGGTCAGGAGCGGGCCGACCGCGCTCTGAAGAGCGGGGCCGGTGACATCGGCGAGCAGCGCCAGTGCCGCCCCCGCGTCGGCCAGGTGACGGGCGTTGTGGGCTTGCTCGTTCCCGGCTGAGGTGGCGAGCGGGATGAACACCGCGGGCTTGCCGAGCGCGGTCAGCTCCGCCAGGGTCCCAGCCCCGCTCCGCGACACCACGACGTCGGCCAGGGCCAGCACGTCCGGAAGCTCCGGCCCGAGGAACCCGGTCAGGTGGTACCGGCCGACGAGGATCGGGTCCAGCCCGGCGGCGGCCAACCGGAGTTCGTCCACGTTCGCCGGGCCGCACTGGTGGATCACATTCGCGTGACTCAGCAGCCAGGGCAGAACGTCTCGGACCACAGCGTTGATCTGCTGGGCGCCCTGCGCCCCGCCGGTGACGTAGACCGTCGGTAGATGCCGGTCGAACCCATACAGGGCCAGCGCCTCGACCGCCTTGTCCGCGTGGCCGCCCAGTACTTCCGGTCGTACCGGGTTTCCGGTGACGACCGCACGCTCACGCACCTCGGCGGGCAGCAGCGGCAGCGAGGACTCCGAGGACACCGCGATCCGCGTCGCCGAACTCGCGAGCTTCCGGTTGGCCAGCCCCAGCCGGACCGTCTGCTCGTGCAAGACCAGCGGAACGTGGCACAGCCGCGCGGCCAGCCCGGCCGGGACCGCGACGTACCCGCCCGTCGCCAGGACCACGTCCGGCTGGAAGCCCGACACGATCGACCGGGCCTGAGCCACGCCGAGCGGCACCCGCGCCATGTCCTTCACGTTCGCGGCGGACAGCATCTTGAGCGGATTCGACGAGCGGCGGATCTTCCCCGTGGCCACCGTCTTGAACGCGATACCCTCCGCCGGGGCGACGCGCGCTTCGAGACCGTCCGCCGTCCCGATCCACAGGACATCCAGCGTGCTGCCCGCATCTGCGAGGCGGCCTTGCAGGGTACGGATCGCCGTCAGGGCCGGGTAGGTGTGACCACCAGTGCCTCCGCCGGTCACGAGCAGCCGGAACGAACGCGGGAGCACGGAGGCAGTATTCACCCCCGCACCCTACTGGCTGCCCAGCCACTCACGCTGAAGGACGCCGGACGACAGACCGCACGCCTGCGGCTACGGCGGTGGTCGCGAGGACAGTCCCAGCAGGCGGTCCGAAGACCGGGCCCCGACGACTACGGCGTGCCCATCGCCGCCGTGGCCCGCCACCGGGGCGAACTCCTCGACTCACCCGTCTACGACGGTGCCTACAGCCGCGCCGCTGCCCTGGTGCACAACCTGGGTCGCTGCCGCTGGCTGGAGCGCTCCAACCTCACCGTCGCCTGCGCCGTCATGTACCTCGAGGCCAGCAATATTCCCGTGAACCCCACACGCGAACAACTCACCGCACTCGCCCACGAGCTGAACAACCCGCGCTGCACCGCCGCCCGGATCGCGTCCGTTCTTCGTACCTGGAAACCCTGAACGCAGGGAGCCGTCCTGCAGCCGTGGGCTGAGAGTCGATGCGCGGCGGCATGCCGCCGCGACGCGGGGGAATTCGGGCACGATCTGGGCGTTGGCAAAGGGCTGGAACCGGGCTGCCTGCCCGAGGTGTTCTCCGCCGTGTCCGATGCCGTATTCGGCGCGGTGCCCCGCGCACGCACGGCTCGGCCCGTCTACCAGTACAGACGCAGGCACAGGGTCACCCCCGTGGGCCAGATCCTCTCAGCGCTCGTACTCTTCGTTCACTCACATCAAGTCAGACACAGTGAAGAGACGACGGAATCGATGATCGGCAGCATTGTGGCCCTCGTGGTGGCCCCCTTGGCCATGGCCGGGCTGGCTCGATGGGCGGCGGCAAGGAGGCGGCACGGCCTGGCAACGGGCCGGGCCGTTCACTTCCGCTGCCGACTCAACGGCCGCAAGGGCTGGCTGCTGGCCGACCCGCGCCTCGACGGACCCGTCTTCCTCGACCGCTCCGGCAGTTCCACTGCCCTACCGCGCGGCGGCGAGGCCCTGGACGCGACGGTCACCACCACGGGCCAGGGCGCCTTCGAGAAGGTCGGCCTGCGCTACCGGACACCCGACGGCCAGGTGTTGCGGCTGGGCCTGGGCACACACGACGCGCGGACGATCGGTGCCTGGCTGAGCGAAGAGGCCCATCCGACCCTCGCACCCGCCCGCCGGCCGCTGTTGCCGACCGCGCCGCTATGGGCGGTGCTGGCGCTCGTGGCGTCGCTGTTCGTGGGCTTGGCCGCAGCGGACTTCGCCCTGCTCGGGAAACACACCTCCGCCGAGGTCGTCCGTCTGAACCGGGCCGAGGACGGCTGCATCGTCAGCTGGGACGGCGGTTCGCACCATACGACTGTGGACTGCGACACGGCAGACGTCCGTCCCGGCGATCACGTCCCGATCATCGCGCTGCCCTGGCCCTTCCTGGGTGAGGCCATGGATACGCGGACCTCCTTGATCGTGGTCGCCGTCCTCGGAGGCGGCGCCGGTCTGCTCGGCCTTGGCGGTGCACTGGTCATCAGCCCGTTGGCCTGCGGCCGACGCGTCCGGAGGGCGCGCCAAGCCAGTCCCGCCATCACCTCACAGGCGGCCGCGAGCGACAAGGAGGACGAGGAGAGCGAGGACAGGTGGCCCACCCTCGAGGACGACCTGAACTACGCGGGCCTCGCCGCCGCGGCCCGTCACGGCGATCGCCACGCTCCGGGGCCCCGGGTGACCTCGCCGCGCCGCGGCTTCGGCCGTACGTCCCTCTCGCCGCGCATCTGGGTGCTGACCACCGTCCTCGGCA
The DNA here is from genome assembly GCF_055588305.1 of Streptomyces sp. NPDC042002. Lineage (NCBI taxonomy): Bacteria > Bacillati > Actinomycetota > Actinomycetes > Kitasatosporales > Streptomycetaceae > Streptomyces > Streptomyces sp. NPDC042002. Next base: position 694 of record NZ_JBVJCT010000044.1, on the reverse strand, counting down.
CCGGCGCCTGGTACTTCCTGCTGGGCTCGTGCGCCGCCATCCTCGACGACCCCTTCCACCTGGGGTACCGACGCTTCCTCGTGTTCGGAACGGTCGCCATCGTCTCCCTCGCCCGGCTCGGCTGGTTCATCGTGGACCGGTCCGCCCTCTGCGGCCCGGTACTGCGTGCCGCCCGTTCCGCGGCCGGGGACGGCACATGGCAGCCCATGCGCTACATCCGGCTGCGCCCGAACCCCGGAGAGCTGGTACTGGTCCTGTTCCGCCCGGACGGCGGAGACGTGGCGGCACCGGTACTCCTCCAGCGAATCTCACGATCCCGCGGAAGTGAGCGCCGTACCGTCGGCGGCCCTGCTCCGGTCGGCGATGCTCTGGTGCACGACACTGGCGTGGGCCCGCTGATCTGCGAGATCGACGGCGTCCGCTACCTCCCGAGGGGCCGTGCCGTCGAGACCGCTGCCGACCCCGCACTCACGCGCGCCGAACTGCGCAACCTCGCCGAGAGCCACATCCGACCGGTCGGCCGACGCTAGTGTCGCGTCAGCCAGGGTTCGCCCCGTCGCGACGCCCGGCACGCTCTCTCGCCGCACCGGCCGAAAGCCCTAGTACTGCAACGGTGTCTACCGTGACTGCTGGCCAGGGTCGTCGTTGATGTGGTTATGGGTGGGGACCTTGCTGATGTGCGTGTGTGGGCGAG
>NZ_JBVJCT010000043.1:0-69076 GCF_055588305.1 Streptomyces sp. NPDC042002 | reverse complement strand
TTGTTGGCCCCTCCCCAGATGTGGGGTGCGTGAGTTAGAGGCCGTCGAGGGAGGGGAACTTGGGCATGCGCGTGTCCCCTCCCGGAGCGACCGGCCCTTGCCACCCCGGCCGCCGGGACCGCTGTGGTGTCGTTGTCGCGTCTCGGCTGGTGCGAGGTAGCCGAATGTCTTGTGCTTGCGGCCCGTGGAGTCCACCAGCGCGATCGCGTCCCGCTTGAACTCCTCGCTGTACCGCTTCATCCGGTCGCTCTTGCTTCCCGCCTGGTGCTACTTCCTCTGGAACCTCAGGTCCCGGTCTCCAGGTGTCCGCGATCAAGGGGAAGCTCCAGCGAGCTGCTGCACCAGTGAGATCAACTGGCGGGCCGTCGAGTTCCTGTAGAACTCCCTGGGGGAGACCTTGGGCAGCCCTTCGGCGCGGAGCGCGGCAATGACTTGGACCACCATGAGCGAATTGCCGCCTAGCTTGAAGAAGTTGTCATCCAGTCCGACCTCGGTCTTCAGGAGGGCGCTCCAGATGCGAACGACTGTTGCGGCCGGGTCAGCAGGGGCAACCCGACTCGTCTGCGGTGCCACTTCTGCGGAAAGCGCCGGGGAGCGAGTGGCGGCAGCGCGAGGATCGGGCAGCCTGGTCTTGTCGAGCTTGCCGTTGATGGTCAGAGGGATCTCGGTGAGGCTCGTCAAAGTGGACGGGACCATGTAGTCAGGTAGCACGGCTCGGAGGCGGGCTTGCACTGCGTCCAGGTCCAATGTGTCGTCCGCTGCGGCCACATAGGCGTCGAGTCGCCTGCTCGCCGGGTTCGCCGGGTCGTCCTGACGCACGACCACAGCCGCCGCGGAAACGCCGCCGGAGTCGATCAGCGCGACCCGGATTTCGTCCAGCTCGATGCGGTAGCCGCGCACCTTGACTTGGTTGTCCAAGCGGCCCAGGTGGTCGAAGCTGCCGTCGGGACGCATCCGCCCCTGATCTCCGCTTCGGTAGATGAGTTCGCCCGTGAGAGGGTCGTGCACGAAACGCTCGGCAGTGAGGTCGGGCTTGCCCAGATATCGGTCGGCCACTCCCGCGCCCCCTACGCAGAGTTCGCCGGTCGCCCCCGGAGGGAGGATCCGGCCGTGCGTGTCGCGGACGGACAAGTGCCAGCCAGGCAGAGGCTTGCCGACCGAACGGGACCCTGAGGCCACGTCCTTCGGTGTCACGGTGTGGGAGGTGACATGCACCGTGGTCTCGGTGATCCCAAACATGTTCACGAGCCGACAGCGCGCGGGCGAGTGGTGCGCGTACCAGGTCCCCAGCATCCTGGTGTCGAGCGGTTCACCGCCAAAGATGATCAGCCGGAGCGCCGGATCCCGCTCCTGCAACCGGCCCGCGTCGAGGAGCTGGGAAAACGCCGAGGGCGTCTGGTTCAGCACCGTGACTCGCTCGGTGAGAACAAGCTCGCAGAATTCGTCGGTGTCCCGTGTCACCCAGTACGGCACAACCACCAGACGTCCACCGGTGAGCAGGCATCCCCACATTTCCCAGACCGAAAAGTCAAAGGCGCTCGAGTGGAAGAGGGTCCAGGTGTCGTCCGGGCCGAGGCGGAAATCAGCTGTCGTAGCCTCCACCAGAGCAATGACATTGCGGTGCGGCACGACGACGCCCTTGGGACGTCCCGTTGAACCAGAGGTATAGATCACGTACGCAGTGCTCGCTGCGCTGTCGGCCGAGGGCTCCAGCTCGGGCGACAGCGAGGCGGTGCCTCGTTCGGCCACATCGGCGGGGCTCACCACCACCGCTCCGTCCGGTGCAGGAAACATGTCCAGCGTCGTGACAACTACGAACAGGCCCGCGTCCGCAGCCGTGTATCGCAGCCGGTCGACCGGGTGTCGGGTATCCATGGGGACGTAGGCGGCACCGGCCTTGAGGACGGCCAGCAGAACCACGACGAGGTCTGCGTCGCGTTCGAGGCACACACCTACCAGGTCCCCGGGAGCGACTCCCACGTCGCGGAGTCCGGCCGCGCAGATCTCGGCACGGCTGTTGAGCTCCTGGTAGGTCAGCTGGGTGGAGCCGGCCGTCAAGCACGTGGCATGGGGCGACATCCGGGCGATCTCCGCGAAGCGCTGGTGGATCGCCCCACCCGATGGGGGAGCCATGGTGCCCAGTCCCCCCAGGGCAAGGATGTCGCGTGCGGTGTCACCGGTCAGGGGGTCGACCTCAGCGAGTAGCCGCCGCCCTGTCCCGGAGCCCAGGTCCGCAGCGACCCTGACCAGGTAGGAGCAGAACTGTTCGGCGATGGCGCGGGAGACGGCTGCCTCTTCGAATCGGCAGGTGGCGTCCAGTGTTCCGTCAGCCCGCTCGGTGACGCGGAGAGTGAGGGGGAATACCGGCCCCAGTGAGGGCTCGTACTCTTCCGGGCCCTCACTGGTGTGGATGATGCCCACACTCGGCAGAGGTTCGTGATCCGTTCGTTCCTCGGGGCGCGCTCCGGCGCGGGCGAGCAGGTCGGACACGTCTTGGCCCTCATGTGTCTTGAGGGTGATGACGCGCGGCTCCAGATGTTCGGCGGGGTCCAGGGTGCCGAGCCGGACGGTCTCGTCTCCGCTGTACCGAGCCACGGTCAGTGCCGTGGCCCCGGTGAGGGACGTCCTGTCGATTCCGCTTTCCAGAGCGAGGTTCAGCGAGGTCCAGCCGGTGAGGGACGCGTCGTGGTGGTCGGGGAGTCCCCATGCGGGTCGAAGGGCGTCACCTCGGCCGGAGTCCAGGGCAGGCTCCTGGAGCATGCCGCTGGCCAGGACCGCACCAGAGGTGGGGTCTTCGGATGTCAGTAGAGCGGCGGCCTGGCGTAGGCCCGGAAGCGGTATGCGGGAACGGTCCGCCACCAGAATGAGATCTTGCGCGTCGTCGTAGCGCAGCAGCACCGCACGCAGCGGAGCGACTCCTGCGCGGATCGGACGCGCCGCCTCAGCAGCTCGCCTGCGCTGTGCCTCGGGTGCTGCCGCCCGCGCGTGCACGCGGGTGGTCCAGAGCCTCGCCCCGCCGTACACGGTCTGTATATCGGCTTCGGCGAGCCGTTCGCGTGCTCGCTCGGAGTCGAAGCCGTGGTGGAGCCTGATAGCGAGGCTGTGGCATGCCGCACCCGGCAGGAGCGGTGCCATATCTGGGGTCGCGTGTACGGTCATGAACGGCCTTCCGCCGGTGCAAAGGTGTGTGGGAGTGGGTGCCGTCAGCGGGCCGTGAAGCCGCCGTCAACCGTGAGAACGGTGCCGGTGACCTGGCGGGATTCGTCACTCGCGAGCCATAGGGCGGCATTGGAGATATCGGCGGGGTCGATCAGGGCGTTCATGGGCTGGTCGCGAACGAAGATCGTTTCATGTTCCGCCACGGACACGTCCAGCGACCGGGCGATTTCGGAGAGCATGCGGCCTTCTCGCGCCGGGTCGTCATGCACCGATCCTGGGCAGAGAGCGTTCACGCGAACCTGTGCGGGCGCGTAGTCCAGTGCCGCGGCCTTGGTCAGGCCGATCAGTCCGTGCTTGGCCGCGACGTATCCGGCGAAGCGCCGGTACCCGACCAGTCCGGCGGTGGAGGAGACGTTGACGATGCTGCCCGAGCGCTGCCCGGCCATATGGGGAAGTGTCGCCTTCATCATGCGCCAGGCGCCGGAAAGATCGACATCGATCATGAGCGACCACTCTGGCTCGGTGATGTCCTCAATGAGCTTCCCCGAAGGCGCGGCGATGCCCGCGTTATTGATGAGGACATCCAAGCGCCCGAAACGTTCCAGAGCGGCAGCGACGCCGGCCTGGCAGTCGTCCTGGCTGCGTACGTCGGCCGTGACGACGACTGCGCAGGCACCGGCCCGTTCACATTCCTGGGCCGTGAACTCCAGTTGAGCCTGCGAACCGAGGGCGTACGGGACACCGTCGATGTCCTGTCCGAGGTCGAGGAGCACCAGATCGGCTCCCTCCGCGGCGAATCTGAGGGCGCAGTCGCGTCCCAGGCCGCGTGCTGCGCCGGTGATCAGAGCCGTCTTGCCTTTGAGTCTCATGGTGTCGTCCCCCTCAGAGCCGTGTGCCGGACAGGACTCGCAGCAGCGGATCAGGGTTTTCGGCCAGGTACATGTGGCTGCCAGGGAGTTCCTGGTAGGCGAAGGTGCCTTGTGTCCAGTCCGCCCATTCACGCGCCTGCCGAGCGGACACCAGGAGGTCGTCGGCGCCGCGCAGCGCGGTGATCGGCGCGGACAGCGGTTCGCCGTCGGCCGGCTGGTAGTTCTCGTGCATGGCGACGTCGCCGCGCAGGACGGGCAGCAGGATTTCGCGCAGTTCCGGCACATCGAACGCCTCGTGGCGGTACCCGGCGAACTCGTGGACACGGGCGAGGAATTCCTCGTCGTCGAGACCGGTGGCCCGCTCGGCGCGGCCACCTCGCGGCCCGGGGGACCCGCTCACGTAGAGGTGGCTCAGGCGGCCGGGGTGTGATCGTTCGATGGCCCGGGCCATCTCGTACGCGACTACTGCGCCCAGGCTGTGCCCGAACAGAACGAGGGGCGCGGAGGGATCGGCTTCGCCGAGTACGTCAGGGACGAGGGCGGCCCCGGCCGACTGGACGTCGTCGAAGGGCTCCTCTCCGAACAGCTCCTCCCGCCCGGGAAACTGAACGGCCAGGACGCGGCCCGGGCCGTCGAAAGGAACTGGTGGCCAGGCGCGGTAGAACGACGCTCCGCTGCCGGCGAAGGGAAGACAAACGAGGGAGAAAGGCTGGTTCGTCATGTTCCTGGAGTTGTTGTGGAGCGACCCGAGCGGTCAGCTCGGACGGTCGGGTATCAGCCGTGGGGTTGAGTGCGCACGTCTGCTCACAGCGCGATCTGCTGTCGGATCCTGGCGGTTACCGGCGCCATGTGATCGTTGACGTAGAAGTGGCCGCCTTCCAGAAGGTGCACCTCGCCGGGGCCCGTCGTCAGTTCCGGCCAACGCGCGACATCCTCTGGGACGGCGGCGGCATCGGCGGTGCCGCCGAAGGCCACGACGGGACAGTCCAGCGTGCGGTGCCGTTCCCCGTATCGGTACGACAACGTGATCTGGCGGTCGGAGCGGCACGTTTCGAGGACTATTTCCATGAGTTCGGGGTGTTCGAGGGCTGCCGGGTCCATTCCGCCGCGGTCCACCAGGGCCTCGGTGAGCTCCGCGTCGGTTGGTTCGTTGTCCGGGGCGAGTACGTCACGCCGGATGTGCGAGGCGGGGGCGGCCGAGGGAAAGAAGGCCCTGACCGGCCGGCCCATGCGCGCCAGGCGCCAGCACACCTCGAAGCCGAGCATGGCGCCGAGACTGTGGCCGAAGACGTGGAGCTTCTCCTCCGCTGCGAGGGCCTCGGCTATCGGGTCGGCAAGATCGGCCATCGAGAGAGCGGCGCGCTCCGCGAAGCGGGGGCCGCGACCGGGATACTGCACGGCGATGACCCGCACATCGTCGGGGAACCACTGGGCCCACTTGGCGTATCCCTGGGCCATCCCGCCGGCATGCGGCAGGATGGCCAGTGTCGCGCGCGGTGCCGCTGCGGACGGCCGTGGTTCCCACAGCCACTTGTCCAGGTCCTGAACAAGGGCATCGCCCTTCGCCGTACTCATGAAGATCCCTTCTTCTCGCGAGATGCGCTGTGCGACTCCCTGCCGGCGGGAAACAGCAGAGAATCCGGCTCATGCGCGAACAGGACTGGCATCGCCGCCAGCTCTTCGGCCAGCACCCGCAGCGCAGACTCATCCACCCGCTCGGGGTCGAAGTAGAAACGTCCCTTGAAGCAGCTTTCGGACAGCTCGACCATCAGAGTGAGGTCGAACCGGGCCGGTGGGACGAAGACCCAGGGGTCCGCGCTCACCACAGCCCCGTGCACCGAACCCGGGTCCTGCGGCTTTTCCTCCACGGAGAACGCCACGTTGCACAGAGCCGGTGCGGCAGACCCACCTCGGACCGGAGCCACGGAGCGGACCACGTGCTGGAACGGGATGTCCTTGTGGAGCAAGGCCTGCACCGCTACATCGCTGACCTGCTCCACGAACTGTCCGGCGGTAACGGCAGGTTCCGCGTCGATACGGACCAGTAACGTGTTGTCGAAGGGACCGATGACGGCCTCGAACTCCTCGGCAGGGCGTTCGGTGACCGGCGTGCCGATGATCAGGTCCCGAGCACCGGTGTGGCGTGCCAGCGACGCGGCGAACGAGGCCAGCAGCACCATGAACGGGGTAGCCCCCAGGTCGGCGCAGGCCTGCGCGGTAGCGTGCGCGGCCTCGGGCGGAAAGTCGAACTCGACCACCCCCCGGGAGGGTTCGCCAGGGCAGGTTGGACGTGGGTCCGGTGCGGTGATGTTCAGCGGTGCGGGCGGATCAAGAAGCTGCTGTGTCCAGTAGGCCAGCTGTTCAGCCGCGTCGGCACCATCAAGCCAGTCACGTTGCAGCCGGGCGAAGTCACCGTAAGCGGCGGACAACTCAGGTAGAGCCGGGTCTTTCCCGGAGGCGTAGGCGTCGTAGAGGTGCCATAGCTCCCGGGTCAGGATAGGGCCGGACAGTCCGTCGAAAGCGCCGTGATGGACGATGACCAGCACCATATGGACTGCCCCCGGCAGATTCACGACCTGTAGGCGCAGCAAGGGCCCCGTGCTCATATCGAACGGCCGTGATGCCGCCTCGTACAGAAGCCTGTCCAGGGCGCGGCCAGGGCCGTCTGCTTCGGCTCGTTCCACGTCGACCCAGACGTCCGCCGGCGGTGTCAGTCTCCCCAAGGGCATGCCCATGGTGTCGTCGAAGCGAGTGCGCAGGGCGCTGTGGCGTCTCGTCACCGACTGTGCTGCCCGGTGCAGAGCGGCGTCGTCGAGCGCCCCGGTGAGCCGGAAGCACAAGGCGACGTTGTAGCTGCCCTCCGGCGCCAACTGCTCCAGGATCCAAAGACGTTCCTGCGTTGCAGACAAAGCAACCGGATCCGCGGTGTCAGGCATGTGTCTCTCCAAGGTGCGGTGCAGCGTGGCTCAGGCCGGGCCCGAGGCCAGCCCCGTGCGGTTGTTGCGAAGCGGGCCCGAGGCCAGCCCCAGCAGCCCGACAGCGACGATCACGGCAGCGCAGACGGTGAGGGCGGTTACCGCACTGCTGAATCCGGCGAGGTTGCCCAGCACGTTGTTCATGAACAGCAGGGCGAGGCTCTGGACGAGAACGAGCACCGCCTGGATGCGCGAAAGGTGACTGTCAGGTGTCACTGCGAGGACCAGGGGCAGGATGTGCGCGGAGAAGAGGCCGTTGCCGATACCGACACCGAAGCTGGCCACGAGCACAGCTCCGGCGTCGGGTGAGAGCGCAATGCCCAGGACACCGGCACCGGCCACGATGAGACCGCATGCGGCCAGGAGCCCCGGTCGACCCAGCGCTCCGCGGCGCAGGACCAAGAGCGTGACGGCTACCATACCGACCCCTTGCGCCCCGATCGCCAGGCCGGCGGCACTCGCGTCCCAGTGCTGCTCTCGCGCCAGGAGCGGGAGCAGCAGGAGAAGCACGGGCAACAGGAAGCCCGCTGCGGCACCGGTCATCAGTAGTGCCGGCCGCAGGACCGGATGGGCGAAGGCGACGCTCACACCGTCCCAGGCGTCCTTGACCAGATGGCCGTTCCTCGGCGCGGGGGGTGGCTCGTACCGAGGTCGGACTACGATCAGTACCACCAGGACGAGCGCGAAGGTGACGGCGTTCACCAGGGCAGCCCCCGCCAGCCCGGCCAGGCCTACCAGCAGGCCACCCAGCGGCCCGCCTCCCATGTTGACAACCTGACCGCCTACCTGGCGCAAGGAGAGCGCACGGGGCAACTGCTCCTTGCTTACCAAGCGTCGGGGCATGGAGCCGGAGGCCGGAAGGTAGAACGCGTTGGCGATGCCGACCACCATGCCGGCCACGATGAGCACGGCGGGCGAGGCCCCGAGGTGGTAGGCGACAGCAGCCAGGATGAGGCAGAAGGCCAGCATCGCCGCGTCACCTGCGATCAGGACGCGACGCGCGTTGAACCGGTCGCTGACGGCACCGCCGATGAGGAGCAGCAGCACCCTTGGCAGGGTGATGGCGCTCAGGGCCAGTCCCGCGACCGCACCGCCGCTCGCGCTCGCTGCCCAGCCGATCGCGAAGTAGAAGACCGCGTCCCCGGCGAGAGACGCCAGAATGCCGGCCAGCCACAGGAAGTAGGAACCCGGCAACCGCGCGCCCCTGGTGCCCCCGGTCGACACGGTCGGCGACGAGCCGGAGGGGTTCGTGTGGCGAGTTAAGATGAGAGGCTCCTGGGCTGAGGTCGGGGTGTTGCGGCGGATCAGGCGTCGGCCGACTGGGTGGCGACCAGTTCGTCGAGCTCGGCTGCCAGCGCTTTGACGGTGCGGGACGCGAACAGCTGGCGCATCGTCAGGCGCACGCCGAGGCGGGCGCGGAGCACGGCGACGACGCGCGTCGCGATCAGTGAATGGCCGCCGAGCTCAAAGAAGTCCGCGTCGGCGCTTTCGATCGGCACACCAAGCACGGCGGCCCAGACCTCGGCAACGAGTTCCTGTGTCGGCGTATTGAGGCCGGCCGCCGGCATCGTCTCGTCGGCCTCCTGGACCAACCGCGCCAGCTGGGTCAGATCGACCTTGCCTGCGACGGTCTGTGGTAGGTGGTCCAGACGCAGGATCCGGGACGGCACCAGATGTCCGGGCAGTTCTGCCCGCAGTGCGGCCCGTACCGCTTCGGGCTCCGGCACCCCGTCGGCCTCGGGGACCACAGCCAAGGCCAGCACGGAACCGCCGGCCACAGACGCAGCGAAGGCCACGGCGGTCCGAACGCCGGGCAGTGCCCGCGCTGCACTCTCAACCTCGCCGGGCTCCACGCGAAAACCCCGGATCTTGAGCTGGCCGTCGGCCCGCCCGACGTATTCGAGTGCTCCGTCGGGACGGCTTCGCACGAGGTCGCCGGTGTGGTACATCCGCTCGCCATCTCCCGACGGGTCGGGAGAGAAGCGCGCGGCTGTGAGGCCAGGCCGATTCAGATAGCCGCGCCCTACACCGGCACCGGAGATGAACAGTTCACCGACCTCCCCGGGCGGAACCGGACGCAGCCGTTCGTCCAGGACCTGAACGCGGTAGTTGGGCAGCGGGCGGCCGATGGTGGACGGGTCGTCTCCAGCGTCGGTATCCGCCCATGTCGCGCAGATCGTCGTCTCGGTCGGTCCGTAGGCGTTGACGAACCGCCGTCCGCTCGCCCAGCGGGCCGCGAGATCGGGCGTGCACGCCTCACCCGCGGAGACCACGGTCCGCAGGCCCGCCTCCGGTGCCGGTGGTTCGTTGACGGCGAGAAGAGAGGGGGTGGCCGTCACGAAGGCCACCTCGCCACGAAGGAGCGAGCCGCCCTCGTCCCGCGGGTCCGAGAGCACGACGCCCCGCCCGTTCACCAGAGGGATGAGCGTGGACCAGAGCCAGCCGTCGAAGGAAGGGGCCAGTACATTGCCGCCCTCGAGGCCTTCGTCCGGCGCCAGGGTTTCGACGGCAGTGAGCAGGTTGGTGATGTTTCCGTAGGTGAGACTGACACCCTTGGGAGCGCCCGTCGTGCCCGAGGTGTAGACGATGTAGGCCATGGAATGCGGGGACAGCGGGCCGGGCGGAACGGCTGACGGGGATGCGCTGGTGACTGCCGGGTCGATGTGTGTGACCTGGCTGTCCGCGAATGCAGCCTTATCGCGGGACACGACCGCTGCGACGCCGGAGTCCTGGACCAGGGTGGACAGCCGGGCGTGCGGATGACCCGGGTCGAGCGCTAAGAACACGGCGCCTGCGCGCCAGATGCCGATGAGCGTGGCCACCAGATCACGGGACCGGTCGAGATGCGCCCCCACGGCCGTCTCCGGGCCCACGCCCAGGCGCAGCAGTTCGGCGGCGATCGCGTCCGCCCGCTGGTTCAGCTCCCCGAACGTGTAGGTGCCGTCATACGCACGCACAGCGACGGTTCCAGGAGTCCTGCAAGCGTGTACGGCAACTGCTGCTGCGGGATTGAAGGGAGCTCCGGCTGTTGTTCGTTCATCGCCACACGCTGTGATATCCACGACATCCTGCCGTGCAGTCATTGCCTGAAACCCACTTCCGTCACTGAGTGAAGGGAACCTTTTCGTGAGCGCTCAACTGTGCGCCTCCTGCATGCGGGAGATATCGGGAAAATCCCCATGTGATGGCGGAGTGCGCAAGGCGCGTAGCTGATACGGACTTCGGTGGCTGTCCCGAAGGCGTGAGCGCTGGATCGGTTTGCAGTGCATCACCTTCACCTCGACTTGCTCGTGAATCCTGCAATCTCCGCGCGGCAGCCGGAGAAAATAATCCGACTGGGCAGTCCGCTGATTAGTCCTGGCTGGATACCGCCTGACGCCTGACGTGGCCAGGCCGGCTATGCAGTAGGCCCGTTGATGAGCCTGGATGCTATGGCATTCCGCTGCACCTGATCAAGACCGACGGAAAACATACCCAGCGATCGAACTGTGAAACAGGCGCGTTTGAGACACGAGGAAGAGGACCCACTGAATCCGGAATCGACCCCAGCGGTCGACCTTCTTTCCTCCGTTCCCGCGCTGCCTGTCCCTTTTTTCCTCCTTCCTCCCGGACTGCACGGCGTCGCTTCTGCGCAACGTCGCACAGAGCCGGGTGTGGCTGAAAAGTGTGTAACCAGGAGTCGACCTGCTGGCCCGAATGTCCATTCTCGTCCGCATCCGGAAACCTGACTGCCCACGACATCTTGCCGCTTCCCGACCATTGCGGACACGCTAATTCGGTAACGTCCCCTGACTGGATCGCATCCATGCATATCCGCCTCGTCCGGAGTTGCCATAAACTCCTTGACGAACCCAGGATGCTGTGTGAACGTTGCTGGCGGAATGCTCGTGTGAACCGTGTGGACCGGAATGCCATGTGGCTTTCGCTGATGGTGTGGCATATGGCTCTTACCCGAAGGGGAAGTCACCGAATTAGGCGATAGTTTACCCGAACAGAGACATCCCGTGGGCGATGAACCCGTCCGCGGCATCGACTGGTTGATGGATCGGAAGGTTGCGGTCAGTCGTAGTCCGCCGCTAACTGTGCACGCGTTTGCGATCGCGGGCCGGCGCATTCAGCCCACTTGCCGCGCTGCCGCTGTGAGTTGAGATTGTTCCGAACATTGCTCTCGCATATGAAGCCAGTAGGCATCGTTGCCATAAAATCAAGGGTTGACTCAGTCAGCGCCTTCCTCATATTGTTTGGCCGATAAATCGGGGCCAGGCGTGCGCTCATTCTCGTATGCGGTGAAAGTGATTGCAGTGCGTTCTCGTCGAGCTCGACTTCGCTGCGAGAGCGGCCGCGGACGCCACGTGCAGACCACTCTGGATCCGCATGTTCTTCCCTCAGCCACTGGAGCGACTCATGGCCGACGCCACCACTCTCGCCTGGACCGTTCTCCTCAACTCGGAGCAACAGTACGGGCTGCACCCTGCTGACCTGCCGATTCCCATGGGATGGCAGGAGGCTGGGTACACCGGCACAGAAGAGGAATGCATGCGTCACGTGGACGCCGTCTGGACGGACATGAGGCCGCTGAGTCTTCGAGAAGCACTCGGTTCTTCCGTGGCCTAAGGGGTTTGCTGGTCCAGGGTATCTCTCTAGAAGGGGCGCGGGAATGCAAGCGATGAAACTCCCCAATGGGCTGACGGTGAGCCATGTCAACGCAGGGGAGACCGCTCTGCTGTACCGAGACATATTTGCCGAACGCTGCTATATGCAGCACGCAATATCACTCAGCCCCGGGGATACGGTACTCGATGTCGGCGCAAATATCGGCATGGCCTCGTTATTTCTGCATCTGGAATGCCAGGGGCTGACCTTTCATGCCTTCGAGCCGGCGCCCATTCCGTATGCGGCGCTGCAGGAGAACTTTTCCCTGCACGGCATCCAGGGGTACACGACGCCCTGCGCGCTCTCCGATCATTCGGGTGCCGCCACCTTGACCTATTACCCGGATTCATCTTCTATGTCGGGCTTTCACGCCGACCCGGAGGCCGAGTCGGCCCTGATGCGCACATTCCTGACGCGCAGCGGGTTCGACGACGAGGACGTCGACGACATGGTCAGCGGCCGGCACACGGCGCAGGCCGTCGAATGTCAGGTGCGAACCCTGTCCGAGGTGATCGCCGAGCGCGGCATCACCTCGATCGATCTCCTGAAGATCGACGTCGAGAAGAGCGAGCTGGAGGTGCTGCACGGCCTGGCGGACGAGGACTGGCCGAAGGTGCGCCAAGTCGTCGCCGAAGTCCACGACATCGACGGTGCGCTCGAAAGGTTCACCTCACTGCTGCGGAAGCACGGGTTCGCGGTCGCTCTCGAGCAGGACGCGCTGTTGGAAGGCACCGAAATCTACGAGGCCTTCGCTGTCCGGAAAGAAGTCTGAGCTGTGTCCGACATCATCGACGTCGCGGACCCCGGCCTTTACGAGTCCGGCGATCCGATCGCCGTTTGGGCACAACTGCGTGCCACGACACCTGTCGTCTGGACCGAGCACCCACCCGGCCCCGGATTCTGGTCCGTCATGTCGTACGAGCCAGCCCTCCAGGTCTACCGCAACACCACTGCTTTCACCTCCGAGCTGGGCATGCGCCTTGACTCCGACCCAGCCGCGGTCAAGGCGGCGGCCGGCAAGATGCTCATTGTCAGCGACCCACCCGTCCACCCTCGCCTGCGCAAGCTGATGAACTCCGCATTCGTGCCCCGGGTGGTGGCTACGCTCGAGGAATCCATGCGCCGGGTGATCGAGCCGCTGGTGGAGCAGGCGTTGGAGAAGGACAGCGTCGACTTCGTCGACGAGATCGCAGCAGTCCTGCCCGCGGCGATCATCTGCGACATCATGAACGTGCCGCAGGCGGAACGCTCGACGATGATCGAGCTGACCAGCCAGGCGTTCGGCGCATCCGTAGGAGCCTCCAGCGGGTGCCCCATGGACCAGCTGCGGAAAACCGAAGCCCACGCGGAGATCTTCCTCTACTACACGGATCTAGTGGAAGAGCGCCGACGCAACCCCGGGGACGATGTGGTCAGCGCGCTGATCCGGGGCGACATGGGCGGACGTGAGCTCACCAACGAGGAAGTCCTGCTCAATTGTGACGGACTCGTCACCGGAGCGAACGAGACGACCCGTCACGGCTCGTCCGCCGGGCTGATCGCGCTCATCGAGAACCCAGAGGAGTGGCAGCGTCTGAAGGCGGGCGAGGTCGACATCGAGTCCGCAGTCGACGAAGTGCTCCGCTACACCAGTCCCGCCCTGCACGTCATGCGCGTCGCCACGCAGGACGTGGAACTCGGCGGGCAGCACGTTCGTGCCGGCGAAGCCGTGGTGCTGTGGAACGCCTCGGCGAACCGGGACGAGAGCGTCTTCCCCGACCCGGACCGATTCGACCTCGGACGTACACCCAACCGGCACCTCACGTTCGGGATAGGGCCGCATTTCTGCCTGGGAGCGCCTCTGGCACGGGTCGAGCTGAAGGTGCTGCTGCAGGTGCTGGCGGAACGGGTGGGGCATATGGAGATCACCGGCCCGGTGGAGCGTATGAGGTCCAATTTCATGTGGGGTATCGACCGCCTGCCGGTTGCCCTGTCGAGGGAGACACGTTGACCGACGACATCGTCAGCCGCACCCGGGAACACGCGGTTACCGCATGGACGCAGATCCTGAACGGAACCGTCCCGGCGGAGACCGACAACTTCTTCCAGACGGGCGGCACCAGTCTGAAGGCGCTGCGCCTCTGCGCACGCCTCAGCAGCCTCCTCGGCCGCAAGGTGCCGGTGAAGATGCTGCTCAAGAACAGCACCTTCGGCGCATTCGTGAGCGCTCTGGAGTCCGCGGACACATGAAGAAGCTGATCGTCGTCTATGACAAAGGCGCGGTGGACCCACTCGAGGCTTACGCCGGGCTGTCCGCCATCGCGCGGCCTGTGTTCGCCGTGGCCTCGTCGGAACATGGTGAGCGGGCCCTCAAGGTGGTGGAGAGGCTGGGCGAGTCGGTGGTTCTCGGCTCCTCGGCGAGTCGGTCCGCGGATCGCTTGCGGACGTTCGCACCCGCGGGCATCGTGACGTTCAGCGAGGACATGGTGGAACCCACCGCCGAGCTCGCGAGGCATCTGGGTCTTTCCTACCATCAGGAACCGACCTTGGGATGCCTCAAGGACAAGCATCTGCAGCGGCTGCGCCTGCGCGAACACGGTGTGGACAAGACCGTGAACCGGCGCATTCGGACCCGCGCTGACTTCGCCGCGGCAATGACGGAATTCGACGCGCCGGTCATCCTGAAGCCGGCTCGAGGCGGGGCGAGTCGGGATACGCATGTGATCACTCACCCGGACCGGGGCGCGCAGCTCGTCGACGCGATCCTCGACAGGTATCTCCCGGCGGGGCTGGTCATCGAAGAACTGCTGGTCGGTCGTCAGATGCCCTCCGGGGTCGGGGACTACATCTCGATCGAGAGTGCCGTCGTGGACGGGCGCATCACCCATCTGGCGGTGACCGGCAAGTTCGCCCTCGCGGCGCCGTTCCGAGAGGTCGGACAGTTCTGGCCCGCCTTGCTGGACGAGGACGTCCGGCGCGCGTCATTGAACCTCGCGACCGCCGGCCTTACCGCGCTGGACGTGCGTCGGGGCGTGACGCATACCGAGATCAAATTGACACCCGACGGACCTCGCATCATCGAGATCAACGGTCGGATCGGCGGCCACATCCACGAGCTCGCGCGACGCACCGGCGTCCCATCGCCGATCGAGATCGCCGGGACCATCGCGCTCGGAGGGGATCCGGCGCCGTCGATGTTCAGTCCCCCTCCCGGGGTGTATTGGCAGTACAACACGCCGGCCCCGCGGAAGCCGGCCCGGTTGGTGGCGAACGCCAATGCGGCCACGGTCACCGCTCTCGAGGGCATCTCGAAATACACGCCCTACTACCAGAAGGGCGATCCGCTGGACCTGGACGTCATGACCAATCCGCTCGATGTCATCTCTGGGTACTCGAAGACCCACGAAGAGATGCTGAAGCAGGTCGACAGACTCCTCGACCACGTCGTCTATCGACTTGACATGGACGGCACCGAATCCGCCGTGGCAGCGCGGGAATTGGCTGACATATGAATAGCCACGCAGATATGGCGGGAGCGACATGACCTTCACCATGCCCGTAGAGCCGACAGCGGACCTTGCCGATCCAGGATTCCACGCGGGTACAGCCGCGCACGACCACCTTCGGCAGCTCCGGCGGCATGACCCGGTGGCGTGGCAGCCTGCCCGCGATGGCGTTCCGGGGTTCTGGAACGTGACCCGGTACACCGACGTCGTGCAGGTGTGCAGATCGGCCGATGTGTTCGCGTCCGGCCGGGGAAACGTGCTGAACACGCTGCTCGCGGGTGGTGATACGGCGGCCCAGCAGATGCTCGCCGTCTCGGACGGTCCGCGCCATGCCGCGATTCGTAAGCTGCTGTGGAGGGCCCTCACGCCCGAGGCCCTGAGTCACACGGCCGACCGCGTCCGAGCCAACACCCGCGACCTGATCCGCCGCGCGGTCGCCGACGGGTCGTGCGAGTTCGCGCATGACGTGGCGGCCCATATCCCGCTCATGGCCATCTGTGACCTGTTCGGCATTCCGGCATCGGACCGGGCGTTCATCCTGCGCCACGCGAGTTCGGCCCTCAGCTCGGATACCGAGGAGCACACGGCCGAGGAAACCATGCGTTCCAAGAGCGAGATCCTGCTCTACTTCACCCGCTTCGTCGCTGACTGCTCCCGTCAGCCGTCGTCCTCAAGGTCTCCGCTGATGGATGTGCTTATCGACGGGACCATCGACGGCCAGAAACTGCGGTCCGAGGAGATCATCTACAACTGCTACAGCCTGATCCTCGGCGGCGACGAGACGACGCGACTCGCCATGATCAGCGGGGTTCTGGAGCTCGTCCGTCGTCCCGATCAGTGGACGCTGCTGAGGTCAGGGACACCCATCGACGCGGCGGTCAACGAAGTACTCCGGTGGAGCACACCGGTGATGCACGTGGGGCGCACGGCCTGCGCGTCGGTGACTCTGGGCGCGCGGGACATCGCCGAGGGCGATCTCATCATCGCCTGGCTGTCATCGGCCAATTTCGATGAGGAGGAGTTCAGCGATCCCGCGAGCTTCGACGTGACGCGGGCTCCCAACCGCCACGTGACGTTGTCCCATGGTCCGCACTTCTGTATCGGTGCGTATCTGGCGAAGATCGAGGTGGCGGCCCTGCTGCAGACGATGCGAGAGGAAGTGCGCGAGATGGAACTGACCGGCGAACCGCTCCCCATTTACTCGAACCTGCTCAGTGGGTATTCGAAGCTTCCCCTGCGGATGCAGTGACGAAGGACGGATATGAACCTTGAATCCAATGGCGCCGTCGACCTCGGTCTGACGGACATTCAGCGTGTCTTGTCCCAGGTTTGGGCCGACGTCCTGGAGGCGGAGTCGATCGGGCTCGACGACAACTTTTTTGCTCTGGGCGGTAACTCCATGCTCGCGGTTCGAGCCATCGTCGATGCCGAGTCGCGCGGGATCGTCACCACCCTCGTCGACATCCTCGGGAGCCCGACGATCAGGGAGCTCAGTCAGGTGGTGTCAGCGGTCGAGGATGCGCCCGACGGAGATGCGGCCCCCTCGGCACAGGCCATGGCGGCCGAGCCGGTGGCGGAGGGCCCGCAGATCGGTCCGGCCAGCCTCTTGCAGCAGGGCCTCCTCTTCGAGTCCGAATTACGACCGGGTGCGGTGTACCTGGACGTGGTGTCCCATCGCGTCCGGCTTCCGTTCGACGAGACCGCTCTGCGCTCCGCGCTCGACATCCTCACGGCCCGGCACGAAACGTTGCGGACCGGATTCAATCTGACCGACTACGACGAGGTGATGCGCGTGACGGAGGCGTCGACGTCGATCCCCGTCCACGTGCACGACGCACGGACCGGCCAGGACGCAGCCGATCTCACCGACGATGTCGCGTGCGCCGGCCAGGAATTCGCGTTGACCACGGCGCCGCTTCTCCGAGTCTGCGTCTCAGTGCCGGATGACAGCTCGTTCTGGCTCACCTACGGATTCCACCACGCCATCATGGACGGCTGGAGCGAGACGGTGTTCGCCTCGGAGCTCATGTCCGCCTATGCGTCGACACTCCGGGGAGCGGTCCCGGACCTGCCGCCCGCCGTGGCCGGCATGGATGAACTGGTCCGACGCGAACGGGAGGTACTGACCTCGCCCGATGCTCAACAGTTCTGGTCGGCTTATGCCGAGTCCCTGCCCCGGGCCCGCCCGCGGCCCGTCGGCGGCCAAACGCTGCGCATTCGCGCTGACGTCGACCCCGAGGTTGTGGTCGACCTCGCGCGCGCCGCGGCACGCACGGGACTTCCCGTCAAGAGCTTCACACTGGCCGCCCACCTCGTGGCGTGGGCTGAGGTCCATGCCGTGGATGCCCCGTCGACGGGGGTGGTCATCAACGGGCGCCCACCCGTGCTCGGTGCGGAGAGGATGACAGGACTCTTCCTGAACCTGCTTCCGCTGCACTGTCGTGTGGACGCCACGGGTGCGGAACTGGTGCGGCGGGTCTTCGAGGCCGAACGCCAGGTCACCGCCTTCGGGAACTTCCCGTATCTGAAGATCAGGGAAATGGCCGGGCATGCGCTTTTCGATGTCGCCTTCAATTATGTGGAGTTTGAGAAGCGCCCTGAGGCCTGGATCGATGAATCGCACATTGTGGACACAACGAGTCTGCCCTTCCTGATCGAAGTCGTTCACGAGTCGAGCCGCGGTGCGATTCGAGTGGAAGGCTCGGCCAGCGGTGAACTGTGGACGAACGAAGACCTCGAGGCGATGACGAGTGCTTACATCACGGCGTTGACCCGGCTCGTCAGTGACGCCTAGGGCCGTCGGTGGCGCCGATGAACGAAGACCAGGACGCGCAGTCACCGGTACGGAGCGACTCGGTCGACAAGTCCCGGTCCGGATGATGTCCGAGCACGACGGTCTTGAGCGCTTGGCGACGGCTTTGGTCGATGCGCTCGATGCCTTGCCGGCACTGCCTCATGGGTGAGGGTACGAACCGTCGAGAGGCCGGCCGATTTCCCTTGTGCAGGCCGGCGCTTCGTGCCTAGTAATTTCTTCCTCGGCGCGATTCTTCGTTGTCCGAACCGTGGAATTGGGCTCGTGGTGAGCGTTGACAGCCGGACCGTGGTGGCATAGCGTTTTCCCTAGTGAAAGGGGGTTAATGGCGTTGACGGATCGTCTGCAATAGCAGGTCTCGATGAGTTTGACGGCGCCAGAATCTTTTTGAACGTGAATGCTGCGGATTCGCTCGCTGATATACCGGAAGTGGCGCAGCACGGTCGCGCCGGCGGCCGGGATTCGGTGCGCCGCATGGCCGCCGAATCAAAGCGCTCGTCACACGAGGCGGAGCATCGACGGACCATTGTGGTCGTCGACTATGTGGGCCTGAGGTCCGAGCCGCCATTGACGGCGCTTCGCTTGGAGGACCACGGGTTCCGGATGGTCGAGGTCCTGCGACCGCCCTATGTCCGTGCCTTCGACGCCGCAGGCTACGCATCCGCGCTACTCGAACCGCACACATACTTGGGTTCTGAGGCGGCAGCGGTCGTGACCTACTGCATGGCCGGCTCGATCGCGCAGGAGGTGGCGGCAAAGCTTTCGTCACCCCACTACGACGTGCCCCTCGTGGTCCTGGACGGTGAGCCGTCGACGGGCAAGGCTCTCCGAGAGCAGTGGGGGATAGCCCTGCGACGTATCGCCCACATGGTGGGTGCCGATGTCGTCGACGATGTGACACGTGCATTCTCCGACAACGAACTGCTCGCCCGCCCCCGCGAGATCGCTGGGGAGATCCACGACTCGATGACGTCGATCGGTGTGCAACAGAGCCCCGATATTAAGCGCCCCAGTACGGCCAGGGATGTCGAGATCTTCGCTGACTGGTTCTCTGACTGGCTGGTCTATTTGATTGCCGCTCATAATGCTCAGTGGCCGCATTGGGGCGGGGATGTACTCCAATTGGTTTCGGAATCGCATTCGGTGACGGATTGGGTGGGAAGTCGCTCGGAGGAAGTCGTCGAGATCTCGACAGACCGAGACGGCTTGGTGCTCGATCCAGGCGCGAAAGCGGCCGTTCTATCGTTCTTGGCCGAGAGGATCAGCGGTGGCAGGGTGTAGACGATGAGCAACAATCCGTTCGAAGACGACGAGGCGCAGTTCCTTGTCCTGGTCAACGACGAAGGGCAACACTCGCTATGGCCGGCCTTCGCCGATGGTCTGGCGGGATGGAAGCGCGTCTTCGGGCCGGACGAGAGGGAGTCGTGCCTGGCCTTCATCGAACGTGAGTGGATGGATATGAGGCCATTGTCGCTTCGCGATTTCATGGATGAGACACCCGTGCGCCGGGCGTGACGCGCCGTCAAACAAGTTCTGAACCCTGCGAAGCGCGGTCTTCTCGTGCATTGCAGTTCGTCGTGTATGAGGAGGATGACAGATGCCGGATGATCTGATGGAGCCGGGCAAGATTCAAAATGACCGCGGCGTCATAGCGGAGAATTATCACGAGCTGCAGAGCCTTGGTGCCATCGAGGCGGCTCGTGCGAGCATGACGGTTCCGGCCGCCACACCCGAGGCGTTACTCATCGGGATCTACCAATCGTCGGAGATCGCCATCTACAACCTGGTTGATCTTCTCACGCGCGCCGGCACCGATCTGGCATCGGGTGATGTCGATGCGTGTTCGAGCAAGCTGCTGTGGATCCGGAGTTTCCATCGGCTGCTGGTGCGGTTGAGTAGCGATGCCTTGCGAATCAGCAGCGACTGGCCGGCGACCGCGCCGCGATGGCCGCTCCAAGACACCCCTGCGTTCACCGAGTTCCAGACGGCACTGGAGTCGTTTGACGGCTCTTTGGCCGAGCTCGTCGACCGGGGGGAGCTGGACGTCAGGACCACCATCTCCGAGGCATCGTTGGCCGACAGCGCGTATACGATTCTTCACTGCGTGCGCATCGTGAATCACGACGCGCGCATATGGGCCACGAATCTTGCTCGCGCCGTTCATCCCCAGCCCACAGTTGCGCTGGAGGTCGCGCTCGCCTCCTCCCATCTGCGTCATGCCGTCCATGAACATCATCTGGCCGGCGACACCTACTTCACGCAGTTCCGCGCATTGCATCAGATTCCCGAACTCTTGGTCAGGGAGATCAACGATCGGCTCGAGCTGGCGACCAAGGCGGTGCGCGACGGCGATGAAGCGCGCGCGATCGAGCTGCTCGACGGCGCCGCGTCCTTGTATCCCGCGATCGAGGCATCATTGCCACCGATCGTGGACAATCTGAGCACGTTCGAGTACCACCAGATCCGCGAGAATCTGGGGCTGACGAGTGGCAGCCATTCCGTCGCCATGCGATTCCACCTGTTCACGGATCTGTACGAACAGTTCGCGCGGGAGGTCATGACCCTGGAGGACACCGCCCCCGACGGGAGCGGCCTTGCTCGGCTGAAGCGTCACGTCGCCGATCTGCGCACGTTCATATTCTCGTGGCGAGACATGCACCTGCACCTTCCGCGGAACAATCTCGGCGGGACGGAGACGAAGTCCTTGACGGGGGCACCCGACGCGGTCAAGACCGTGCGGAAGATGCGGGACAGCGCGGCGTCTTCGGATCCGATGCGCTCGAAGACAAGCGATCGTCCTGCGGCGGTCGCGGGACCTCTCGATGGCTATCTGGACGGCCCGAAGTCCTCGGACCAGCTACTCCTCGCGATCACCGGCGAAGTGACGCAAGCGAACTTCCGTGATGTTCAGGAGCGGCTGAACTTCTTTTCCCAACGGTCGCCCTTTTCGCGCCCGCCGCGACGTGAAGTCTGACCATCGGTGTCCTCTCAGGTTGCCGTGCCCGAGGAGTGGCCGCGGCGTGAAGGGTTGGTTCTATCGTGAGCGCCAGTGAGGCACTTAGGCCCGAGCCGCCGAAGCGAGGGTCCGCCGGGCACGCCGCTTACTGGGCGCAGGAGTTGGCCGACGTGCCCCAGCCCCTACCCTTGCCGATGGATCGACCGCGCCCGTCGCATCGGAGCCTCGACGTCGGGGTCGTCGGCGTGGAACTCGCCTCCGACGTTCGGGGCCGAGTCGAGGCCCTGGCCGCTGCGCAGGGCGTGTCCTCGGCCGTCGTCCTGCTGTCCGCATGGGCGGTGACGCTTCGGCGCCTGACCGGGCAGACGACGGTGACGATCGGCGCGCTGAACGTGGGCGGTGCCGAGGCGTTTTCGGGCACGGAGGCCGGATCGAGTGATGACCGCTGGATCCTGCGCGCCGACATGCCCGGCGACATCTCGTTCGGGGAGTTGCTTCGCGCGGTGCACGACCGGGCCCGGGCGGCCCAACAGCACCGGGGTATGGCGCTGGACGACGTGGTTTCGGTTCTGGTCATCGATCCACCGACGGCCCATCACCCGCTGACCCAGGTGGGGTTCGATTGGCACGACGAGGCCGACCACGGTCGCGACGGCCGTTCGGCAGGACCCGCTCCGGAGCGCCTGGGAACCGCGCCGTTCGACGCGCGGATCGTCGTCTCGCCTCGCGACGGGGCGAGCCTGCGCATTGACATCGTCTACGCCACGGACGTGTTCGACGCGGACACCGCGCGCCGACTGGTGCGGTGTCTCGTGAGCGCGGCCACGATCGCGGCCGGCGACCCGACCGTGGCCGTGAACTCCGTCGACATCATCGACCCGGCCGAGCGACATCAGTTGCTCGATCTTGTGAATAACACGCGCGCGGAGGTGAACCCCGGCACGATTCCCGAACTCTTCGGACGACGCGTCATGACGAGGCCGGACGCTCCCGCCATCGTGTTCCGTGACGAGACGATCAGCTATCGCGACCTCGACGCCCGGTCCAACCGACTGGCCCGTCTCTTGATCGACCACGGTGTGCGAACCGAAGTGGTCGTCGCCGTGTTGGTGACGCGCTCTCCAGACCTCTGGACAGCGGCGCTGGCGGTCACGAAGGCGGGTGGCGTCTATATGCCCGTGGATCCTGCGTATCCGGCGGAGCGCATCGAATTCATGCTGAAGGATTCGGGCGCGCACATCATCATCGCTGAATCCGCGACGGCTTCACATGGGGCCGGTCGATCGACACCCGTCCTGCGGCTGGACGACCCCGCGCTGATCGCCACGCTCACGCACCATGAGACGACCGCTGTGACGGACACCGATCGGCTGGCGCCACTGGCGATGGCACATACCGCCTACCTCATCTACACGTCGGGGTCGACCGGTACGCCCAAGGGAGTGGCGGTCACTCACAGGGGACTGGCCAGCCTGCTGGCCGCGCAAATCGATGGATTGAACGTCACGTCAGAGTCCAGAGTGCTGCAGTTCAATTCGCCGAGTTTCGATTCGTCGATATGGGAACTGTGCATGGCGCTGTTCTCCGGGGCCGCCTTCGTCGTCGACACGCAGGAACGGCTCGAGCCCGGACAGCCGTTGGTCGAGACGATCAATGCGGCCGCGGTCACCCACGTCCTGCTCACGCCCTCCGTGCTCGCGGCGCTGCCGCTCGGGTCGCTACCGAGCGTCTCGTGTCTTATCGTCGCGGGCGAACCGATCTCGCCGGAGCTGGTCAAGGCGTGGGCTCCGCATCGCCAGATGGCCAACGCGTACGGTCCGACAGAGACCACGGTAATGCCGACCCTGTGCGCGCATCTGGCCACGGACGGCCGCCCGCCGTCTATTGGCCGTCCGATTCAGAACAGCCGCGTGTACGTTCTGGACGAGCGGATCCAGCCGGTTCCCGTCGGCGTCGTCGGCGAGTTGTACGTAGCGGGAGCAGGTCTGGCCCGGGGCTATCTGGGACGTCCCGCCATGACGGCGAGCCGTTTCGTTGCCTGTCCGTTCGGAGCGCCGGGCGAGCGGATGTATCGCACGGGAGACCTGGTCCGTTGGAACGCCGGAGGAGATCTCGAGTTCATCGGTCGCGTGGACACGCAGGAGAAGGTCCGCGGATATCGGATCGAGCTGGGCGAGATCGAATCGGCTCTCATGCAGCATCCCGCGGTACTCCACGCCGTGGTCGTGGTGCGCGATGTCGCCGGGTCGGTGAGGAGCAGGCAATTGGTCGCGTATGTGGTCGGTGCCGGCCCCACGGTCGAGCCGCATGCGGACGGGACGTCGACCGGTGGCGAACGGCGCGACGCGTGGGCCAGTGAGCTGCGCCAGTTCCTGGGTCAGCGCCTTCCGGAATTCATGGTGCCGCCGCTGTACGTGAGGCTCGACCGGTTGCCGATGACCCCGAACGGGAAACTCGACCGATCGGCCCTCCCCGATCCTGGATCGGTCGACAGCGGCTACCGCGCCCCGCGGACTCCCATTGAGCAGATCCTGTGCACGGTGTTCGCGGAGGTTCTCGACCGACCGTTGGTGGGGATCGACGACGACTTCTTCGCCTCCGGAGGAGACAGCATTATGTCGATCAAGGTGGTGTCCAGGGTTCGTGGTCACGGGCTCGACCTTTCCCCTCGCGACATCATGGAGCAGCGGACTGCGGCGAAGCTGGCGCTCGTGGTGAGTGACTCCGCGCTACCGGTAGTTCGTTGAACTGGGCCTGACGGTCGGTCTGGCTCGCCGTACGACGGCGGTAGAAGGTTCGCCGAGCCTGGGGGCGGTCATGACTGCGCGTCGTCCGAGTCCGGCCGCATCGGGGCCGTTGGAGGAGTACGCGGCCCGGTTCGACGACCTGTTCACCAGCCTGGCTCAGCGGCGGGGGTTTCGTGAGTATCCGACCGGGCTGCCGGCGGCCCGTAGCAGAGCCGTTGCTCGACGAGACCCGCTCCCGGGGGGACTCAAGGGGCCGGCGGCCACCGCCGTCGCCGGATACGGCGACGCCGTCGCGTTCCGGCACGGACTGGCGGCAGGTCCGCCGG
The DNA here is from genome assembly GCF_055588305.1 of Streptomyces sp. NPDC042002. NCBI lineage: Bacteria > Bacillati > Actinomycetota > Actinomycetes > Kitasatosporales > Streptomycetaceae > Streptomyces > Streptomyces sp. NPDC042002. The sequence goes on along the minus strand of NZ_JBVJCT010000043.1, from coordinate 45,094 downwards.
CCGTGGCGGCGGACCTGCGCGCGGGGCGAAGTCCGGCGCGGCGGATACCTTCCGGGCCGTCCTCGGTGGTGGCGCGGGCCTGAATGCAGAAAAGGGACAGGAGCCGCAGGGTGGTGGACCGCTCCTCGGCGGAGAGGTTCTCGAACACTCGACGCCCTGTGGCATCGGCGGAAGCTCCTGGGCGAGCTCGTTGAGAATGACGTACGGATCAGCCATTCTGACGCCCCCGTTGCGCTCGGATCGCCGTTCTCCATGGTGTTGCGATGTGGAAAGCCCCGAACCCGCCCTCGCCGCCTCGGATCTGCACGTGGTGATGTGCTGTGCGATGTGCACCTTTACCTGTACGCGGTGCTGAGCTGCACTGTTGATGGGGAGTCGAACCCCGCGTTGCTCTTCACGCGCCAGGAGTGGGCTGGAAAACCGCCGGCCCTCGGTGTGTGCACGCTTCCGACGCCGCTACCTGCTCCACATCGTCCCAGGTTGCTGGACTGGTCAGTCCAGCAGATCGACCTCCCAGTTCGTACGCTGGATCCGCACGTCGACCTCGCGGATCTCCCGGGCGAGTACATCCGCCTGACCGCGCAGTTCCGCGACCGGAAGCGCGGAAAGCATCATCAGCTCGGACCGGAGCTGCCGACCGTGTCCCCGCTCGCCGTTACCCGCCGCCGCGTCCGCCGCCGCGGTGACTACGGAGTGACGCAACCGCAGGACGTCCCGGCGTGCGAGGGCATCGGTGAGCGTGCCGTCGGGACCCATCTCCACGGTGGCATTGGTCCGGTTGATCCGTCGGATCAACGTTTCCAGAGCGCCCAGCACTTCACCGGTCTCAGCCAACAGCTCACCCGCATCCTCGGCGGGTGTCTCCCCTTCCTGGTACCGCGCACTGCTGACGACGCGCGCTCGCAGCTGTTCTACACGGCGCGTCGCCTCTGCACGTTCTGCCAGGGCCTCAGCAAGCTTCACTGTCTCCACCTCCCCCTCGATGAGCTCGCACGAGTATACGAGTGCGAACCGGCTCATACGCACCTGGATTTCGCTTCCCAAGAGCCCTGACCAGCCACGGGAGCGAAAGTGGACAGCCGCCCAGAGCGCCGCGAAAGAGAATCCGACGCCACGAACGAGGGCGAGTGGGAATCCGCCGATTTCGGCGAGGCGGGACAACCTGCCTGCCGCCTTCGCCGGGACTCCTCCAGGCGCGCGGCAGCAACCGCATGCAGCGTTGCAGTTCGCCGGCTGCGGTGCTCCCTCCGCCCGGGCGTTCGGCGCCACCGGGTGGAGGCGAGGGTGAACTCGATCATTCGGGGGACCTCCCGCTCGGTCGGCTTCCCCGCGGGTATGTCTTCGGGTGTTCCATTCGGGTGTCCTATGCGGGGCGCTCAAGCACGAGCCGGGCCGTTGGAGGGCGGGGCCACGACAGCAATGCACGGAGCCTCTGGGAGACCACTGCCGGTCTCATGAACGGTCTTCCGACCCGCGACAAGAAGGCAGGGCAATCGTGACTGACCGGACCGAGGCCGTGAAGGATCACGTCATCGCAGGCGGCCTGCGCACCTACTACGAGGCCCAGGGCGCCGGTGATCCACTGGTCATGCTGCATGGCGGGTTCGCAACCGTCGACGTCTTCGGCGGAGGGTTCACTCCGCTGATCGCCGAGCGGTACCGCGTCTACAGCCCGGAGCGGCGTGGACACGGGCGGATGCCGGACGTCGAGGGGCCGATCACGTACGAGATCATGGCCGACGACACCATCGCCTTCATCGAGGCGCTGGGCATCGGACCGGCGCACGTGGTGGGCTGGAGCGATGGCGCCAACGTCGGCCTGATCGCCGCCATGCGCCGCCCGGACCTGGTCCGGAAACTGGTGCTCATCGGCACCGCGGTGAATATCGGCGGCGGCCGCCCCTGGGCGCAGGCGATGATGGACAACCTTTCGGTCGATCACCTGCCACCGATGCTCATCGAGGCGTACGCGGCTCTGTCGCCGGACGGTCGGGACCACTTCCCGGTCGTCTTCGACAAGATCGCTCCCGCGCTGCTCGTGACCGAGGCGAAACTCAGCGACCTCGCGACGATCAGCGCGCCGACACTGATCATGGCCGGGGATGACGACCTGGTGACGGTCGAACACCTTGAGGCGATGCGCACGACGGTGCCAGACGGACAGCTCGCGATTGTGCCGGGCACCTCGCATGGCCTCCCGCTGGAGAAGCCCAAGCTGGTCAGCCTTCTGATCTTCGATTTTCTGTCAGCGGAGCAGGCGGAGAAGTTGATGCCCGGCCCGACGTAACCAGCGAGTCGCCTCGTGCTCTGACCGAGACGGTTCACCGGGCTGCCCGCTCACGCAACGGTCGCATACCTGCGCGTCTGCTCGGAGAGAACCAGCTACGTCGCTGTGTGGCCATACCTCTCGGGTGACGCCTCGCGAAGCCGGCCCGCTGACAGGCTTTCCGGACGCCCTCCACTCCGGCGAACTGCGCGGCGGCGCCGAACCGCAGCACCTCCACGATTTATGACAAAACATCACATATCTTGTCGGTGAGGAACAGTGGTGGCTCACGCACGGGGACGCTGTCGGCGTTGCGTACGCGCCCACCACAGCCCTCGTCCATGTCGTCTCCGCTCGCGGCCACGGTGCCCGAATCTGGCTCGACCAGAGACGCAGGCCTCCAGCGAGACGTCGATCCCGGTCCCTCATGGAGGCAGAACATCGTGCAGAAGATCACTCGTCTCGGCATGGCCGTCGCGACCGCGCTCGCCACAGCAGCCGTATGCACTCCGTCCGTGTCCGCTGCGGCGGGCGGCGGCGACGGGCACGACCGCGGCGGTCGCCATGCGGTCTTCGTCCAGACCGACAACCCGGCGGGTAATCAGATCGTCGCCTACCGGCGTGCGGAGAACGGGCGGCTGACCCAGGCCGGGACGTACGACACCGACGGTCTCGGGGGCGTGCTGGCCGGGTCGGTCGCCGACCACCTCGCCTCGCAGGGTTCCCTCACCTACGACGCGCGCCACGCCCTGCTGTATGCCGTCAACGCCGGCAGCGACACCGTCTCCGTGTTCTCGGTGGACGGCGACCGCCTGGCGCTGCGGCAGGTCATCGGCTCCGGTGGCCGTTTCCCGGTGAGCGTCGCCGTGCATGACGACGACGTGTACGTGCTCAACGCACTGGACGGCGGTTCGATCCAGGGCTACACGATCCACCACGGCCGCCTGCACGAGGAGGCCGGACGGAACCGCGGCCTGGGGCTCGACCCGAACGCCACGCCCCAGTTCACCAACACCCCGGGGCAGGTGGGCTTCACCGGCGACGGTTCCCAGCTCGTCGTCACCACCAAGGCGAACGGCAGCAGCCTCCTGGTGTTCAACCTGGACCGCTCCGGCGCGCCCGCCGATTCCCCTGTCGCCACGAACCTGCCGGGCGCCGTGCCCTTCGCCTTCGTCCCCAACGGCCGGCACGGCCTGTTCCTGGCCGAGGCAGGGACGAACGCCGTCGCGACGTTCACCATCCACCGCGACGGCACCGCGTCGCAGGAGGCATACGCGGCCACGGGCCAGTCGGCCACCTGCTGGATCGTCGCCGCCCGCAGCCTGCTCTACGCCTCCAACGCGGGCAGCTCGACCCTCAGCGGCTTCCGTACCTCCGACCACGGCCGCCGGCTGACCCCCCTGGGCAACACGCCCACCAACCCCGGCACCGTCGACGCCGCAACCTCCCCGGACGGGCACTACCTCTACGTCCAGACAGGGGTCAACGGCATCGTCGACGAGTTCGCGGTCAAGGCGGACGGCTCACTCACCCGGCTGGGCTCCCGGACCGTGCCGGGCGGCGTCGGCGGCGAAGGCATCGTCGCTCTCTGACGGCCACGCGCACGCCACAAGGCCGCGGCCCCGCCCACCAGGCGGGGCCGAGGCCGCCTCATTCCGCACGTGCCCCGTCACAAGAGCTGTACGCCGACTTCACCCGCTCCGGCACCGTCAACTTCAACAGCCGCTCCCCGGCGTCCAGACGCACCGCTGCTCGAGGACGTGCCCTGCGCGCCCCGGGCAGGTGTCGCCCGGGGCACGCCGCTGCGGTGGCCGCTTCTTCACACCGCAGCAATGCCCTCCATGCCGGATTCGGCGAAGGAGGGCAGTCCGGTGACCGTCGTGACCTTGGTGAGGGCGCCGTCGTGCCCGATTCGGAATCCGTCGACGGTGCCTGAGGTGGCGTTCTGGACGTAGACGAAGCGGTCGGCGGCGATGGCTATGTCGATGACGCCCTGGGACTTCCTCGATGGTGCGGCCGCGATGCCCGCCTCGTTGGTCAGCGTGAGCCTGCCGTCAGGGTTCATCCGGTATCCGGTCACGGTGGAGTTGCCGGTGTTTGCTCCGTAGAAGAAGTCGCCGGCGCGTTCCAGCCAGCACAAGGTGTCCTGCCCGTTGGGCAACGGTTTCTGGACGATCTTCAACTCGCCGTTGTGCCGCACCTTGTAGACGCTGACGGTGGACTTGGCGGCCTCGGCGACCAGCATGCGCCCATGGGAGTCGAAGGCGATGGCGAACGGCACCATGCCCGCTGACTTGCTGACCACTGGATTGCGCGCCGGGCGGCCGTCCCGGTTCAGGGGGAAGACCTCTATGGTGTTGGCCGACTTGGTTGTGACGACCAGATTTCTGCCGTCCGGGGTGAACGCGACCTGCCCGGGCGAGCTGCTGAAGAGCGGCACTCTTTCGTTCTTCAGTCCCAGAGTGCGCATCGAGCCGCTGAGCGGCTTCAGGCCCGCGGAAGTGATCTTGAAGCCTTGGATGCTCCCCGCACCGCCCGCGTTCATGACATAGGCCAGGTTGCCCGAGACGGTCACGCCGACCGGGAACTCACCTCCCGTGGGAACGATTTGGCGGTCGGTGAGCTTCTGTCCGCGCACGGCGAAGGACGTCAGAGTGCGGCTGCCCGCGTTGACCGCCAGCAGTCGCCCGGACCGTCGGTCGTAGACCAAGGATCCCTGAGAGGCCAGCGAATCGGTCGGCGCGTCGACCTGGTCCCCGCCTTTGCCGCCTGTGCTGTACGCGTGAGCGGCAGTGAGCTTGCCGTCGTCGCTTCGGCGGAAGACGTGGATCCTGTTCCCGGCCAGTTCATTGCCCTGCACGAACACGGCGTGGTCCGCCTTCGGTGCAGCGCGGGGTGTGGGGGAGACCTGGCCGGCCGAGGCGACGTTGACGGTGGCGACCACCGCCGCGATCGCCACCGTGCCACCGCCGAAGAGAGTGGCCTTCTTCTGCAGCCTAGACCTGCGCCTGTTGTGCCTGCTCACTGCGGCTCCTCACGTCCGGGGGATGTGTGAACACAGTGACTGCTGGGGTCCGAACAGCACAGGCTGACAAGTGCCGCGTCAGAATCTCGTAATAAGGAGCACCGCCCGTCCCACGGCCACCGATTCCCGGCGGGTGATCTGTGCGGCTGGTGGGGCAGAACAAGTTCCGGGTGTCCTCCGACGGTCGGTGCAGCCGCGGTACCTCGTGGGAGGGGCTGTCTCGCGTATCAGCGGATCCGTGCCCGAACTCCGATGTGGCCTCCACCATGGGTGAGCACACACGCGGGAACGCGAGGTGCCGCCATGGAGCCGGATACCGGGCCTGAGGCGATCAAGCCGTGCCCCGACCACCGTCGAAGACTCCTCCGCCTCCGAAGAAGCCGCCGTCACGGTCGCGGACGCGGCTGGAATCGTCGTCCGTTCCCGTGCCCCAGTGATTCAGGCCCGCAGTCGCTCGGACCTTGTAGCGGCCCCAGGCGCTGGGAACCCTCCCTGTGATCTCAGAAGGGGCGGGTACCGGCCGGAGCGCAGACTCGCGGGTCGGCGATGCACGGAGTGGGCGGGCGCGCGGGGGGCGCGCCCGCCGCGGTGTCGGCAGGTCGCGCTGCTGGAGATCTTCACGCCGTTGATGGTGAGGCCGGGGCTCATCACGGTCGTCGTGTTCGGCTCGACGCAGAGCGTGCCCGCGTTGCTGCGCAGGTAGGCCACGTCGTCGTTGCCGGTGTTGAGGATGATGTAGCCGTCGCGGGACGTGACGCTTTGGAATCCGCTGGTGATGACCTGGAACCTGGCGGCGGGGTGGCCGGCTGTGACGGCGGCCTGGTTCACGTAGAAGCAGACGTACGGGTACGCGCAGCGGTGCTGGACGAGCTGTCCGTGACTCGCATGCCACCCGCCGAGAAGAGGTTCTCGATGAAGGTGGAGCGGCCCGGCTCGCTGATCGGCGGCGGGGAGTGCTCATCCATGTTCAGCGTCAACGGCCCGCGATGGCGGTTGGCGGTGCGGGAAGCGGGTGTCTCGAGCGGCGCCCGCCATGACAAGCTGTGCTTCCCACTGCCCAGTCCCAGGAGGTCACCATGGCTACAGAGTCTCCAACGCCGGAAGAGGCGGTTGACGGCGAGAGCGAGTCCCTCTCGCCCGACGACAACGGCCAGGACGAGTTGAAGCGCAAGTTCCGGGAGGCTCTGGCGCGCAAGCGTGGTATGCAGGCGGACGCCAATGATCTTGCTGCCAGCACCAACACGTCGAAGGTCCACGGCGCGCACGGCCCGGCCGCGAGTCAGCGGTCGTTCCGTCGAAAGAGCGGCGGCTGAGAGCCCCACTAACGGGCTCAAGACGGGACTCGGCAGCGTCAGGCGAAGTCTGACGGTCCGCACCACCTCACCGGCGGCCTCGTCCGCCGGTGAGGTGGTCCAGGGATCGAGACCGGGTCATCGTCGGCGAAGCGTCGGGCCGAGACGGCCAGCCCCAGCGCCTGATCGGCTCTGCCGGAGCTCAGGGCGGTGGCCAGCTTGACCGCGAGGGCCATCTTGGCGTGGATACGGACCGCGCCGGCGGGTCCGGCCTTCTTGAGCCGGCGCCCAGCTCCCGGGCCGAGTCCACGAACGCGATCTCGGCTTCCGAGCGCGGTTGGAGTCTCGGCTGGTGGACGCCGCGGCCGTCGGAGTGGTCGGGGTAGTGCGCATCGATCCTCCGCGGAACCGCTGGGATCGACAACTGGTGGCGCCAGATCTCTGACAGGTCGCCGGAGTCGGTGCGGGCGGTGATGGACGATTCCTCGCCCACCAACCGGCACACGTCGAGGACCTGGACGGCTGGACCTTGCACCGGCTCCGGCACAGCGCGCTGACTCACGACGCCGAGGCCGGCACCTCCACCCCGATGCTTCTGCCGCATCCGCCATGCTTCCGTCTGTTCCCTGGAGCGGTACGCGCGACCAGGGGTTGACGTGGCCGCCCGGCACGTTGCCGAGTGCGACCCGGCTGCACGCCCACGCGGTGAGCGGGAGGGAGCCGCGCGGAGTCAAAGGGGGTGTCAGTGGTGGCGGGCAGACCGTGGGGCATGACGTTGGCGACCGCACAGGATTACGCCTGGATACGTTCCTCCACGGTGTTCCGTAACGCGATAGCGGACGGATACGGCCTGACCCTGGTGCGAGGTGTCGCCCCCCAGCGACGTGCTGCGTGTGATGGGGCAGAGCCGCAGGGCACGTGCAGGGGCATGGACGCGCTCATCGAGCGGATTATGGACCAGCGTGACGCGACGGACTACTGGGACGACTCCTTCATCGCAGGCACCTTCACCGTGCCGGGCAAGGACGGCGATTGGACGCTCGTCCTGCAGTTTGGCGGCGGCGTCGGGATGCGGCCGCGCTTCCTGGAGGCCCTGTCAGCGGCTGGGCGAGCCGTGACGCATTCCAGCAACGGGGGCGCGCCCATCGACCTGTTCCACTGGTATGAGGCCGGTGAGCTTCGGACCAGCTTTGAGGGGCCCATCGGCAGGTACGGCAGCACCCCGGACGAGCTGGTCCCCTTGATGCGTGAGACCGGTTTCGGCCTGACCGAGGACGGCACCGGCCCGAGCACCGACACCAAGGCGGCGGTCCTGGCCCTCGCCGAGCGGCTGACCGGTGTACGGCTCACGGAGGAGCTACTCAAGGACGCCGAGTACTACTTCGGGCATGTGCCGGAGGAGCCCGCCGAGGAGTGGATCAAGTTCGTCATCGACATCACCGACGCTCACGGGGAACGGTTCTACAGGGAAGTTACCCGTGAGGAGGTGGAGGCCGCTTCGGCACGTGCCCGGGCCGCAGCGGAGGCGCCGATCGTCATCCTCGGGCCCTCGTCGCCCGCTCCCTGACTCTCACGTTGGTCAAGGCCGGAGCGCAACCGCGGCCCTATGACCCTGCTTCGAGCCCTGGGCAGGGGCCGTTTCGCACGCTGGTAACACCCCCGGACAGGATCCGAGGACGTAAACCGGCAAGCCCGATCCAGGCAGCGACACCACATCGTAGGCGAAGCCCCCACACCGCCCTGGCCGACCGGTGCGCCCGTCCCCGGAGCACCGCCCAGCCCCCTTCTTCTTCATCCAGCGCACCGGGAGGATGACCGTGACCACACTGAACAGCCGCGAGGTCTACACCCGCCGTGACCTGATGACCAGGTACGGCATGGCGCTGTCCCCGCTGGAAGGCTGGTACCGGCTTCGCCGGTGGACCGGCCACCCCGAAGCAGTCGGCAGGACGGGCCGCCGCCTGTACCGGCGCGCCGACATCTGGACCTACGCCGCACCCGCACCGCCGCCGGACCTCACCGCGTCAAACACCTCAGCGGGAAGCCCCGCCCCGAGAGCAACGGACCGGACCACAGCCCCGGTGAGCGCCGGTAGACCCCGACGTGAAGCCCGTCCACCGGGCGGGCCGAAACCTCTGCCGATGCAGCACATGCGCCAGACTTGCAGGCGCCGGCGCTTTGAGGGAAAACCCCAACTCCGGCTGGGCGTCCTCCTCGCCTTGCCCGCACTCCGCGCCACCACCACGCTGATTGCCCCTGTCCGCTCCCGGCCCCCCGTCCGTCAGCCCGCGCCGGCGGTGAGGGCTCCGAGGGCGCTGGCCTGGGTGCGCCAGTCGGTCTGCTGGGGGGTGGTGCCGGCCCAGCGTTCGCCGAGGGCGTTGAGGGAGTTGCGGTCCTGCGCCCACAGGGTGTCCGTCTGCTTTTGAACGTAACTCTGGTAGGTACTGGAGCCAGTGGCTTTCGCGAGGTCGGCGAAGTTCCGCATGAAGATGCCCTTGAACTGCTTCTGGTTGTCGTCGCATGACGCGGAGCCGACGTCGCAGGACTCGGTGAGGACTCCGTCCCGGGTCAGCGCCGGGCTGCTGATCGCGGCGTCGGCAAGGGTCCTCGCCGTGGTCAGCAGTGCACCGTCCCCGGTCGCCTTCCACAGTTCGGTGAAGCCGCCGATGGCCAGTCCCTGGTTGTAACTCCACACGGTGCCGCCGTTGTTGGCGCAGGCCGAGGTGAGCCCGTCGTTCACCAGCCCCGAGGAGTTGATCAACCCGCTGGACCGGTACCAGTTGGCGGCGGTCCTGGCCCGCTGGAGCCATACGGTGTCGCCCGTGATGCGTTGGTGCAGCGCCGTGGTCAGCCAGAGGTACTGCCCGTTCGTCACGGCGTTCTTGTAGGTGCGCTCGCGGTCCCACCACGCGCCGCCGCCGCAGGTGCCGGGGTCCCAGTACTGCTGGACGTAGTTGGCGATGGTGACGGCCTCGTTCAGATAGCGGGCGTCGCCGGTGTAGTCGTACGCGTCGAGCCAGGCGATGGCCCACCAGCCCGAGTCGTCGATGGAACGGCTGATGAAGTGGCCCTCGATCGCGTCCGAGCTGCGCGCACCTGCGGCGAAGACCCCCTTGTTCTGGTCGAAGGTGCGCGCGATGACCCAGTCGTAGTCGTGCCTGCCGGTGGTCTTCGCGAAGTCGATGAGGGAGGTGAGGGTGGCGGCGGAGTTCCACCAACTGCTGGGCCACCAGCCGTTGTAGGGGTCGTACGCGGTCATCAGCGAGTCCGCCGCAGCGCGTGCCCTGGTCGGCGCGGGCCTGACCCACGCGGTGCAGCTGCCCTCCTGGTGGGCGGCCTCCCGGCCGCAGGCGCGGACCGCGCCGCCGTGGAGGAGGCCGCGCGGGTCGCGGGTGGCGTACATCGCGGTACGGGTGCCGGTGGCGCCGGACGGGGTGCTGGTACGGCCGAGGGAGGAGCCGTCCGGCCAGGTCGCGCCGCCGTCCCAGGAGCGGTCGAGCCAGATCTCGTCGCCGGCGCCGCCGGTGTCGATGCTTGCCCAGGCCATGGAGTTCTTCTGGTCGACGTGCAGGCGGATCGTGCGGCCGTAGAGGGCGGTGGACGGCACCGGCTGGTCGTCACCGGCCGCCTGGCCGGCGGCGGTGCCGTCGCAGAGCACGTCGCAGACGGTGGGGTAGGCCCAGTTCGTGCAGCCCACGCCGCCGGCGTCGCCGCAGGCCCGCACGAGCCCGCGTCGGTGGTTGCGGGGATCGGTGATGTTGTACATCAGCGTCCTGGTACCGGTCCAGGCCCCGGGGATGCTCGCCTTGCCGAGCAGTCCCTCCCAGGTGGCGCCGCCGTCCCAGGAGCGGTCCAGCCACACCGAGTCGCCGGTCACGCCGTCGTCGATGCTGGCCCAGGCCATGTCGTCCGCGTCGGACACGTGCAGTTCGAGGCGGCGGCCGTTGAGGTTCTTGTTCGGCACCGGGAAGCTCTCCTGCCGGGCCTGCGACGGGTCCAGCGTGTCACAGGCCAGTACGCACACCTGCGTGGCGGCGGCCGCGGGCGTCGCGGCCGGGACCAAGGCCGCGAACGCGAGCACGGTCGTGAGCAGGAAGCTGAGGAGCCGTGATCTGACAACGATGTCTGGGCTTCGTGAGAACACCGGAACTCGCCTCGATTTCACGACGGGGGCCGACGGCTCACATCGAGCCGGGGCGGGAATCGAGCACTGGTCCATACCTTTCTCGGAGGCAGTGAACCGGCTTGGCGGGGTCCTGTCAATGCATCAAGTCATGCTTTTTTGCAGGGGAGTTCGGGGGTGTCGTGATGGGTTGACACTCCGATTTCGTGCGCCCATCATCGGTGCAACTTCGGCGAGGTGCCGCGCACGCCCACTGGTCCATCGGTCCCAGGCATTCATGGGCGATCAATTTGAATCGATTCAAACACGTCGGTCGTTTTCGAACGCGATCCGGGAGGTACGTACTTATGCGCCGTCGCCGTCCCCTGCTGAACCGAACGCCCTCTCCAGGGCGCGTACTCGGCCTCGCCACGGTGGTGGCCGCCGCGCTGGTGGCGGCTCCCGCTCCGTCCGTCTCCGCGTCCGTATCCGCGGCGACCTCGTTGACCGCTTCGGGCGTCCGTGAGGCGGCCGTCGACCCCCTGAACTACTCGCCGACCTCCCGCACCCTCAAGCCGACTGCCGTCTACCGGACTTCGGGCAGCGTCGCGAACCCGCAGAACGTCCTCAGCGGGCAGTCGACGCGGATCTCCGGCTCGCAGTCGGCCATCACCCTCGACTTCGGCAAGGAGGTCGGCGGCCTGGCAACGTTGTCCTTCGGCAGTGCCAGCGACAGCGGCCAACGGGTCGGCCTGGCCTTCAGCGAGTCGTCCCTGTACGTCGGCAACAACAGCGACCGCAGCAGCGGCCGCGACGGCGAGGACGGAGCCCTCTACGCCACTGCCTCCGCCAACGGCACCTACACGATGCCCACGGCGCAGCTGCGTGGCGGCTTCCGCTACCTCACCGTCTTCCTCGACACCTCGGGCTGGGTGGACCTCAACGGCGTCAGCCTCGGCTTCACCGCGGCCCCGGGAAAGGCCAACCCGGCCGACTACGCCAACTACTTCTCCTCCAGCGACGATCTGCTCAACCGCATCTGGTACGCCGGGGCGTACACCGTGCAGCTCGACACGATCGCCTCCGGCCAGGGCCGCGCCTGGCCCCCGCCCGCCTCGGCGTGGGACAACGGCGCCACCGTCGGTGCCGGTGACTCCGTCCTGGTCGACGGGGCCAAGCGCGACCGCACGGTGTGGCCCGGCGACATGGGCATCGCCGTACCCACGCAGTACGCGTACTCGGGCGACCTGACCTCGACCCGCAACGCGCTCACCACGATGTACGACGCGCAGTCGGCGCAGGGTGAGATCCCCTGGTCGGGACCGCCGTTCAACCTCACCGGCTCGGACACTTACCACACCTGGACGCTGCTGGGTACGTCCACGTACTACGCCTACTCGGCCGACCGGACGTGGCTCGACTCCGAATGGGCCAACTACAAGCGCGGGATGGCCTTCATCACCAACAAGATCGACGGCAACAACCTCCTCGACGTGACCCGCACCCAGGACTGGGCCCGGGTCGGTCAGGGCGGCGAGAACGTCTCCGCCAACGCGTTGCTGTACGCGGCGCTCAGGGGCGGCGCCACCCTGGCCACGGCCGAGGGCGACAGCGCGCTCGCCGCGAGCTGGAACGCCAAGGCGGCCGTCATCAAGACCGCGGCCAACTCGCTGCTGTGGGACGCCTCGAAGGGCATGTACAAGGACAACCCGACCAGCGGGCTCTACCCGCAGGACGGCAACTCCCTTGCCGTCTGGTACGGGTTGACCGACTCCACGGCCAAGTCGAAGAGCGTCATCGCCGGGCTCGGGAAGAACTGGGGCGTCTACGGCCCCACCACCCCTGAATGGGGCGGCAACGTGTCACCCTTCGCGGGCGGCATGGAGCTGAACGCCCGCTTCACCGCCAACGACGACTACACCGCCCTGGCGCAGATCCGCCGCACCTGGGGTCACATGCTGACCAGCGACATCGGCACGAAGAGCACCTTCTGGGAGGGCGTCAGGGCCGACGGCGGCCTCGCCTACGGGGGTTCGTTCATGAGCCTGGCCCACGGCTGGTCCACCGCGCCCACCTCCACGCTCACCTTCGACGTGCTCGGCACCGCGCCGGAGTCGGCGACCGGCGCGTACCGTTTCGTGCCGCACCCCGGCGACCTGACCAGCGCCGAGGGCCGTATCACTCTGCCCCAGGGCGCAGTCAACGCGTCCTGGTCCCGCGACCCCGCCGCCGGCGGCTACTCGGCGCATCTCACCAGTCCGGCCGGCACCACCGGTCGTATCGGCGTACCGAAACTGGGTGGCGGCGCCGTCTCGGTGTCCGTGAACGGCTCCGTCGTCTGGCGCGACGGGACCTTCACGCCCACGTCGGGAATCACCGGCGCGAGCCAGGACGACACCTACGTCTACCTCACCGGCGTCGCCCCGGGCAGCTACACCGTGAGCGCCACCGGACTGGGCAATCCGCCCACCCCCGGCGATCCCGGTACCGGTGCGCTGCGGGCGGGCTTCACCCGGTGCGCGGGCGAGGGCGGAACGTGCTCCTTCAGCGGCACCCGCTCGGTGGCCTACGGCGCGGGGACGTACGTATACAAGACGGCGACCGGCAGCACCGCCTGCACCAACGCCTCCTTCGGCGGCGACCCGGCGTCGAACCTCGTCAAGTCCTGCTACGTCGCCGACGTGGGCGGTCCGCCCGGATACACCGTCTGCGCGGCCGAGGGCGGCACCTGCGCCGTGCCCGGCTACAACCGTGACGTCGCCTACGGGGCCAACGGCAACTTCACCCACCAGGTCACCAAGGGCTCCGTCGCCTGCACGAACGCCCACTTCGGCGATCCCATCGACGGTGTCGCCAAGTCCTGTTACCTGCCACCCGACGGCGCCCCGGCCGGCGGCTGGACCAAGTGCGCTTCCCAGGTGGGCACTTGCCCGGCGGCCGCAGGACAGCCGGTGATGTACGGCGCCTTCGGCGCGTTCGCCACGATCACGGCGACCGGCGACACGCCGTGCACCGACGCCGTGTTCGGCGACCCGATCCCCGGCGAGTCGAAGGCCTGCTACACCGCGACCGGCGGCCCGCCCGGCTACGCCACGGCCTGCTCGGACGAAGGCGGGACGTGCGCCTTCAGCGGGCAGCGGACCGTCGCGTACGGTGCGCGGGGCACCTTCGTGTACAAGGCGTTCACCGGCGGCGCCAGTTGCACGACGTCGGCGTTCGGTACCGATCCGCTGGCCGGCGTGCGGAAGGCCTGCTACCTCACCTCCTGAGGAGCGCCACACCTGTGGCAGCCCCCGCGTGTCCGGGGGCTGCCGGCTCACTCCGGACTGGCCACGGCCTCCCGCTGTAGTTGCACAGCGGCCACCAGTCTCAGTTTCGGTTCCGCCTGGCGCAGCGCCTTCACCGCCGCGACCGAGGTGATGTCCCCGGTGAAGCCGACGGCGGCCAGCCGGGAGCGACCCAGCGGGCGCGCAGCTGGGTCTCGGTGTCGGCGGCGGTGGACTCGACGAGAGCGGCCGCGCGTTCCAGGCCCGGGCGGTCCTCCGGCGAGGACCCGGCCAGCGCCCGGTCAGGTGAACTTCGTGGTGGGCGTCTTCACCACACTGTCGGCCCACAGTGCCGACGCGGTGACGGTGGCCGAGCCGTACGTCGGGGTCCGGACGCCCGCCGGTGGCGAAGTATCCCGACAAGCCGCGGCCGGTGAAGGAGTTGGTCGTCGCGGGCGGGCGGAAGGCGGGCAGGCCGGTGCGGTGGCGGGACGGCTCCCCGCCCGGCACCGGCCTCTCGGGCCGCAGGCGGAAGTACTCCCGCTTCGCGGCCCTGCGCATCCGGCCCGCCGGACGGGCAGTCAGCCAGCACGTAGACGGCCCGGAGCTGCCCGTGGGCCGGCTGCTGGCCCCATGTCGCCGATCAGGCGGACTTGTGGCGGGCGCCGCCCTCGATGTGGATCGTCTCGCCGGAGACGAAGCCCGCACGCAGGAGCCACATCACCGTGTCGACGACGTCGTCGGCCTCCCCGTGGCGTCCGACGAAGGTCCCGTCCGCGCTCTTGCCCAACAAGGCGGTCTTCTTGTCACCAAGGCGATCCCATGCGCCCGAGTCCACGACACCGGGTGAGACGGCATTGACCCGTACCGGCGCCAGATCCGCCGCCAGGTGGCGTGCGGCGTACTCGACCGCACCGTTCGTGACGCCCTTGACGAGTGATCCCGGCCCAGGGCGCCAGCCGACCACACCGGAGAACAGCACCATCGACCCGGTCGGCCGCAGGACCGACGCGAAGTGCTTGGCCACCAGCATCGGACCGACCACCTTCGCCGTGAACGCGGCCAGCAGCTTGTCGCGGTCCAGCTCGGTCGCGCGAACGTCGTGCGGCGCCGAACCGGTCGTCACGATGTGGTCGACTCCGTCCTTCAGCCGTTCTGCCGCGGCCGCGAGCGTCGACTCGTCCTGCAGGTCGACCCGCACCGCTGTGGCGCCGATCTCGCGTGCCAGAGCGTCGGCCGCAGCCAGATCGCGGGCACCGACGACAACGTCGTACCCGTCCTTCGCCGCACGCCTCGCGACGGCCGCGCCGAGCGCCCGTGCACCACCGATGACCAGGATCCGTTCCATGTGTCTCGACTCCCTTTCGTAGGATCGAGCACCACGGTATGGTTTTGATACCGGTATCTTCAACGAAACTGGGAGCAGCGATGGGCAAGGCGTACAACGTGATGGCGGCGACCTGCCCGAGCCGCACGGTGCTGCACCGTATCGGCGCCCGCTGGACCGTGTTCGTCGTCAACGCCCTCGACGACGGACCTCGCCGCTTCAGCGAACTGAAGGGGCATATCCGGGGCATCACCCCGAAGGTCCTCACCGAGACCCTGCGCTCCCTGGAAGCCGACGGTCTGGTCAGCCGCCACGCCTACGACGAGAACCCGCCCCGCGTCGAGTACGCCCTGACACCGCTGGGCCGCTCTCTGCTCGTCCCGCTCCGCGCCGTACGACTCTGGGCCGAAGAGCATGTCCCGGACATCGAGGCGGCCCGATCCCGCCGGCCGATTCTCTGACCTCTGAGTCGACTGCCGGCATGAACCCCGGTCGCGGCCGGCGGCCCTTGCGCGCGAACGGCCGGACACCTCCGCCGCAAACGCCTCCAACTCACCACGCGCCACAGCAAGCTCGTCCGGACCCACACCCTCAACGCCACACCAAGCCCCACGGGGCAAGCCAGTTGACATGTCACTCGATCGCGCATCAGACCCGTTGGGCAGCCGCCGGCTGCACACCCTGCCCGGTTCGATGGCCCGGTCGTTGCCGCGGAGCGACCTCTCGCTGGTGGCGAGCACGTTGCCTTTCGGTGTGCGTGCCCCGGTACCCGCTGGCCTCCGGAAGAGCCGACACGCGGGCCAAACAGCCGCGCCTCGCTGATGACGCGGCTCACAGAACGGTCTGTTCCCACTCCCAGGGTCTGGCGTGGATCTCCTTGAGCAGTTCGGCGAAGGTATCGCTGTCGAAGAGCACGCCGTTGGATTCCGCCGGGATCTGCTTGTTGTTGATCACAGCGGTGGGCGTCCCTGGCCCTTTGGGGTCCTTCGCACCCCCGGCCCGCTCGTACGCTTCCTCGGAGGCGGTGACGAAGGAGCGGTACTTCATGGTCTTGACGGACGCGTCGAACTCCGGACCGCGCAACCCCTCCACTTGGGTGGCCAGTTCCAGTAGATGGGCATCGGTGAACCCGTCGAAGCTCTCCTCGGGCTGGTTGGCGTAGAGCACTTCGTGATACTCCACGAATTTGCCCTTCTCCAGCGCTGCCCGCAGTGCGTTGACCGCCTTCTTCGAGCCGCTGCCGCCGAGCCTGGCGTCCAGGAAGGAGGCCAGGGTGTATTCGGTTATCGTCTGACGTTCGAGCGTCGCTTCCCGCAGCTCCGGGGAACCCCCGGTGGTCTCGAATTCCTCGCAGACCGGACAGCGCGGATCCTCGTACAGGTGCACGGTCACCTCGGCGTCAGGATCACCCACCAGGATGGTGGTGCCGTCCTTTCCGAGTTTCTCCGGCAGCTTTTCCGCGCTCTCGAACACCGGTCCGGCCTCGGCCGACCGGTGACCGCACCCCGCCAGCATCAGCACCGCGGCCGCGCACAGCACAGCCCACCGTCCCCCACGCATCATGCGTCATCCCCTCCCCGAAGATCAGCGCGACCTTAGATCATCCGCATGACATGCGCACAGTTCATTTCGCCGGGGAGACTGCTGTGCGACGTGTCTCTCGCCGGGCCGTCCGAGGGTGCTCGACGACGAGCGACAGCCGGCGACAGCCAAGTGGTCGGCTACAGCGGCGCTTCGCCTCGCTCGGAGTGCTGGTGCCGCGCACGCCCTCTGCTCTCGATATGACGCGGCTCACATCGGCCCCATGTCACGAACCGGAGGGAAGCTTGCGTCTGGTGGTCGCCCGCACGGCGGGAACGACCGACGCGAAAGAGACGGCAGAGCGATGAACGCGACAGCAGCGCAACAGCACGAGGTCCTGGTCCTGGGCGCCGGCTACGCTGGGCTTTCCGCCGCGATCCAGCTCGCGGCCCGCACCAGGAAACGCGGAAGCCTGCGAGTGACGCTGGTCAACCCCTACGACACCTTCAGCGAGCGGCTCCGCCTGCACATGACCGCCACCGGTCAGGAGACGGCCGAGATGAACATCCCGGGGCTGTTGGAAGGCACCGGCGCCGGCTTCGTCCGTGGCTGGGTCACCGCCGTGGACGCAGAGACGAAAACCGTCCGGATCGACGACGGCCGGGTCCTGCGCTACGACACCCTGGTCTACGGCCTGGGCGGCATCGCGAACACCGTCGCCGTCCCCGGCGCGGACGACCACGCCTGCACCCTCAACAGCCCGGAGGACGCCGCTGTCCTCGCCGACCGGCTGACCCGGCTCGACGGCGGGACCGTCGTGGTCGGTGGCAGCGGCCTCACCGGCGTCGAGGCCGCCGCGGAGATCGCCGAGCGGCACCCGGAGCTCGAGGTGCTGCTGCTGGGCCGCCAGGAGCCGGGCGCGAGCATGCATCCGAAGGCCAAGGCCCACATGGACGCGGCGCTCGCCCGGCTCGGTGTGCGGGTACGCAGCGGCGTCGAGGTGGCCAAGGTGCTGGCGGACAGCGTCGAGCTCGCGGACGGCTCCAGCATCCCGGCGGACGCGGTGCTGTGGACCAGCGGCACCCGTGTCTCGCCGCTGGCGGCCGCCGCGGGTCTGACCGTCGACGAGCGCGGACGTGTGGTCACCGACAGCGCCCTGCGCTCGGTCTCCCACCCGGAGGTCTATGCCGTGGGCGATGCGGCGGCGATCCGGCAGGGCTACGGCGTGATGCACGGGACCTGTCAGGGGGGTATGCCCACCGGCGTGCACGCGGCCCTCTCGATCCTGCGGGTGCTGGCCGGCAAGGAGCCCAAGCCCTTCCGCTTCGGCTACTACCACACACCTGTCAGTCTGGGCCGGAACGACGCCGTCGTGCAGTTCACCCACCCCGACGACAGCCCGCGCCGCATCGTGCTGACCGGCAAGCGAGCCGCAAAGTACAAGGAGACGGTCACCGCCGCGCCGTGGCCCACCTTCGGCCGCATGAAGAAGATGCCCGCCTCGGGCGCGTTCTGGCCGCACGGCGGCCGCTACACCCGGATTCGGAGCGCCAAGTGACCCAGCCGCGGCAGGCCGGACCCGACCAGCTCGCCTTCCAGCAGTACCGCACCCTGCTCTTCTCGGTCGCCTACCGCATCCTCGGCACCGCCGCCGACGCCGAGGACGTGGTCCAGGACGCCTGGCTCAAGTGGTCGGCGGCCGACCGTTCCCAGATCGCCGACCCCAAGGCCTACCTGACCCGGATCGTCTCCAACCTGGCGATGGAGCGGCTTCGTTCGACTCGCCACCAGCGCGAGACCTACGTCGGGCCATGGCTCCCCGAGCCGGTCCTCACCGGCCCGGACACAGCTGACGGCGTTGCCACGACGGACTCGGTCTCCATGGCCCTGCTGGTTGTGCTGGAGACACTGAGTCCCCTGGAGCGCGCGGTCTTCGTGCTGAAGGAGGTCTTCGCCTTCAGCTACGCGGAGATCGCGGAGGCGGTGGAACGCTCGGAGGCGGCGGTCCGGCAGGCCGCGCACCGCGCCCGCGAGCACGTCCAGGCCCGGCGGCCCCGTTTCACCGCCGACCGCGCCCGCCAACGCGACGTCACCGAGCGCTTCTTCGCGGCGACGTCGGGCGGCGACATCAACACCCTCATGGAGCTGCTCTCCCCGGACGTGACCCTGTGGACCGATGGCGGTGGCAAGGTCCGCCAGGCCCTCAAACCGGTCGTCGGCGCGGACACCGTGGCCCGTTGGTTCGCCGCGCTCGGCACCGCGACCTACCAGGGCATCGAGCCCGGGCGGATGCGGGCAGAGCTCACCTCGATCAACGGCGGCCCGGGAGTGGTCTTCCGCGGCCCGGACCGCGTGGTCGCCACTCTGACCTTCGACTTCGATCCGCTAGGCCGCATCTCGACCATCCACAACGTGGCCAACCCCGACAAGCTCCACGCCGTCGCCGACGGAACGCGGCACGAACTCTCCTGAGCCGCCTGATCGTTGTCGACGCCCTCCGGAGGCGGAGAGTGGTCACGCGTCAGGCTCGTCGGTCGTCAGTGTGAGGTTGGCCCCGGAGGACGGGTCGAAGACGTGCATCTTGGCGGTGTCCACCCAGAGTTCGGCCCGGCTGCCCTCGCGTACCTGCGTGGAGGCGTTGAGACGGGTGACGATCTGGTGCCCGCCCGCGCCGGTGTCGGTCAGCCCCGAGTCGGCGGCGAGCTCGGCGAGTTCGGAGGTGGCGGTGGGCTGCCACTCGTCCTCGGTGAAGTAGGCGTACACATCGGACCCCAGGGACTCGACCACGTCGATGTCCACGCTGAAGGCCGTACCCGATCCGGCCCTGCTCCGGTCCACCAGGGCGGCGTCCTCGAAGGCCTCCGGGCGCAGCCCCACGATCAGGTCTCGGGGGGCGTTGTGCCGCTCGAGGGTTCGGCGCAGTCGGTCGCTGAGGTCGAGGTCGCCGACCGACGTGTGCAGGCGGTTGTCCTCAACGGTGGCGTGCAGGAAGTTCATCGCGGGTGAACCGATGAACCCGGCGACGAAGAGGTTCTTCGGCTGCTCGTACAGGCGTTGCGGGGTCCCGATCTGCTGCACCAGTCCGCCGCGCATCACCACCACCCGGTCGCCCAGTGTCATGGCTTCGGTCTGGTCGTGGGTGACGTAGACCGTGGTGCTGCCGAGGCGTTGCTGGAGGCGGGAGATCTGGGTGCGCATCTGGACGCGGAGCTTGGCGTCCAGGTTGGAGAGCGGCTCGTCCATCAAGAACGCCTTCGGGTCGCGCACGATGGCCCGTCCCATCGCCACCCGTTGGCGCTGACCGCCGGAGAGGTTGGCGGGCTTGCGGTCCAGATGCTCCGTCAGGTCGAGGATGCGGGCGGCCTCTTCGACCTTCTCGCGGATGGTCGCCTTGTCCACCTTGGCCAGCCGGAGCGCGAAACCCATGTTGTCGCGCACGCTCATGTGCGGGTAGAGGGCGTAGCTCTGGAAGACCATGGCGATGTCACGGTCTTTCGGGGTCCTGTCGTTGACGACCTGTCCGTCGATCAGGAGGGTTCCCTCGGTGATGTCCTCCAGCCCGGCGATCATGTTGAGGGTGGTGGACTTACCGCAGCCGGAGGGACCGACGAGGATGACGAACTCACCGTCCCCGACACGGAGGTTGACGTCCTTCACCGCCACCGCACCATCGGGGTAGCGCTTGGTGATGCCTTCGAGAACGATCTCTGCCACGGTCGGTCCTTCTTGTCCTGACGAACGGCTGCCGCCGGTCAGCCCTTGACGGCTCCGGAGGTGAGCCCGGCCACGATGCGCCGCTGGAAGAGCAGCACGAAGATGATGATGGGGATGGTGATCACCACGGCGGCGGCGGCGATCGAACCGGTGGGCTGGGCGAACTGACTGCTCCCGGTGAAGAAGGCGATGGCCGCCGGCACGGTCCGGGCCGCCGAGGTCGAGGTCAGCGAGATCGCGAAGAGGAAGTCGTTCCAGCAGAAGATGAACACCAGGATCGCCGTGGTGAACACTCCCGGCGCCGCGAGCGGAGCGATCACCAGCCGGAACGCCTGCGCCGGGGTGGCACCGTCCACCTTGGCCGCCTTCTCCAAGTCCCAGGGGATCTCCCGGAAGAAGGCCGACAGGGTGTAGATGGCGAGCGGCAGGGAGAAGGTCATGTACGGGATGATCAAACCGGTCCACGTGTCGAAGATGCCGATGATCCGCTCGATGTTGAACAGCGGCGAGACCAGCGAGATGGGCGGGAACATGGCGATCAGCAGCGACATGCCGATCAGCAGGCTCTTGCCGGGAAACCGGAGCCGGGCGACGGCATAGGCCGCCATGGTGCCCAGCACCACCGCGATCACCGTGGAGATCAGGGCGATGCCGATGGAATTGATCAGCGAGCGCGTGAACTCGGAGGTCTGGAAGATCCCGCGGTAGTTCTCCCACGTCCACTTGGTCGGGATGAAACTGCCGTCGGTGAGGGTGCTGGGGTCCTTGAAGGACAGGGCGATGATCCACCAGACCGGGAACAGCGCGTAGACGATCACGACGATGTTGACGACTGCCCACCCCGACGTCCGGCGTAGTCCGGTGGCGGACATCAGCGTCCCCCTTCCTGAGAGCCGGGGGCGGCTGCCCCGAACAGTTTGATGAAGGCGAAGGCGATCACTGCCACGCACAGGAAGATGAGTACGGAGATGGCCGAGCCGATGCCGAGGTTGAGCGCGGTGAAGAGGTTGTCGTAGCCCAGGATGGACACCGAGCCGGTGTTGTGCGCGCCGGACGTGAGGATGTAGATGTTGTCGAAGATCCGGAAGGCGTCCAGGGTCCGGAAGAGCAGGGCGACCAGGATGGCCGGCTTCATCAGGGGGACGGTCACCAGGAAGAAGCGCTGCCAGGCTCCGGCGCCGTCCACCTGTGCCGCGCGCAGCGTCTCCTCCGGCACCAGGGCGAGGCCGGCGAGCAGCAGCAGGGCCATGAAGGGGGTGGTCTTCCACACCTCGGCCAGGATGATCAGGCCGATGGCCGGCCACTGTTCGGTGAGGGGAGCGGAACCGGAGGGCAGGAGATCGGCCAGGTAGCCGGTTTCCGGGGTCCAGGCGTACTGCCAGGAGTAGGCGGCGACCACAGTGACGATGCCGTACGGGATCAGGATGGCGGTGCGAACCGTCCCGCGGCCGAAGATGGTGCGGTGCATCACCAGCGCCAGGGCGAATCCGAGGACGAGTTCCACGACCACGGAGACCACGGTGATGAGCACCGTCACCCACAGGGCCTGCCACCAGAACTCGGAGGACAGGACGGCGCCGTAGTTGCTGAAGCCGACGAAGTGTGCCTGTTGCGGGAAGCGCAGATCGTATCGCTGGAGCGAGAGATAGATCGCGTAGACGATGGGGTAGGCGGTGACGGCGAGCATGACGATCACGGCAGGTGCGCACAACAGCCAGCCCAACCGGCGCTCCTGCCGGGCCCCTTCGGACAGAGCGCGGCCGTCTTTGGGCGCCGGTGCGTCCTGAGAGGTGGTCGGAGCCGACGGGGTCACGGGATCAGCCCCTTCGAGTCGAGGGCGTCCTTGATCTGGCCGCTGATCTTCTGCACGTCCGGTCTCGGTTCGATCCCGTTCGGCGGCGACAGGGTGTGCGAGATCGCGATGGACACGTTCTGGTAGGCGGGGGTCTTGGGCCGGATGCTGGCGTTCTCCAGGGCCGCCAGAACGGTGGAGGCGAAGGGGTAGTTCTTGACGAGAGCGGGGTCCGAGTAGAGCGGGCGGAGCGTGGGCGGCAGCCCGCCCTCCAGTGCCGCGGTCATCTGGTTCTGCCGGTTCCGCAGGCACAGTGCCGCGTCGAAGGCGAACTCGGAGTGACGGGAGTAGGCGCCGACGGCCAGGTCGATGCCGCCGATGGTGGGCTTGGCCGGCCGCCCCTTTTCGACCCCCGGGTAGGGAGCCCATCGGAACTGCTTGAAGAGCGAGGGGTTGTTGGCCTTCATCGAGGGATAGACGAAGGGGTAGTTGATCTCGAAGGCCGCGCTGCCGGACTCCATGGCCAGCCGGTTCTGGTCCTCCATCTGATTGGACAGAGAAGGGTCGGCCGCGGCAGAGGTGGCGAGGGTCTTCATGATGGAGGCCGCGCGCACGGCGGGCGGGCCCAGCCTGGGAGCCGTGGCCGTCGCGTTCAGGATGGAGCCGCCGGCGCTCTCCACCAGCGTGTTGAACCAGACCGTGAGTCCTTCGTACTGCGCGCCCTGGATCTCCACGTAGTGCGGCTTGCCCTGCTTCGCCAGGCGGCCGGCCATCAGGAGCATCTCGGCCCAGGTCTCGGGCGGCGTGGGGACCAGGTCCTTGCGATACCAGAGCAGTTGGGTGTTCGTGTTGTACGGGACGGCGTACAACCGGCCCTTCCACGTGGCCGTCCGCAGCGGGACCTCCAGGGTGTCCCGGGTGGCCGCGGTGCGGTTGCCCCCGGTCCACGGCAGGATCCATTTGGCTTCCGCGAACTCGGCGGGCCAGGTGACGTCCAGCCCGATGATGTCGACCGTGTCGTCCTTGGCGGCCAGCCGGCGCACCAGTTGCTGGCGCTGCCCGTCCGCCGTACGGGGCAGTTTGTTGTAACTGATCCGGTAGCGCCCACCGGACTGCTTGGAACAGGCACTGGCCGCACTGGCCAGCGCACCGGAGTCATCGGGGAAGTTGTACCAGTTGAGCGTCACCGGCCCGCCGCTGCCGCTCCCGCAGCCGGCGAGCAGAGCCGCCGACAGGCACAGAGCGAGCAGAACCCGCAGAAGGCAACGGATACCGGACAAGGGCGCCACCCTCACACTCCTTCCGGACCCGTTACGGGAAATCCGGACAGAACACAGGAAAGCCCGGACACGCGACAGGCTAGGTCCGCACTCGGCTTCACCTCACACGCCGCACCGACCGGTCATCCGATCGGCCGCGCAGAACAGGGCACACGCCGCACGGAGGCGCTCTCCGGGTGCACCCCCTGTGCACCCCGGTTTGCCGACATGGTGTCGGTATCTACTCGGGGGGTGACGACTCCCCTGAACTCCCTTTACCGGCGGCGCGGTTGGGAATTCGCGGTTTGATCCCGGTCCGCTCCACTCTGCGACGCTGGGCGATCCACGCCGTGAGCTTCGCAGCGGCAGCCCTGGACGGCTGGGTACCGAGCGGTCCCGCCGGGACGACCGTATCCAGACCCCGCCCGCACCGTCACACGTGCTGACGTCTTTGAGGAGCTGGCCCACCACCCGGCCAACTCCAAACGGACCGGGGCTCATTGCGGTTCACCTCGTTCAACAGACTGCGATCATTGGTCTGTTCCAGCGAGCGGCCGTCATCAGGTGGACCGCTCGACTCGTTCATCGCCGGACAGCCAGACACCGGCATCGCACGCCCCGTCGGCACGGCGGCACGCGCGCTGCCCCGAACACACGACAGAAGATCATCATGATCCGAGTTCCCACCTGCATACTCAGCAGCTTTCAGGCACCCCAGATCTCTCACGGCCACAGCCCCGACCTGTTCGTGCAGATCGGTTCGTTGACCAAGCCGCTCACCGCGACCGTCCTGACCGCCTTGGCCGACGACGGAGTCCTGAGCCTCGACGACCCGCTGGAGCTGTTCCTGCCGGTGCCCAGCGGCACGGGAATCACCCTGCGCCGGCTTGCCGAGCACACCTCGGGCCTTCCTCGGTTGCCTCCCGGCATCAGGGGGCGCGATCCCTACGTGGCTTTCGACGCCGACAACCTGGACTCGGTCGTACGGCACCTCGACACCTTGGTCACCGCTCCCGCGGGGACGGCCGAGGAGTATTCCAACCTCGGATACGCGCTCCTGGGTGCCGCTCTGGTCGCGGCCACCCGCACCCCGTACGAGGAGTTGCTGCACCGCCACGTCCTGGACCCGCTCGGCATCGCCGACGTCGCCGGCGATCCGCCGTCCGGCAGACGACTGCGCCGCAGGGGGCTGTTCGGCCGGCCTCGGCAGGACTGGACCATGGACGGCGCGATTCTTCCCGCCGGCGGCCTGTGGGCCACTCCCCGGGCCGCCGCCCGCCTCCTCACCGACCTGCTTGTCGACCGCAGGCTGGGTGAACCGGCACCGGCCTGGCAGAAGGCGGGGAGCCTTCTGTGGCACAACGGCGCGACAGGCGGCGCGTCCGTTTTCGCGGGAGCCTCACCGCAGGGCTGGATTCTTGTTCACCGTCTGTCCGGTCGAAGTGCCGTGACGGACAAGATGGCCCTGGACACGCTCAGACTCTTCATCGGGCCCCGAGCTTGATGCTGGGGCCGGGCATGGAACGCTCCCGGCCGCCCGGCGCTACGGCGTGATCCGGCCCGGCGCCTTCCGCCTCCGCGCTCCGTGGTCCAGTAGAGGAGGGGCAGGAGCGGCAGCGCGGCGCCGAGCGGGGCGAGCGCGGTCCAGCCTCCGGCGCGGAGGACGGCCGATCCGAGTTGGGATCCGGCCGCGCCGCCCACGAAGAGTGTCGCGATGAAGGCGCTGTTGAGCCGGGCGAGGACGCGGTCCATCCAGGCGGGCGGCAGGTCGACACGCAGATCACGCATCATGTCGGCGAAGTCGCGGACGTGCCGCGCGACGGCGTCGAGGTGCGGGCAGGCGGCTCTGATCTCTTCGAGTTCTGCCGTGCCGGCGTCGGCGAGGTGCCCGGGGGTCGGCATGATCCAGCGCACGATTCGGCGAGGCTGGGGTGCCGGCCGCGGTGTGGGAAGAAGTGCTGGCGGCTGCCTCGGCCTGGGGCTATGGGGCTTCTTGAAGGGGCGGAAGTAACGGCGGACGCACTGGATGTCGCCACTGAAGCCCTGCTCGCGCAGTTCGCGGTGGAGCTGGGGAATGTCGTGGCAGCCCTTGTTCCACCGTCGGTGCAGGTAGGGCTTGTAGGCGTCCAGGATCGAGTTCCGGTCGACCGCCTTGACCAGGAGTTCGTCGAGGCTCTGGGCGCGGGCGAAGCGCCGTACGGTCGAGTGGTCCAGCCGTAGCTCGCGGCGGATCGCGGCCAGCGGCATCCCTGCGGACAGCCTCTGCCGGATCGCCTCGTACCGCTCGGTCGTGCGGGCGGCCGGCCGCCGCGGTTTCCCCGTGACGTCGAGCGTGCTGTCGGGCGGGATGAACGGCACGACCTCCACCGGTGGCGCCGGGGTGACCCGGGTCTCCTCGGATGCTTCCTCGGTGACCGGGGACAAGGCGAACGCGGCCCGGATGCAGGCGTGGTGGGCGCTACTGAAGTTGAACCCGTGATGGCGGCGACGGTGCTCCTGTGGCCGTCGCCGCCATCACGGGGAGGCAGCCGGGTCGGTGTCAGCGGACCGGTTCGAGATGGTCGGCGCCCGGGCGGCCGGCGCTCAGGTGGGCTGTGAGGAAGCGGGCGGCGCGGTCGAGTGCGGCGTCCGCCTCGTCGAGGCGGCCGTAGTGGTGCTGGAAGACGTGGGGGAGGCCGGGGCCGACTTCGAGCGTGACCTCGACGTCGTCGGCGCCCGCGCGGCCGGCCAGTCGGACCGCGTCGTCGAGGAGTACCTCGTTCGCCCCGACCTGTACAAGGAGTGGCGGCAGTCCGGTGAGGTCGGCGAACACCGGGCTGGCCAGGGGATGCGCCCGGTCGCCTGCGCCGACGTAGAGATCGGCGCAGGCGCGCACGTCGGCCGCTGTGAAAATGGGATCGGCGCTCTCCTTGGAACGGATGCTTCCCCCAGCGAGGGTGAGGTCGGCGAAGGGGGAGAAGACGACCACGGCGGCTGGTTGCGGCAGCCCGGCCTCCCGGGCGGCGAGCAGCGTGGCGATGCTCAAGCCGCCTCCGGCGGAGTCACCGGCCATGACGAGGTCCCGTGGGTCGGTGCCCGACGCCAGCAGCTCGCGGTAGGCCGCGAGCCCGTCGTCGACAGCCGCGGGGAACGGGTGCTCGGGCGCCAGCCGGTAGTCCACCGACGTCGCGCGCAGCCCGGTGCGGCGGGCCAGTTCACCGACCAGCCCTGCGTGGGTGTCCGGTGAGCCGATGACGTAGCCACCGCCGTGCAGGTAGAGCAGCCGGCCGCGGCCGGAGGCTCCGGCCGGCTCCAGCTCCAGGGCCGGCCGCCCGCCCAGGACGGTCCTGCGGGTGACCACGCCCTCCGGCGCGGGGCGGGTGAGGGCCGCGGCGAAACCGCTGCGCTGCTCCTCGGGAGTGGGCCGCTTCTCACTGCGAGGGGCGGAACGGAGTATGGCGTCCAGGGCGTCGCGCTGCTGTCGGGACATGTGGGGCCTCCATGGGTCGGGGTGCGAGGATGGATTCCTGGGAATCCACCTGCCCGCCTCAACCGGATTCCAAGGAAGATGATTCCCTGGAATCTACTGGAAGGCCAATGTGAGCCACATCACCCCGATCTTCATCGACCTGGTCCGCGTCGAGACCCGGCTCTACAACGCGGTGAGCGCCCGGCTGCGCGCCGAACAAGGGCTGGGACTGGGACAGTTCGAGTTTTTGGAGATCATCGACCGCGTGCCCGGGTGCCGCGTGCTCGACATCGTCGGCGAACTGGCGATCACTGTCGGGGCCGTCAGCAAGGCGGTCGACCGGCTGGTGGCTGCGGGCTGGTGCCTGCGGGTCGCGCACCCCCAGGACCGTCGCTCGTCCGTCCTCCGCCTCACATCCGAGGGTGAGGAGCGGTTGTCCGCATCCCGCCCCATTGTCGAAAGCGAGCTCATCTCGCTGACCGGAGCGGTTCCCCCCGACGATCTGGCCCGCATCGGCTCAACCCTGGCCGGCCTTCGCGCAACCCTCGAGGCGGGCCCCCACGGCCGTGCGGAATGACGGGACATGACCCGCGAATGACAGCCGACCTCCCAGAGTTGAGTGACACCGCTTGGCCCCGCAAGGCCGACATCACGAATTCAACTTCCGTAACCGTCTTCTCCACGGCCTCGGCGAGGTTGTCGGGTCGGGTCCGGGCGCGGTTCCTGGATCACTCCAGGACCGTTTCCCGGATCCGCCCGCCGAACCCGGCGTGCGACTTTCACCGCACCGGGCTCTCCACGAGATCATGCCGTCAGGATCGGTTCGGTCGGAGCTCCGGCCATGGTGTTGGGATGCTGTTGCCTCGGTGGCGGTGAGCGTGCACGCGGTCACCGACGCCGCGTCCTGTCCGCTGCAGTGGCGGCTGTTCGTGCCCCAGGAGCGGGCGGACGATCCCGTACACCGGCGCAAGACGGGGATCCCCGAAGAGACCGGGCATCGCGAGAAGTGGCGCCTGGCGCTGGACATCATCGATGAGCTGGCCGGATGGGGTCTGGCCCCGCCGGTGGTGGTGGCCGATGCCGGCTACGGGCAGAACGCCGACTTCCGCGACGGCCTGAGCAAGCGCGGCATCGGATATGTCGCGGCGATCCGGTCGGACGTGACCGTCCACCCGCAGGACGCGCGGCCCACCGCCCCGGCGTGGTCGGGCAACGGCCGCCAAGCCCCGGCCCCGCTACCGCGACAAGCCCTCCCGGTGGCCGCACTGACGGCCCGCCACGGGCGGCAGGCTTTCACCGAGGTGACCTGGCGTGAGGACTCCCGCGGACCGATGCGCTCGCGCTTTCTGATGCTGCGGGTACGGCCCGCCGCTTGGCCCAGGCCGCCGCCACCGCCGAACACGGCCACTGGGACGGAGTCCTGCCCGAGGCCACGCTGCTGGCCGAATGGCCCGAAGGCGCCGAAGCACCCACCGACCGCTGGCTGTCCAGCCTGCCCGCCACCACCCCGATCGCCGAACTGGTCCGCCTGGCGAAGATCCGCTGGCGCATCGAGCACGACTACCGGGAACTCAAGCACGGCCTGGGCCTGGACCACTTCGAGGGATGTTCCTGGACCGGCTGGCATCACCACGTCACCCTGGTCACCGCCGCCCACGCGTTCCTCACCGAACAGCGCCTGGCCCCCAAAGCCGGTACAGCGGACTCACCCTCTACCAGACCCTCGACGCCCTCCAGGACCTGCTGAACTGCTGGACCGGCACCTGCACCACCTGCCACCGCCCTCTGCCCAGAACAGCCGTCACCAGCCAGAACCCAAGAGCCAGAGCAACCTAACGGAGTCCTACTGGCAGAACGCGCCGCCACCACGGATCCTGAGAAGAGGGGCCCCGGGTTCCTCGGCTTCTCATGCGACAGCAGCCCGATGGGATCCTCATGTCCGATGCTGCCTTCCGAGCCGAGCGGCGGATCGCGCTGGTCCGCGACGACGTGGCCGCACGCCTGGCGCTGGCGCAGGAGTTCTACACGCACTCCTCCGAGCCCCTGCGCCGCTACGGTCACGCCGAGCTGAGCTTTCTGCGGTGGTCCGCCGCACGCGGAGTGCACGCCCCGGAGTCCGGTGCGCACCCGGGCAGCCCATGGTGGCGTTCCGTGAACGAGGGGCTCCTCCGCGACAAGGTGGAGGCGGGCCTGCTGTGCGCCGCTCCCCGGGAGAGGCGAGCGGCAGAAGCGTCGAGTACTGGATCGACTGCATCCGCAAGCCGTCGCCCGCCTCCTGGTACGGCGCCCACAACGCCAGCATCGTCGCCGGCTACCTGCGCCACGAGGACCTGGCCGCGCCGGAATCGCAGGTGGAGCGGTTCATGATGAACGTCGCCCTCCTCCGCGTCCTGTTCACCCACGCCATGCTCGTGCGGCCGCGGCTCATGCTGGGGAGGCTGGCCCCGCTCGGGCCCCGGCTGGTGGACCCCCGGTACGGGACCGTGAAATGGTTCCTCGACCTCGGCCGGTCCTTCCCGTCGGTGTACCCCGTCACGCTGACCACCGAGGACACCATCCTCGACGAACACGCCCTGGCCCGGATGCTCGACTACGGCGTGATCGCCCCCAGACTGCCGGCGCTGTACGCGTTCGCGGCCGCGACGCTCGAAGAACCCCGCCTGATGACCCTCCTGGACGCAGGCGTGCCGGCGTACGTCTGGACCAGGGCCGAGCGCCCGCTCTGGTACGTCGGCAACACGGGCGCCCATCTGCGCCTCATCGCCCGCATGACAGGCGCACACCTGCGATGGCCACCCTCACGGGCAGGCCGCCACTGGGTCCCGCTGCACGGCTGAAGCGCGCTCCCGCAGTTCACCGGACGGCGCGGTCGAGCCGGGCGAAGCGGGGACGGCCACCACCGGCGCCCCATCCGACCCACCCGCCTCCTGCGTGCGATCTGGCACCCTGGTGGGGTGCACCCCACGCCCATCACGCCACAGGCGCCGGCCGCGGTGCGCAGTCCGCTCCTCACCCAGCGATGGCTCGACCTCACCTTCGTCCACTGGGCCGTCGATCCCGCGGACGTCGCCCCGCTGCTGCCGCGCGGGCTCACCGCGGACACGTACGACGGGGTCACCTACGCCGGCCTCGTCGCCTTCCGGATGGAAAGGGTGGGCTGGCTCCGGCTTCCCGGGGTGCCGTACTTCGGCTCCTTCCCGGAGACCAACGTGCGCCTCTACTCGGTCGACGCGTACGGCCGCCGCGGGGTCGTCTTCCGGTCCATGGAAGCGTCAAGGCTCGTGCCGGTGCTCCTGGGACGCCTCGGCTTCCGGCTGCCGTACCGGTGGTCCCGCATGGAGGTACGAGCGGACGGCGACACCGTCACGTACAACAGTTCCCGGCACCGGCCCCGAACCTCCCGGGCGCGGAGCCGCATCGTCGTCAGAGTCGGCCGACCCATCCCGGAACCGACAGAGTTGGAGCATTTCCTCACGGCCCGCTGGGGCATGCACAACGCGTTCTCGCGCAGCACCGGCTACCTCGCCAACGACCATCCGCGCTGGCCGCTCCACCGCGCGGAGCTGATCACCTGCGAGGAGAACCTCCTCGCGGCGGCCGGGCTCCCGGCTCCCGACGGGCCACCGGTCAGCGTCCTGTATTCGCCCGGAGTCCCGGTACGCCTCGGCAGACCCACCGGCCTGACGCCACCGGCCTGGCACCGTCGAGCCATGACCCGCCGATGGAGCCGTCGGATCATCGGACAGATCGTTCGGGGATCTTCGGAAGCACCTTCTCGGCGATGGCGAGGAGAGCGCTGTCGCTCGGGAGGGCTCCGGACTGGCTCCACACGGTGATGTCGCAGGAGCCGCCGTGGTCCTTACGGTCCAGGGCCACGGTCAGTGTCCTGGCCAGGGGGCCTTGCCCGACCGGTCCGCCGGATCCGCCGCTCCCGAGGTCGATCTTGATTTGCATGGTGTGATCCGAGGAGAGGACCGCGGGCCGGCCGAGAACCGTCAGCGTCCTGATGTCCCTCTCGTCCCCGTACTTCATCAGCTTCACGTACTGGTCGGTCGTCAGCTCGTTGTAGGTGGCCGAGACGTTCACGGTGTACGTGTCGAACGCGATCTCGGCCTCCGGTGCGGCGACCTTTCCGTCCGTCAGAAGGGCGGTGTTGTTGCTGCCGGAAGCGGTGGTCGCGGTCTCTCCCGGCGTTCCCAGGAGCTCGGCCAGGTCCGGCCGGTCGAGCGCCTTGCACAGTTCCTCGCCGGTCACGGGCCGGGGCGTCTGCTTGTAGGCCTTCGGCAGCTTTTCGTGTGCCCCGTCCGAACACGACGCGGGCTGCGGGGTGTTGTCGTCAGACGGCATGAAGCGTGGACCCAACCACACCGTGGCCGCGAGCGCCCCGAACAAGGCCAAGGCCGCGAAGGCCTGGCCCCATGCGTTGTGCTTCTCGGGCTCCTTCTTCTCCATCTTCGCAGTGCCTGGACCGGGACGCGGCCCGGCTACGGCCTGGGCCCGGGGGAGGGGTTGGGGGAGGGGCGAGGCGACTGCCGCCCCTGCCGTCCCGCTCGGGGAGGTTGCCGGATCCGGGTTCCGGCGTGCGCGCAGAGTCCGTACCACCGTGTGAACACGTATCGCGGTGAACACGAGAAACACCATGCCCAGACCGGCCGCGATCCGATCGTGGTCGCGGACGGCGAGATACATGATGCGGACGCCGAAAACGGACCCGACCACGATGAGCAGGGGCTCACGGACCCAGAACGGCAGAAGACGGAGGAGGAAACCGAGCATCCGGCGATCTCATCAGGACAAGATCATATTCGCCATGACGGAAGCCATAATTCCGGTCATGTGCAGGATTTGCCGCTGTTGGGAGGCGCCCCGAAGCGGGGCGACGCGGCTGCGCGGCGGAGTCAGACCTCGATGCCCCGGTAGACGCGGAGCATCTGCTGGAGGCGCGTGATCTGACCGGGGGTGAATTCGGTCGCGCAGGAGTCGATGCCCATGTCCATGTAGTTGTGGATCGGGTCCTTGCCCTCACTCGGGCAGGTGTCACGGTCCTCGGGGCAGCCGGTCGACGCGGATGCCTCGGCCGGGGTGTCGCTCACGTAGTCGCCGTCGGGGTCGGTGCAGCCGCCCTGGAAGGTGTGGAACAGACCCACCCAGTGCCCGACCATGCGCACCGCGGTCTTCCCCAGGTTGCGGTCGCTCTGGTCACCGCCGGGGAGTGTTCCAGGGCGCACGATGATGCCGTCCGCGATCGGATTCTGGGCGTAGTCCCACGGGAAGGCCGCGTCGCCGAACGGTCCCCTGCCGTCGGGGCTGGTCGCCCCCAGGGAGTAGACGTTCAGGTCCGCCGGGCCGCCCTGCCGGAGCGCGCGGGCCATGTCCGAACGGGCCGGGGAGCCGGCCTGCGCGTCGAACCATCCCGGGTTCATGGTGCGGTCGATGCCGGCCAGGGCGAACGACAGACCCGTGCCGGAGAACGCCTGGTTGAGAACGCCGATCTGCTCCTGGACGGCGGAGTCCGGGATGGAGCCGCCCTGCACCGTGGTGTCCTTGCCGATCGCATGCCAGTACACGGGAATGCTCACCGGGACTCGCTTCGTCGCGGGAGCGGAGCCGGCCATGCGCCTGGACAGGTCCTTCTCCACGGCCGCCGCGGCGGCCGGGCCGAGGACGTTCGCCGAGTCGGCCGTCCCCACTCGCTCCGGGCGGACACAGGGCGCGCCCACCGCCCCGGCCGTCGAGACGGGCACGGCGGTCGAACAGGTCATCGTCACCACGAAGGCCAACGCCGTGCGGGACCACCACCGGCCGGAAGAACCAGGCATGCCACCACTCCTCGCGTCTGCACGGACAATCCAGGATCACGAACAGTGGACAGGCCCGGACCCCCTGCGGCCAAGCCACACGGCGGGACCACGTACTCCCGGCAACCAAGATCACTCGCTCGGCCCCGACGGTCGCTCGACCGATCCGGCACCCGCCTGGTCGGAGAGGGCGAACGGCGTGCTCAGGCGGAGGGCTGGGCGGTGGCGGCGTTGTCCTGTGGTGGGAAGCCGCCCCACTGGGGGGAGGGGGAGGGAGCGGGGGTGGTGATGGGTTGTCCCTCGGCCCAGTCGCGGTACTTCACGGAGAAGGGGTCGGAGGTGAACCGGGACGGATGGTCCGGTTCGTCGTGGTGGAAGGGAATGGTC
This sequence comes from Streptomyces sp. NPDC042002, assembly GCF_055588305.1. Classification (NCBI taxonomy): domain Bacteria; kingdom Bacillati; phylum Actinomycetota; class Actinomycetes; order Kitasatosporales; family Streptomycetaceae; genus Streptomyces; species Streptomyces sp. NPDC042002. The sequence continues at coordinate 11,897 of NZ_JBVJCT010000043.1, read as the reverse complement.
ATCTTCACGGACACCGGCAGGTAGTCGTGGCCGGTGACGAGGGTGAAGGTGAGTTCCTTGCCCGGGCTTGCCTGGGCATAGGGGCGGTAGAAGAAGCCTCCGGCCGGGTCGGACTCCAGGGCCGCGAGGGAGACCCGGCCGGTGATGACCCGTTCGGTGCGATCGGTCTCGCGGTAGTGATCGGCGTGCTCCAGCAGCGCCGCGAGATGTTCCGGCGATGCCAGCCAGCGTGTCTGAAGGGCGTTGCTGACGTCGGAGTTGTCCGTCGTGGCGCCGGCGTCGGCGATGTAGGCGGTACGCCCGTAGGTGGCCGTGCCGGTGGCGGGAGAGTTGTCCGGGGTCACCCAGGCGTGGTTTCCGATCACTACGACGTCCGGGGGGAACCACGGGTCTTCGCCCGGGTCGTACAGGACATGCGTCGCGACGGCCTTCGTGCCGCCGGAGGACATGCCGATGCGGCCTTGGCCGTAGAACTGAGCGGGGTCGCTCAGATTGCGTGCCGAGATGTCGAAGGCGGCCACGGAACGGCTGACCATGGCCTGGCCGATGGCGCGTGCGGCCTGTTGCCGGCGGGTCAGGCCCGGCGAGCCGGCTGCTGTGCCCGCGCCGGGAGCCGATGACGCCGTCGGGGCGCTCCTCTGCGCGGCAGGACTTCCCGCCGCGCATCCGGCCGCTGTGGTGGCCACGGCCACAAGGCCGATCCATACCCCTCGTGCACGCACCGGTATTCCCCCCGTTGTCCCATGCCCTGACAGCCTGCCTGCGCACCGGACAATGCCGGTGATACGCGGCCGGGACGTGAATCTATAGCCCAGATCCGTTGTTGAGATGGATATAGCCGAATATGCGTCGTGACGCGGGCGAAAGTGCAGTCCCTTCTCCGGCAGCCGGCGTCTGGACACCCCGAACCCCACGATCGGGAAGTGCGCGGCCGGCCGGCGCCCTGCCGGGCAGCGGTCGAGAACCCCGTCACGCCGCGGGGAAGGTCACCGCCGGGCCCCCGTCACCGCCGACCTCCCGCGCCCGTCCGAACGGTGCCCGCTGCCGTTCGCGGTGACCACGGACTCATGAACGCCTTTGCGTCGCCGTTCGGCGACGACGCGATCGTCGAGCCGAGGAGCGGCCCGTGACCGAGCAGGTGCTGGCGAGCTGGAACGAGGGGCCCGGTCCGGCAGGTGATCCTGGACCACGTCGACCGAGCAGCGCGATCATTTCGGGTGTGGCCGCAGCGCAGGTGGGCCAGAACCGGCAGGGCCTGACGGCCCGCGGGGAGCCGGCGCCTCCGCCTGGGCGCAGCGGCTGGAGCAGCAGAACCGGGTCTGCTTCCCGGACGTCCGCTGGGTGCCCAAGCGGCACTTCCTGATGCTCATGCACGAGTCGATGGGCGAGTTTCTGGCCGACGATGTCCGCGTCGAGTTCCACCCCCAGCGCGCTCCGCGCCGGCGACTACGACCGCATCGCACACCAGGTTTTGCAGCAGGCGCTGGACGAGACCGTGCCGACCATGCTGCCCCACCACCAGATCGACCGGCTCTGACGTCAACGTGCGGTCGCATGCGGTCGGCAGCCCCGGTGCCACTCGATGGCAAAACCCAACCATCCGGGGCTCCAGCGCTCTGCGCAGCCCGGCCGCCCCCGCCGGGCCTGAGGTTGGAAAGGGCTCACCGGGTGGCGCCACTTCTTCCTCGTTTCCTTGTTCAGGACAACCCTATTGGGTGCCTGTCCGGAAACTTCGTGGCCCCTCAGTCACATAGGCAGCTTGCTGTTGCTGCCGGGGCTGCGGCCCTTGCCGATCGTTCCGGCGAAGCGGTTTGGTGTGTGCGACGAGCAGCGGCCCGAGTCTCTCCGGCTGGAGCCGCCGAACTCGATCTGCCCGTTCGTCGTCGCCCGTGGCAGTTCGCGGGCAGCGGGCCCGTTTTCGGCGTCTCTCGGTATCGTCCGGCGACCGGTCGTCACGACAGGGCGAGGACGTCGTCGATTGCGGTCCGGATCTCCTCGTCCTGCAGGAAGGCTCGGTAGTCGCGGTACGTCGACAGTCGCCGGTCGGATGCCCGCACCGTACGCAGGGTCGCCCGCGCCGGCGCAGAGACCGTGCCGATGCGGGCGAGGGCCCGCAGCGCGTCGAGGAAGTGGCCGTAGGAGTCATCACCGTCGGCGACGGGAGAGAGGAACTCCTCCAGGACGGCCGCACTCGGCTCAGGCTCGTCCGTGATCGACCACAGCGCGACCGCCGCCGGCAGTCGCGGCCAGTCGCCACCGTGGTTCATGACGCGCCGCACGCGGTCGGCGTAGTGAGCGGCCGCCGGCCCGAAATCACCGAGGAGGTCGACAGGACCGTAATACGGCCCCTCCGCGGTCAGCACCGCTTCGCCGATGAGCCGCAGCGCCGTGTCACGGTCGCCGCCGAGGCGCCAGAGGGCCCAGGCCACCTTGCGATGGCCAGGGAAGTCGCGCGACGCGCACCTGCGTATGGCGGACTCGGCGGATGCCGCGGCCGGTCCCATCGCCACCAGAGCGTCGACTGCGTACAGGGAGTACCGGGTGTCGCCCAGCAGGGACACCACCTCCGGCAGCGCCGGTGCCGCGACCGGCCCCCACGCTTCGAGGACTTCGAGGAAGCAGCGGGTCAGCGAGCTGTCCACGTCGGCGTCCCGGAGCAGCTTCCGTACTGCGGGCAGCAGAATCTCCGCGTGCGCCCGCAGCGGGGTCAGGACTTCCTCGACCTCCGGCAGCCGCGGGTCACCCATGACGTACGCGCGGGAGTACTGACCCCGGTAGGGCGCGTACAGCCGCTCGACCAGGTCCGGCAGGGCGCGCCGGTCGCCCATGCGGGTCAGCGCCCATCGGGCGTGGTCACCGACGGTGCCCTCGAGGAAATCGGCCTCGCCCGGGTCGTCGAGGAGCGCGGCCAACTCGTCGGCGTACGACGCCGCTCGCGAACCGAGGACCGCGAGCAGGTGGGCCGCCCGGTACCGCACGCCGTCGTCCGGGTCCGCGAGCAGCCTGCCCGCGAGCGGCAGCAGCGTGGATTCCGCGGACGGCATCTCCATCAGCAACTGCCACGCCTCGTCGAGCGTGGCCCGGCACAGCGGGGCGTCCCCGTTGCAACGCGCCGTGTCGAGGAGGCGGGCGACGAAGGAGAGCGCCGTCCGCGGAGCGCCCTCGAGCAGGTGGGCAGTCCAGGAGACGACGTCCTCGCGGGTGAGGGCGCCATCGACGTCCGGCACGTACCAGGTCGCTTCGAACTGCGGACGCACGGCCGGGTCGGACAAAACCTCCACCAGCAGCTCCAGTTCACGGAACGGCGCCCGGGGATCGAACGCGGCCCAGGCGTGCACGGCCGCGACCCACATGACGGGTGCGTCGGTGCGCAGCACCTCAGCCACTACCGCTCGTACCCGCTCCACCGTCCCGGCGTCGGCCGAGCCCGCCGCGGCGGCCCCCAGCGCGAGCAGCACGGGCAGCCGTACCGTCGGATCCGTCTCGGTGCTCCAGCGCTCCAGCAGCACGTCGACCCCGTCCGCGAGGGGCAGGGCTTCCCTGCGGACGTCGGGCCGGGGGTCTGCGAGCAGTGCCCGGATCCGGGGGCGTTGGCGACGCCATGTCTCGTGCCAGTCAGCGTCCACCAGGCCCGGATCGGCTTTGGCCGCCGCGTTGGCCAGGACCACCAGTAGCTCCACGAGCGTGGTCCTGGCACCCATGTCCGGATCGCCGGCGAGGGCAACGACGAACGGCACCGCCGCGGTCGCAACGGAGACCACGCGTCCGGTGCCCGTGACGAAGCAGCGGAACAGGGGCCAGCAGTCTTCCTCGGTCGCCGCCCCACCCTTGAGTGCCAGGTGCCGCAGGGCGCACGACACCTCCTCGGCCGGGTGGTGCTCGTGCGCCGACTCCAGCCGCTCCCACGGCACTTCGTCCAGTGCCTCCAGAGTCATCCCCGCCACTCACGCCCCCCACGACCTCGCGAATCGGTTCTTCACCGGACATCCTGCCATCGAAAGCCCGGCGCGTGCGGGATCGCCTGACCGGGTGCACAGCCGCCCCGGCGCCGTCCGCGGAAGCCGGCACTGCGTTCTGCGATTCCGGGTGGCGGCAACTGCCCCGCATCGCGCCGGCCGGTGACAACTGGGTTGTCTCGCCACCACCGTTGACCGGACAGTCCCGATCGGCAGGTAGGACCCGGGTCCCGTGGCACCGGCTGGGACATGCGCTCGCCCCGGCAGGACGCGGTGAGTCTGCCGGGGCGAGTCGGGCCAGTGCGTTCCCGCGCGGTGATCGGGTTGTGGGCGTCGGCCCGATCGCCGTCGGCTCTCTGTACCCGGGCGGGGGGAGAGGGCGGCGCGGGAGCGGGGTGGCCGGGAGGAGCGGCGGGTCAGCGGGTGAAGGTGACCCGGTGCTCCTTGAAGGCGGCGCAGTTGGAGCCGCTCACCTGGGTGTAGACGTTGCTGATGTTGCCGCCCCAGTCGACGCAGTGGCCCTTGCCGTACACGTAGGCCGGTCCGGCGTAGGAGGTGTACTGGCCGTAGTCCTGGGCGCCCTGGTCGGTGTCGGAGACGTAGATCCATGTGGACATGTCCACGGCGGTGCCCGGGTTCTGGCGGATGGTCGCGACGCAGTTCTTGCCGTTCGACGCGTTGTACGTCAGGTAGATGGTGCCCAGTGAGCCGACGGGGGCCGAGTTCACGGTCTTGTAGGCGCTTCCGCAGACCTTCTGCGGTGTGGTGTTGGGTGCGGCCGAGGCGGGCGCTGCGAGGGCGGTCGTGGCCCCCACCGCCAGGGCGGCGAAGGCGGCCGCCGTCAGGACGGAACGGTTGAATCGCATATTTCCCCCTTGTGATCTTTGGAGATGTTTGCTCCTGCCTTATGTGACCCACGGGACGTCGGAACGGTTGTACGTCGGCGCAAAAGACGTGCGGCCCGCACGGCAGCCGTACAGGGTTGTCCGGTTGCTGTTGCGCGCAGCCTCGAAGCGACGGTCCGCATACCGGAGAGCCGGGGAGCCGGGGAGCCCTCCGAGCTGGTTCGCCTCCCCGGTACGGCTGTTCCCCTCGCACGGGATGACCCGCGGGCCCGAGCAGTCGCACCGCGCGCCGCCTCCCGGGCGGCCGGACCGCGCACCGGTACGGGGGTACGCGGGCTGGGTCCACTCCACCGCCGGACTCCCCGCCGCCGAACTCCCCGCCACCGCAGGGAGCGTCCGGCCGCGCTCCTGCCCGGATCCCCTGGAACCGGCCCTGTTCGACGGCGTCCGGGATCCCGCGTCATGACCGCCACCCGAACTCCCCGCCTGACGCCCGGCCGTCCGGCTCGCGGCCCCAACTCCCGCCCCGCCGACCGAACCACCGGTTCTGCATCCGTACTTCCCGCCTCGCCCCCGCCCGCCGGCCGAACGCGCTGCTCGGCCCGGCGAACGGTGCCTGATGCCTGATGCCTGATGCCTGCTCCACGGTGCCTGAGCTGCCTATTTTCGGCCCAGTCGAATCTCCTCGACGGGGGTCGTGTTCACACGCACGCTTACTTTCGTCACGACCACCACACACCTCGGGAGCGACGTCATGCGCATCCATCGCCTAGCTGTTCTGTGTAGCACCGCCGTGCTGGCCGTCACCGGCCTGCTCGTCGGCGCGCCCTCCGCGAGCGCTTCGGCCGCCGAGACCAACTGCAACTACATCGCCGACTCCGCGCGTCCCACGGTCCACCCCAACGACAAGGGCAACGCGGTCCGCCAGGTGCAGTGCCTCATCGACTACTACAGCAAGTACCAGGACTGGCTCGACGTCGACGGCGACTACGGCCAGGCGACCGCACAGGGCGTCTACTACGTGCAGACGTGCAACGGCACCACGGGCGGCGCCGACGGCGTCGTGGGCCCCAGCACGTGGTCCCGCCTCTACACCCCCAAGCCCGCCTGCGCCCTGTAGCGGCGACCTCCGCTCCACTGGCCGCCCGCCTCCGTCTCCCAGGGGAGCGGGCAGGCCGGCCGCGCACACCGCCCACAGGAGGAATCACGCGATGACGGACCCGGACTCGCATTCCGCAGGCCCCCGCCAGTCGGGCCGTATGGCGTCCGCAGTACCTCGACGCGTGTTCCTCGGTGCGCTCGGAGCCGCCGCCGCGTTGAGCGTCGTGCCCCGCCCGCCCTCGGCGGCCGCAGCTTCCGACGCGTACACGCTGATGTCCCGAGCCGCATGGGGAGCGGACGAGACACTCCGGTATTCAGGCGGTACGGAGATCTGGCCGCCCGAGTACTACCCGGTCCAGACCCTCACCGTGCACCACACCGACGACGGGAGCAGCGATCCCGACCCGGCCGCGGTGGTTCGGGCGATCTACCGCAACGACACGGTCGGCAAGGGCTACGGCGACATCGGCTACAACTTCCTGATCGGCCGGAACGGCCTTGTGTACGAATGGCGTTGGTCCGGCACCGACGGCACGGCCGCACACGACTCCGATGGTCGGCTCGTGACCGGCGCGCACGTCCAGGGATACAACACGGGCAACATCGGAATCGCCCTGTTGGGAACCCTGACGACCACACCCCCGTCGCCCGCCGCACGCACCGCGCTCCTCCAGCTCCTGGCCGAACTGGCCGCACGGCACGCGCTCGTCCCCTTGGGCAAGGTGCTCTACCTCAATCCGGTCAGCGGGGTCAGCCGCGCCGCACCGGTCATCGGCGGCCACCGCCACTGGGCGGACACCGACTGCCCCGGCACGGTCTTCACCGACATGCCCGCCATACGCCAGGAGGTCGCCGCCCTCATTTCCGGATGACGGCTCGGCGCACACGGTGCCGACTGAGCCGTGTGCGCCACGAGCCGATCCGTTCTGGTTATTGCCTTCGCGGGGGCGGCGCGGCAGTGTCAGCCGCATCGGGGAAAATCACGCGTGGGGGGATCATGCTACGAATCCACTTCACTCCGGAGGATCTCGTACGAACCCGGCTTGCGGGCAGACCTGACCCCTTATGGGAGATCGCCGCCAGTCTGCACCGCTTACAGTCGCAGCTCGGACGCTGGGCCCATGCCGCCTGGCACCGCGACGCCCGTGACGCCATCGCCACGCAGCAACTGGGCGCCGAGGTACGCAGACTGCTGTTTCCGCTGTTCCCCCGCGCGACCTACTTCCCCGACTTCCTCACGCCGGCCGAGGCGAGTTGGGGGCTCGACAGCGGACTCGACGCGATCCTCGACACGCCGCCGGCCAGGGTCCGCCATGAGATCGGTCTGCTGTCCCAGGTCAGGAACGTACGGGTGGACATGTATCGCCTGGCCGACCACGACGTACGGGCGGAACTGGTCGGGGTGCTGCGCAAGTACCACAATGCCGTCATCGCTCCTTACGTCGACCGCATGCAGGCCCGCGTCGACGCCGAGTGCGCCGGCCGAGGACGCGATCTGCTGTACGGCGGAGTCGAGGCGCTGCTCGGCGGACTGGGGCCCGCCATGCGGTGGAAGGCCCCCGTCCTGGAGGTCGAGTACGGGGGAGGACTGGACCGGGACCTGTACCTGGGTGGTCGCGGACTGCTTCTGATCCCCTCGTACTTCTGCTGGCAGAAGCCGGTCTCCTTCGCCGATCCGGACCTGCCGCCCGTCCTGCTCTATCCGCTGGCGCCGTCCGGTCCCGCGCCTCAGTTCCGTCCGGACGAAGCGCCACTGTCGGCACTGCTCGGACGCACCCGCGCCGCGATACTGCGCACGGTGACACACGGAGCGACCAACTCCGAGATCGCCCGCGCCGTGTCGGTGTCCACGGCCAACGCGAGCCACCACACCACGGTCCTGCGCGACTCGGGACTCATCGCCAGCCACCGGTACGCGAACACCGTCCTGCACACCCTGACCCCGGTCGGCGCGGCACTCCTGCGCCTCCCCGACCAGGACCGCCGGAGCTCCCTGAAGAACAGCCGAGCTTGAGTCCTGACGTCACCGTGGATCGTGGGAGGGGCCAGAGCCCGACTCGCGCGTGAGTCGGGCGAGGTAGGCGTCCAGGGACTGAACACATCCCGGGAGGACTTCCCGGAGGTTCCACCAGCGGATGGCCGCGATCTCCTCGGTGGCCTGAAAGTCCCGAACTTCGGTGGTGCGGCCCGCGAACAGCGCCGCGTTCTCAGCTCGCTGGTCGGGTGCGAGAACAAAACCCGCGTAGCCGATGAACCGCAACGGTCCGTCGGGTACCTGGCCGCTCTCCTCCAGCAACTCGCACGCGGCCGCCTGACGAGCGGATTCACCTTCCTCTTGGACTCTGAGGTCAACCGCGCGATTGGACGAGCCCGATCGGGGCGCCGGTCAGCAGGTCCCGACAGGCGCGCCACCCGGCTGAGGTCACCGCGTGGTAGGTCCCGCTACCAGGACGTCATGGGCTCGGTGATCGGCCCGGTCCGGTACCCCGAGGGGATCGTGAACACGAACTCCCTGGGGTCGGCGTGCGCGCTCTCCAGCTTGTCGGGCACGCTGTGGTAGCCGAGCGCGTAGAAGTTTCGGCTCGGGTCCCAGGTGTTGTAGCAGTAGATCGAGTTGCGCTTCACGGTCATGTGGTCCGACGGGATGTTCAGTACGTACGCGGCGCCGTTGGCCCGCTGACTCGTCGGATTGTCGTACGCGTAGACGTAGTTGAACCGTACGTCCGTCAACACGCCCTCGTTCATGAGGAGGTACGCCGCGTCCGAGATGGCCTTGTGAGTGTTGGTGACCTCCAGCCAGCCCGCGGTGAACTTGTGCGAGGCTCCCGGGTACTGCTGCGCGAGGGCCTTGACCTTCGCCTTGACGGCGCTCACGAACGCGTTGTATTTGTCGGAGGTTCCCCACGCGGAGTCGCTCAACTTGAAGTTGATGACCTTGTCGACCCCGAGGTTTTTCGCCGAGGCCATGAACTCCGTGGTACGGCCCGGTACGATCATGCTCGTCCCGTCCGTCGGCCAGGACAGATTGTGGTGGCCGCCTGCCGCGCACGGGTGGCTGGACGCCCCCCAGGTGGTCAGCGGGCACGGGTCCCCGTTCATCAGCTCCGCCAGGTCGCTGTTCTCGCCCTTGGTCACGAGGACCAGGTAGACCGGCCGGCCGGCGGCCTTGTGCTCCAGGATGGACCCGGCGAGGCCCAGCGCGTCGTCGTCCTGGTGCGGCGAGTAGAAGATCGCCGGTGGCGCCGCCGCCGAGGCTTTCGGGGACCAGAGCGTGTTGCTCGCCACCGCGGCCCCGGTCAGTGCCCCCGCCGCCAGCATCTGGCGCCTCGTCATCTGCTTTCCGTCGCTCATCCCCATGATCCGTTCCTTCGGTGTGTACGGTGCCCGGCCCGGCGGCGTCACGCCCCGAGGACACCGGGTCCTGCGGGATTCCCGTGCGCACGGCCGGGAGCCCGGGGCCAGTCGATCACCGTGGCGCCCGGCAGCCCAGGCACTTCCACCGGAAGATCTGGCGCCCAGTCCACTTCTGCCGGTATCGGGAGCCTCTTTGCTCCGGCGGCGGACTCACCGGCCCCGGGCGGTCCGCATCCGGTCGAGTTCGAGCAGTTCCGCGGAGGCCTCGGCCTGCCTGGGGCTGTTGAGACCGCCGAGGGCGTCGTCGGCCGCACGCAGAAAGCCCCGGGCCCCGGCCAGATGGTTCAGGTGGCGGAGCACGCGCCCGAGGTCGAGCCGGGCGGATTCGCTCCGGGCGGCCATCCGGGCCCTCTCGAATTTTGCGACGGCCCGGCGCAGCGGTTCTTCGGCCTCGGCCCAGCGGCACAGGGCTGCCAGGTCGCGGCCGGTCTCGGCGAGTGCGACGGCGTGATAGACGGCCATCAGGTCAGGTGACTGCCCGGGCATCCCGGTACGGCAGATCGCCTCGATGCGGCGGTGGACGGCCAGTGCTTCTTCGGCACGGCCGACATCCCGCAGGTTGTTGCCGAGCGTGTTCAGGACGGTGAGTTCGGCGAGCCGTCCGCTGGCGGAGGTCTGGCCTTCGAGGCAGGCGGCGGCTTCGCGGGGCCGGCCTACGGCCTCGTCGACCCGGCCGAGGCGTTTGCAGGGCTCCGGCGGCGTATCCGAGCGCCCAGCCGGTCTGCAGGGTGTCGGTGATCTCGCGGGCGACCGTGACGGCGAGTTCGGCGGTCCGCAGAGTGGCGGTGTGGTCGTAGCGGCAGTTGTTGTGCGCCCACGACAGGTAGTTGAGGTGGATTGCTCGTCTTGCCGGTTGCCGAGTGCGTGGGCCGATTCGACGGCGTACGTGAACACCTCGCCCACAGGCCCCAGTGCTGGTTCAGGTCGGAGAACCAGTGCATGGCCTCCGCCGTGTCGACGACTTCTTGATGATGGCCGGCGGCGTGCACCGCGATGCGGTCTTGCCGAGCCCGGGTGGCCGCAGACGACGGTGACCGGCGGATGCGTGGCCTCGGCGGCCGCCACCAGGGCCCGCAGCCCGTCGAGGGAGCGCCGGCGAGCCGTGAAGTCACCAAGGTCGCGGGGCAACGCGAGCGGGTGGCGAGCCTGCCCGGCGCCTGTGCGGTCACCACGTGGCCGGCCGACGGTGGCCGCGTGCTCCAGTTCCCCGGCCGCCGACGGCTCCAGCCGCAGGGCACCGCACAGCGCCTTCAGATTGCCGCGCTGGGGGCCGCGGGCTCGGCCGCGTTCGATGTCCGCCAATGCGTGAGCGCTGAGGCCCGCGAGGTGGGCGAGCTGCTCCTGACTCAGTCCGGCGCCCCGGCGCAGTCCGACCAGCAGCCGCCCGAGTTCGTCCGGTCCCGAGGCGCCGTCCGCACCATGATGGTTCCCCCTGCCCCGCGCCGACCGGCCGTCGGCGCGGTTTTCCCTAGATCAGAAGCATGGATGACCAACGTCGCGCAGGGCCGGTGCTCTGCGAGTGCCGAACGGCCAGAAGTGAACGAAGCCACTTTCAGCTGCGTGGCAGAGCCGACAAGGCCCACGAGGTTGAGGTCGGGTGCGTAGGGCGGCAGGTGGTAGGCCGCAATCCAGTCGTGCGCGTCGATGAACTCCCGCATCCTGCGGTTCCTGTACAAGAGGATGATCGGGTTGCCGGGCTGGCCGTCGGACGTCTCCTCCCCGGCACCGCGGCGCTCCAAGGCGGCTTCGCCCTCAAACGACGCCGCGCCCGCGACCGGGCCAAGTCCGCCCCGACTATCAGAGCCTCTCCTTGACCTTGCTCAGCCGGAGCTCTTCCCGGCCCCGCCCCAGGACTGGACCCGTTTGGACACCACCAGGCCACCCGCCCTCACTACTGCGGCCGCCGACCTCACCACCTACATGCGCGGCCGCGGATGCAACACCGACTCCTTCAGCGGCAGCATCCGCACCCGCCGCATCGTGACGGGACACCTCGACGCCGATGGTGGGGATGTGCCGGCGGCCGGCCTCCGTAGTCGGCGCGGCTCTACGAACCCGGTTGTCGTCAGGTCTCCCGCAGCCTTCTGCTCACGGTCGACCGTGTCCTGCTCGACCCAGTTCCGCAGTGCTGTGCTGACCCTGATCTGCCGGGCCACCTCGATGGCGGCGTTCCCGGAAGAGCGCACGACCGCGACCGCGTCCCGCTCGAACTCCTTCGTGTACTGCCTGCTGAGGTTGCTCTTGCTTCCCCCCGACGCCCCCGATGTGCGTGCGCACCCGCTGACCTGCTAGCGTCCTCTTCGCCTCGCAAAACTTGTTGACACGGGTGGAGCGGGGAGGCAGGGTTGAGAAGTTGCCTAGAACTGGACACGTCCGGTGGCAGCGGTTAGAGTCTGCTCGCTTCTCAAAGCAATCGACACGTCGATTCAGAAGAAGCTCCTCCTGATGGTTCAGAAATGGTCGCCGGTCAATCCGGCCCACAGATTCTGATAAAGTCGGAGCCGCCGGAAAGGGAAACGCGAAAGCGGATTACCTGGAAAGCACCGAGGAAATCGGGCCCGAAAGGATCTGATAGAGTCGG